>DAOUKX010000040.1:0-21726 GCA_034420855.1 Dehalococcoidia bacterium
TGTCCCTGTCTGGCCGACGATGTGGATGATTGGCGCAATAGGTGTAAAAGGGGTTCTCAATCGCCTGTCCCCGAATGTCGCAGAAAGGCTCTACAGACTCGTCTCGGAATCGCTGCCAGTCCCTTTCCCCCTGATTAGTGCGATTGAACCAGCACGTCCCGCAGCAATCAGACCCTCCGTTAGGCATGAATCAACTCGTAGGACTGCGGCTCCGGAACGGGAAGACCATCCTCCTCAAGCGCCTCTATGTAGAGTTGAATCGCCTCACGTATCAGCGCGCACACCTCTTCCCTAGTCTCGGCTGCGGCCACGCACCCGGCAAGTCCGGCACGTGGGCGCCGTAGCTGTTTGGCCCTTTCTCAATCATCACAGCGTACTTCACAACCAAATCCTAATACCGCGACAGCGCATTCTCTTCCTTCGTCATGAACTCCAGCAGCGCGGGCTTCCCTGCCGCCATTGCCTCCTGCGCTCGTCCCAGCGCCGGGACAATCTCCGACGGGTCCGTAATCCGCTCCCCGTAGCCTCCCAGCGCCTGCGACAAATCGGCGTAGTTGCCGTACAGGTTCGTGAACCCGAACCGCTCCGTCGCCACCGGGTAGTTAACGGAATACCCGCTCAGCACGTGATTGTTGAACACCACCAGCAGAATCGGTATCTCCAGCCGCGACGCCGTCTCGATGTCCATACCCGCCATCCCTATAGCCGCGTCCCCCATAATCGTCACCACCGTCTTCTCCGGCGCCGCCAGCTTCGCCCCCATGCTCAACCCCACCGAGTATCCAAGCTGGCTCGAATTCCCCCAACCCAGGTACCCCCGCGGCACAATCGCCTCGTAAAACGGTATCGTCTGATCCCGCGGATGCCCCGAGTCGTGGGTGACGATGGTCTGCGTCCTGTCCAGCGTGTGCATCAAGTCCCAGATGATCCGGTACGGATTGATGGGGACTTCGTCCGAGGTCAGACGCGGCATCCATTCCTCCAGCCACTCCCCCTTCACCCGTGCTATCTCTCCCGCTGGCTCTGACTCTCCCCGCCGTCCACCCTCCCCCGTCAGTCTCTTGACCTCCTCGATTAGCTGACCCAATACCAGCTTGGCATCGCCGATGACGGCATGGTCTATCCGGTGCTCCTTGTTGATGTCGCGAGCATCCACCGTACACTGCACCATAGTCTTCCCAGGCGGCACCCCAATAGACGCCAGATTCGTCGTGAAGCTGCAACCAACGCCAAGCACCAGGTCGGCCCTGTCCAGAAAGTGACGTACCTGCTTGGTCAGGGTGTTGGCCCCCGTCCCCAGCGCCAGCGCATGGTTCTCCGGGAAGGCGCTCTTGCCAATGTTCGTCGTCATCACCGGTGCGTTGGCCAACTCCGCCAGGGTGACCAATTCCCACGAAGCCTCAGCCCACAGCACCCCCTGACCGGCGTAGATAACCGGCCTCTTGGCGTTGAGCAACGCCCGAGCCGCCGCCCGCACATCCGCCGGGTCTCCCGCGCTCCGAATGGCACCTACAGGCCTGTAGTCGAAGGCTTCCTCGGAGATCTCCTCCTCTCCCACGTCCGCCGGCACCTCCACCATCACCGGCCCCGGACGGCCTGAACGCAGCGACGTATACGCCCGACGCATCATCTCAGGAATCCGCGCCGCCTGGTTAGCCTGCGCTCCCCACTTCAGCACCTTGTCATAAGCTTCTACGGCAGGGAAGTTGGGAAGCTGCTGCGTCCTGTCCCGAGGCGGCCCTCCGGGGACCACCAGAATCGGAATCGACTCCGCATATGCGTGGGCAACGCCGCCGTAGGCGTTCTCGATGCCCGGCCCCGATTGGGTGACAACCACCCCCGTCCGACGACCGTTGGACACCCGCGTGAACCCGTCGGCCATGTTCACCGTCGTCCTCTCCGTGCGCGACATGATGGGCCGTATGCCGGCAATTGCCGCCGCCTCGATGAGTGGGTTCGCCGGATAGCAGAAGAGAAGCTCCGTCCCTTCCATCTTCAGCACGTTCGCCAGGGCAGTATTCCCGCGCATAGTGTTTGCCTCCTAAACCGATGTGATCGATTGGCCTTAGTCTAAGCCCAACCCCGTCCTACGGCAAACGCCCACTTCACCCTCCTATACAACTGTCATTCTGAACGAAGTCCAACATCCCCAACTGTCATTCCAAGCGCAGCGCAGCGTAGCCGAGGAATCTCCTGCTCCCGCTCACCCAAAGCTTGTCGAAGGACGAAGGGTGAGGCACGACAAATGGCGCCATCACCCCAGTAGGGGCGGTCCGCAGACCGCACCCCTCTTCGCCCTTCCCCTCGATGTGGATGATACTCCCTCTAGTCCCCCAACTACCTCGCAACAAACTCCGGCATCACGTCCTCGGAGAACCACTCCAGCTGTTCCAGCACCACCGCCTCCGGGGTCCCCACAGGCTGGCTCACACTCACCCTGTCCAATCCCGGCAAGCGCTCCTCCAACCCCTTCAACTGCTCGATAACCCGCTGCGGCGGGCCGCACAGTACCGCCCCCGCCTCGATAGCCTGCGCCATAGTCGGCAAACCCGCCGTAGGTGCAGTTTCCGGGTTGCCCATTTGCTCAATCTGCTCGTCGGAAAGCGCCCGCACCAGCCGCAGCGGGCCGAACATCTTGATGTTCTCTTCGTAGAACTTCGAGTACCGCTCCATTCCCTCCTCTACCGAGTCCGACAGAAAGAAATGAAACCCGATGCTCAGGTCCTCCCCCAAAGCCTTCTGGTTCCCCGCCCTGGCGTGGGCCTGCTGCCACGCCATTATAGTATTGTCCATCGCTCCCCCTTCCGCCACGCCCCCGCCGATAAGCCCCTTGATGCCATGCTTCACCATGAAGTCCAACCCCCGCGGCGTCGCGCTCTGAATCGGCTGCCAGCACTCCAGCGGCCTATAGATCGGCTTCGGCACCAGTGTCAGCTCCTTCAGGTCGTAGCCCCGATACGGCACCTCCGGCGGCAGTTCGTAGTATTCCCCCTTATGGGAGAAAGGCCTCTCCGTCAACGCCTTGAAAATGATGTCCACCTGCTCTTCGAACAGGTCCCGATTCGCTCCTTGGTCCAGCAACGGCGACCCGAAGGTCTCCACCTCTCGTGTGTGGTACCCACGACCGACGCCGAAAATCACCCTGCCCTTCGTAAAGATGTCCGCCTGTGCATAGTCCTCTGCCAGCCGCAGCGGGTGCCACATGGGCGTAATGTTGAATCCGCACCCGAAGTTAATCCGCTCCGTCTGGTGCGCCAGGTGCACGCTCAGCATCAGCACGTTGGGAATGCACTCGAACCCCTCCGGCTGGAAGTGGTGCTCCGCCAGCCACAGCGTGTCGTACCCCTTCTGGTCCATTAGCTGGGCGATGGCCAACGACTTGTCGAAGGCCGTCGCCAGGTATTCGTCGGAATAGTATCGGTCGTTCACCGGCGTCCCCGCATAACCCACGTTTTCCACGTCCACGTGCCCCGCAAACAAGCTGTCGAATTTCGTAATCATCGGAAGCCTCCCAACTGTTTCCAAGTCCCGCTATGGCAGGAACCCATCCACATCTCCAAGGCTATGTCATTCTGAACGCAGCGAAGCAAAGTGAAGAATCTCGTCGTCTGTGTCGTCGACATTCGCCCCCAAGTCCCAACTATAGTAGTATGTAGGCTAACCAATTACAAAGGAGGATTCAATGAGGGCCTTAAGAAGGGCGCAAGCAACATGGGAAGGCAATCTCATAAGGGGCGGAGGATCGGTTGACGCTGCTACCAGCAAGGCATTCACCGGCCTCCCCGTCACCTGGGCCTCCCGAACCGAAAGAGCCGACGGCCGCACCAGCCCCGAGGAATTGGTCGCCGCCGCCCATGCCAGCTGTTATGCCATGGCCTTCTCCCACGGCCTGAACGAAGGTGGCGCCATCCCCAAGAAGCTGGAAGTGACTGCCCTCGTCGTATTCAGCGACGCGGGAGGCGGCCCCAAGGTCACCTCTAGCTCACTGACCGTCAAGGGTTGGGTGGACGGCATCGACGCCGCAGGTTTCGCCGAAGCCGCCGAAGCCGCCAAGGACGGCTGCCCCATATCCCAAGCCCTCAAGGGCAACGTGGAACTCAGCGTAGAAGCAACCCTCGTCGGCTAAACAACGAAGGGGCGGTTCCTAAACAGCCCCTCACTTGACCTCTTCCCCACTGTACGGGGGAAGATCGAAACCTGACCTGAGTTTGTAGAAGGGATGGGAAGGTGAAAACCTACCCTCCCGCCAAACTCTCCTGCAAGTCTGACACCGCTTCCCGGATTGTTCGACGCCTCACTGAGTGCTCCTGCGGACGCTGTCCCGGCAATCGCGGATTCGGCGTCGTCTTTACGCAAATCAATGCTGGCCCATCCGCGTTCAAGACCTCGTCTATCCGGCCGTCAAACTCCTCCAGGTCGTCGAAGTCGTAAACGTTCACATACCCCGCATCCTCCGCCATCCCTGAGAAGGAAATCTCGTTCTGGCCCGGAATCGGCTGTCCGCCCGTAGTCGCGTACATCCCGTTCTCCAGCACGAAGTGGTACAGGTTCTTCGGCTTCATGTTGCCGACCGTGGTCAACGTCCCCAGGTTCATCAACAGGCTGCCGTCCCCGTCGAAGACGATGACCTTGGTGTCGGGTTGCGCCAGGCAAACGCCAAGTGCAAAGGAAGAACCTTTCCCCATCACCGTAGGCGAAACGTCCCGCGCAGGCATAGTGCTAATCTTCGGCCATGCCACGCTGGCCCTCTCCACAGTCACAATCACCGAATCCCCACGGCGTTTCTGAATTATCTCCATCATCTGTTCCTGGCTAAACATTGCGTCCCCCTTCCGTACCGAAGCGCCGGCGAATCCCACGGCCGGCATCGACGCTTCTCTGCGTCTCTTGATCGCAGTGTAGAGACGAACCAATCCCCCGTCAAGGGAGAAGCGCCATTGCGGCAACAGCAACGGCTCGATGAGCTCAGTCAGCGACTCCCCAAACCCTGTGCCACCGCCTTTTGACACAAACGAACCGCCTGTGATAACTTAGGTGTAGAGCGGTGTTCATGATAGCAAAAGTACATAGGACTCTCATTCGGGCGCACACCCTGCGGTGGAGCGCCCCTTCTGTATACGCCAAACCACCGCCATACCTACACTCCGGAGGCCCTTTCCATTCTTCGACCAGTAATTCGCAAGTTCACCACCCTATTCACTAAAGAGACACCCAAGTCTCAACCGGCCAAGCCCGACCTCTCGGAAGATACTTCACCCCCTGTAATCCCTGAACCCTCGGCGACCGTCGCCACCCAAGCCCGTCCCGGCACGCCTTCCCCATACCTTGGCGCGAACGGCTCAAGGTCTCAGACCAACGGGCACAAGCCCAAGCGACGTCGCCGTCGCCGCCGCAGGCGAAAGTCCGCCGCCACCACCGCACCGGCTCCCACCCCAACCACCAACGGTGTCGCCAAACGCGAACCTCTCCCAATCTCCGAGACTTTCGGCGAAATCCCCGTCTCCCCTCCCGTATCCAGGTCTCTCGCAGCCATGGGCTACCGCGAGCCTACCCCCATCCAGGCGGAAGTGATACCGCTGGTGCAATCCGGCCAGGACGTCGTTGGCCAGGCCCAGACCGGTACTGGCAAGACCGCCTCCTTCGGCATCCCCCTCGTGGAGATGGTAGACACCAACTCCCCACATATCCAGGCCCTCATCCTCACCCCCACTCGCGAACTCGCCATGCAGGTGCGAGACGAGTTGGTCAGACTCGGCGAATACAGGGGCGTCAAGACCGTCGCCGTCTATGGTGGCCAGGCCATGAGCAAGCAGTTGACCGCCCTCGGCAAACGTTCCCACATCGTCGTTGCCACCCCCGGACGACTGATGGACCACATGGAACGAGGCACCGTCCGCCTCGATCTCCTGACGACTGCTGTCCTCGACGAAGCCGACCAGATGCTGGATATCGGATTCGCTCCCGACATCGCCTACATCCTGAGACGCACCCCCCGATCTCGCCAGACCCTCCTCTTCTCCGCCACAATGCCCGGACCCATCCGCACCCTGGCCTATCGCTACCTCCGCAACCCCGAATGGGTGCGCGTCGGCGGCGAGGCGGAGCCCGTCAAGGAATTCCGCCAGGTCTACTACGAGGTAGCCGAAAGGGACCGCAACAGGCTTCTCTTCAACCTCCTCCAAGACTCCGAGGCCGTTTCCCAGGCCCTCGTCTTCCGACGCACCAAGGTCGGCGTCGACAAGCTGGAACGCAGCCTACGTCGGAGCGGGTTCGATGCCCAGGCCATCCACGGTGATATGTCTCAGGCTCAGCGCAACGCCGTAAT
The DNA here is from genome assembly GCA_034420855.1 of Dehalococcoidia bacterium. Taxonomy (GTDB): domain Bacteria; phylum Chloroflexota; class Dehalococcoidia; order Lucifugimonadales; genus JAPULR01. The sequence continues at coordinate 6,326 of DAOUKX010000040.1, forward strand.
GAAGCGGTTCCGAGCAAAGACTCTCAGGATACTGGTGGCAACCAACGTGGCCTCACGAGGCCTGGACATTCCCGCCGTCTCCCACGTATTCAACTACGACATGCCCGACAACCTGGAAGAGTACGTCCATCGCATCGGCCGCACCGCCCGCATGGGCAGGCCCGGCACCGCCATAATCTTCGTCTCAGAGTGGGACTTTGCTACCCTGGACCTCATCCAGGCCCACGTCGGCGACCAACTGGAACAACTAGCCCCCGTCTAACCTACTGCATCTGGCGCTAGCTCAGAGAAATTCTCTTGGGGCGGTAGTCTCTGGAGTCCAGGTAGGCATCATACGTCGCTTGCTCAATCGGACGCCAAGTAGTCCCAGGAACCCCTCTAGGCGACCGGCTTGCCGGCCCCACCGGAAAGTGGGATTCAAATACCAGCATCCTGCCCTGCCCGTTGACGATCTGCTTTGCTAAGCGTACCGCCGGCCCGAAGTCAGAGTCCTGGCTCACGATTATTGCCGCCTCATGACGGCTTTCATAAGTGGCTTGAATCAAGTCGATAGCCAGACTGACGTCGACCCCTTTCTCTTGGCCTCCAACATTCACTCTGCCCCTGTAGACGTAAATGCCCTGCCTATGTAGACGCCTGATCTTGTTTGACCAGAATCCATCCCAGTATGCCTGCTTCGGCCCCGTCTTTGGATTAGGACCCCCTGTATAGAATCGAATCTCGGTTAGGGTTCGCCCGCTAGTCTCGTTTACCAGAGCATTAGCCAGTCTCTCAACGTCATAGCTCGGCCAAGTGTATTCAGAAGCAGATGAAGATTCCCAAGCCTTCTTAGCTAGGTGATACAGGTTTTGACCGTCGATAAATACTATAGTACGCACAAAAAAACACCCGCCCGGTGACTATGGCCGAAACCATAGATGAGCGGACGGGGAGCAAGTGGCAATTATGCCACACCATCCCCTAGTTTATGTCAACCATTTGTTCCCCGTTGCTACCTCACCGCCAGCAGGTCATAAGCCAGCGCCAGCATTATCTTCGTTCCGCTGACCAGGCTCTTAACCCCGAATGACTCGTTTGTCCCGTGAATGTGGTCCAGAAGCGGGTCGTCCTCCGGATGTGACCCGCTGAACCCGTAGGTGACCGTTCCCAGCGGGCGCAGGAACCTTGAATCCGTAAACCCCGTCGAAATCGAGGGAATCCAGTTCAGGTCCCGCCGGTCCAAACTCAGGCTCGTCGCCTCCTGGATGCGCCTCGCAAAGTCCGTCTCGAACTGGGAACTGTTCGGCACCGCCATATAGTCGATGTCTACTGCCACCCCATCTATCCCCTCCAGGATCCCCTCAAGCTCGCTCCGGGTATATCCGTCGTCCTGGTGCGGCAGGGTCCGCACGTCGCACGTAATCCGGCACATTTCCGGCACGCTGTTGGACTTGATTCCCCCCTCAATCATCGTCGGCGTCAACGTCATCCGCGACAGCGCCCTCAGAATCGAGCCAAGCTGCGGGTTGCGGCTGCCAACCTCCTCGATTATCGCGTCCACGTTCTCCGGCGTAGCCACGTCCTCTATCGCCATGCTCGAAAGGTAGTTGAAGATGGCTGAAGAAGTATCCCGCTCCGCCTCGTAGGCCTCCAGCCGCTTCAGTATCTCCGCCACCTTGAAGTTCGCGTTGTCCCCCATCCACGGCGTCGAGGCGTGGGCGCTCGTCCCCTTAACGTCCAGCTTAACCTCCAGCCTCCCCTTCTCCCCCACTCCCAGCAGGTACGTCGTTGTCCCCGCCACGTTCAGGTGAGTCCCTCCGCCTTCGTTAACCGCCAGAGGCGCCCGAATCTTCTCCGGGTGGTTCTCCGCCAGCCAGCCGAACCCGTACCGCCCCCCGCTCTCCTCGTCGGCCCCCGACGCCAGCACCAGGTTGTCCGAAAGCTGCACCCCGTTGCGCTGCAACAGGCTCATCGCCATAATCTGGCAGGCCAGCAGTCCTTTGCAGTCCGACGCCCCCCGGCCGAAAATCCGTCCCTCGTCCACCTCCGCCCCGAAGGGATCGTAGTCCCACTTGGCAACGTCCTCCACCGGCACCACGTCCAGGTGCGACATCAGCAGCAGCTTGTTCTCACCGGACTCTCCCGGCATCTGCCCTATCAGGTTCCCCCTGTCCTTGTCCGACTCTAGAATCTCCGACGAGATTCCCTGCTGCTCCAGCCACTGCTTTGCATAGTCCGCCACCTCCGTCTCGTTGCCCGTAGGCATAAAGCCGGTGTTCACCGAGGGTATTCGCACCAAATCCCTGTGAAGACTCAGAAGCTCGTCGAAATTCTGGTCCACCTGGCTCAACAGCGAATTTAGCTGGGACATTGGACAACCTCCTCAAATAGTCATGCGATTATACTGTTTCTGCTTTCCGGGTGAGCATAAACACGCCTATCCACCAAGGGAAAAAGGACCGGCAACGTGCAGACGCCAGCCGTCCCGACGGTACACCGTAACCCCACCCTCTCCCAGCACCTCCCACTGTCCTTTCTGCGTCACGCACCCGCTCTGGGCGTCGATCCCCAGAACGTCGATATCCTCCGGCAAAGCCCCTTTCAGGCTTGCCGCAACCTCCTTCGGGTCCCGCCCCTCGTGATGAGGCAGCACGCCCACGCCGGGACAAACACCCAGCCCCTCAACCCACTCGCCACTCCTCGGCGACCGCATATATTCCCCCATAACCATCGCCCCCGCGCTCGACCCTGCCAGCACACCACCTCCTCGTCTCCACTCTAATATCTGCTCCAACAGCAGCGACCCTCTCAACACCTCCAGCAGATAGTCAGGACTCCCGCCCGAAAAGTACACGTGAGTTATATCCTCCAACGCCACCGCAAGCTCCGGCACGTTCGCTTCCTCACGGGTGAGCACCATCAACGGCATTGCCTGCGCCCCCAGGCTCGAAAAGTATACGACCCCGTTGGCAGCCGCCATATCCGGCCTCCCCTCCGCCGCAGCCGCCGTGGGGATTACCAGCACCGTCGGTTGGTCGGAAGCCCCCAACTCCAGCAGCGCCTTATCCATTACTCTGCAACCGGGGCGAAACTCGTCGCCCCCCGCCAACGCAATTGGTCCCAACATAGCCCTATCCTACCAGAACCTGCCCTTATTGACGATGATATCGCCTTCCCCCTATCCTTGAACGGTCAAAAATCTCCCAAGGAGACCCCTTGAACGAAGATCTCTCCCACATCCTCGAAGTCACCTACCCGGAGATGGCCTGCACCGGCTTTCGCTTCACGGAAGGCCCCCTCTGGGCCCCCGACGGCTTCATCTACTTTGTAGACCTTCGCCGCAATCTGCAGCTTCGCTGGAGCCGCGCCACCGGCACCCAGATAGTCCGCAGGGATTCGGGTGAAGGCAACGGTACCACCTTCGACAAGCAGGGCCGTATGCTTATGTGCGAGGGCGGACGCCGACGCGTCACCCGAAAGATGGATGACGGCGAGTGGATCGATATCGCCAGCAGCTACGACGGCAAGCGCCTCAACCGGCCCAACGACGTGGTCTGCCGCTCCGACGGGACTATCTACTTCACCGACCCCGCCGGGCGGCTCCCCGCCGAAGAGCGCGAGTTGGACTTCGCCGGCGTAATGATGGTCTCTACCGACGGCTCCCTCTCCGTCGCCACCGACGAATGCGAGTACCCCAACGGCCTTGCCTTCTCCCCCGACGAACAGACCATGTACGTCGCCATCAGCCGCAGTGAAGTCCGCCCCCACGAGTTCATCCGCGTCTTCGACGTTCAACCCGACGGCTCCCTGACTAACAACCGCATCTTCGCCGACATGTTCTCCGACGAAGACGGCGTCCCCGACGGCATGAAGGTGGACGTTGAAGGCCGCATCTTCTGCACCGGCGCGGGCGGCTGTTGGATCTTCGACGCCGACGGCAGCCACCTCGGCACCATCAAGCTCCCCGAAGTCCCCGCCAACCTGGCCTTTGGCGGCCCCGACCGCCGCGACCTCTTCTTCACCGCCCGTACCTCCCTATACCTGCTGCGCACCCATCAGCCGGGCCTCCCCGGCCATCCCTGATCCCGCTATCATAAGGAGCCCAAAATGACCACCATCGCACCCGGCTACCCCAAGGTCGGAGACCCTTCCCCAGACTTCACCCTGCCCTCACTGGACGGCGAAATGATATCCCTGTCCTCCCTGAGAGGTAGAAAAGTCATCGTTTTCATGTGGGCCTCCTGGTGAGGATGTCGCGGCCAACTGCCAGTTTGGCAGCAGTTCTATCGAGACAACCGCTCCAAGGGCCTGGAGGTCCTCTCCGTGGCCGTCGACGCGCAAGGCGCGGAAATGGCCCGTCCCTTTGTGGATATCGCCGGAGCCACCTACCCCACTGTCATCGACCACAATAACCTCCTCAGCCGCCTCTTCGGTTTCAAGGCCATCCCCAACGCAATCTTCGTAGACGAAGCTGGCATTATCGCCTACCAGAAGTACACCGGCTTCGACATCGCCAAGCCCGAGTTCAGGCAGGCCGCCGAAAGCTGGGCCATGACCGGCAAGACGTTGGAGGATTCGCCCCAAAAGGCGGACGTCACCGACTCCGAAGACAGCCACACCGAGGCCTCCCGCCTGTTCGAAAGTGGGATGCAGCTATACGGCGACGGCCAAGTCGGAGAAGCCCTGGACCTGTGGCGAAAGGGCGTTGCCCTTGAGCCCGATAACTACGTCATACGCAAGCAGATCTGGGCGGTCGAGAACCCCGACAAGTTCTACTACGGCAACGTGGACTACGACTGGCAGAAGGAACAGATGGAAAAGGGCCTATAACCCGCCGCGCCCTACAACCTCCCGCAGGGGCGGCCCTTGTGGCCGCCCGCCTCCCTCTTCCCTCCTCTCCCGTCGCGGGAGAGGATTGAGCCTGCCCTGAGCTTGCCGAAGGGGTGAGGGTAATCGGGGCGACGGATGGGGTGAACTACTCCCCTACAACTCCCCCTTCACCACCCGACCCAACTGAATCACCACCTGCACGTTATCCTGGTCCTGCAGGATGCTGATGTCCTGAAGCGGGTCCCCATCCACCACAATCACGTCAGCCAGTTTCCCTGCTTCCAGCGTCCCCACCTCATCGGCAATGCCTAATAGCTCCGCGTTGTTCCGCGTGGCGCAGATCAGGCTCTCCATCGCCCCCAGCACGTTCGCCTGAAGCTCCAGAGATAGCGCTCTTCCCTCCACGTAGGGCCCGAATACGTCCGAGCCTGAGCCGATCTTCAACCCCACGGAGCTCGCAATCTCCAGACTCTGTGCTCCCACGTCCCTCACCGAGTTGACCTTCTGAATCATCGACTCCGGCGCTCCGTTCTTGCGTCCGTACCTGCTCGACATCTCGAAGATTGCAAGCGTCGGCACCAGAAAAACGTCGTTCTCCTTCATCATCGACGCCGATTCTTCGTCCATGAAGTTACCATGCTCGATGGACCGCACCCCCGCTTTGATACAGTTTTGAATCCCCTCCGGCACGTACACGTGGGCGCACACGTACTTCCGCACCGCCCGCGCCTCGTAGACCGCCGCGGCCAGTTCCTCCACAGTGTACTGCGGGTCCTCCACCGCGTCCGTGGGTGACGCCGCGCCTCCGCCGGCCATGACCTTTATCTGGTCGGCGCCCCTCCTCAGCTGCTCCCGCGCGGCCAGACGCACCTGGTCAGCCCCGTCGGCAATCGCCGACCCGGCCATGAGCGGATGGTCGTGATGCTCACTCCGACGGTCGTGCCGTTGGCGATGGTCTCCGTGTCCACCCGTCTGCGAAATCGGGCCGTTGCTGACGAACATCCTCGGCCCCGGTATCAGCCCTCGCTGAACCGACTCCTTGAAGCTCCAGTCGCACCCGCCCGTGTCCCGGATGGTCGTGTATCCCTGCATCAGCGTATTCTCGATATTCCGGGCCACCGAATAGGCAAAGATGGCCCCGGGATGCTTGTCCTCGTATTCCGCAATCCTCGCCTCCAGCAGCGCAACGTGGGCGTGGGCGTCCATCAGCCCCGGCATCACCGCCCGGCCTCCCATGTCCACCATCCTTGCGTCACGGGGAATCGACACACTGCTGGCCGCCCCCACGTCCTGAATCCGGCCCCCGCTCACCACCAGCGTCCCCCCAACAATCGGGTCCCGTCCGGTGCAGTCGATGATGTTAGCGTTGCAAAGTGCATACGTATCCATGTTCACCCCCAAATCACTCAGAGAATCATGCAATCATCGTCTTCATCATTATACTTCCTCATTATGACTTGAACGAATCTGCTGTCATGCCCCTTATGATCGGTTGACCACTCCAATGACGCCGCGGGGAAGCCGCCACCGGCGTCTATCGAATCCGCCGCCTAAAAGAAGCCCTCGAAGTTCTCCCGAAGGTTCCTCCACCAACCCCTATCCAACCCACTATCAGGTTCGAAATGGACCGCGTATGACCCGTTTTCTTCCACTTTGAGCCGTCCGGCCACAACCAGTTCACCGCCCGGAGAGACTCCTTCGAAGATTCCGTCCGGTCCTCGGACGCTCACCCGCTGCACGTACTCCCCACGATCAATCTCCACCAGCAGCTCGTCCATGTCCTGAAACACGACCTCGCCTCTGACCCTCACGCACTCGTCCTGATAAAGGCCGCCTGCCGCCGAAAGCAGCCCCGGTGGTGGGATTCCGGAAGAGTCAAGCGGACACGGCTTCTCGCGCGGCGAGACCACGTCCAGGCTGAACAGTACGACCATCGCCAGCGCTCCAATCACCACCAGGCTTACCACCCAGACGATACACCCACAGAAACATCCCCCACCCCTCTTCTTCCCTGTCTGCCTCCTTGCCTGGTGATCCTGATGCGTGACCCTAGGCGTTTCCGGAAGAGAATCCCATTGGCTGCTCTGCGACTCAGACTCCTTAAGCTCTGGTTCTACTTCGTAACCGTGTTCCGCAGCCGCCTCCGCCACGTCGTCCGAACGTCCGATTAGATTCCACTCCGGCGCGTGCAAGAAGCCATGATAGGCCGCGTCCAGGTCATGGCCCCGCGGGGAGGAATCTTCACCGGAGCCAAACCACGGAGGCGCCGAATCTCTAAAGCTAAGCCACGGCTGGGCCACGTTCAGTGCTACCGCATGAGCCAGCATGGAATCCGATTGCTCCCGACTGTCACTCCCTATAGATCCGGCCAGAGACTCTTTCAAATCAAGCCACTGCCTTATCTCGTATGCACCTGTCTGCGTCGGCGTCAGCATTCCCGTCGGCACCAGCGTAGCCATCAGCGAATATGCAATACCCATAGAACCACCGATGAGGGCGTTCCACCACCACTGGGTGAGCCATAGGACCGCCCAGAATCCGCTGCCCACGCCCATCAGTACCGCAGCCAATATCCCCCACCCGGCGCTGTCGTATGGGTTTTCTCTCCTGACCCTTACCGGGTTGTCATGGAAAAAACCTCGGTGCTGCAGGTAGGCTCCAATCTGGTCGCCAATGGCCTCTTCGCGCTTCCCGATCCTTTCATGGAGCACGTCAATCGTCGTAGCGCCCCACGGCAGGCTGTCGCATATGGTCCGCTCCCATCCATATTGCGGAGGCCCCTGCTTGGACAGCCGGTATAGGAAGCCGTCCCTTGTCCCGACGGCCTCCATTCGCAGTGTGCCGCGCTGGCACATCTCTATGATGGATGCAAGGAACGTCGGTCCCCACGTCATTCGGCCTTCCAGGACCGAAACCGCTGCCGCCGGCAGCGAGCCGGACTGCGGCGTCGCCGGGATCCATGAGGGCAGCTGGCTAGCTGTCGCCTGCGGGTTCCGATACTTGGGCCACAGCCACAATGCAATTATGATCAACTGGGCTGCGACTAATCCTACGGTGCGGAAGACCCAGGCTGTCAGCTGCCCCCATTGCATCTCCCGGAAGTCGGGAAATCCGCTTTCGACGATGGCCCCGCCGGGATCCAGGGCAAACAACAACCCGATGGCGGCGAGAGCCGCCATCGCCACCAGCGCGCTTACCATTGCTTCTCTCTAGTCTTCCTAGTCTTCCTCCTCCGTATTGCCCTCACCGCCGCCGTAAGGGAAGACAACGAGCTTGCCTATCTCTACCGCGCCGCCGCGTCCTCGAAGGTCCCCTGCTCCAAATTGAAGATATGCTCCCGCGCTCCGTCTCCCCCCATCAGCAGCGCCAAGCACACCGGCTTGTCCCCCTGCGCCCACTGGCGATGCACGTTCTTCGGCGGATCGTACCAGGCCCGCACGTCCCCGCGGGTCATCTTGCCGTCAGATACAACCTTCAAGTCCGAGTGACCCGGCTTGTCCGAGTCGTCCTGCCGCTCCCACACCGTGAACCGCTCCTCACCGTCGATGACGCACTCCACCCCCCAGCGGTGGTGGCTGTGCACCGGCGTCGGCTCGTCCGGCGGAAAGTAGGTGACGGAAAGCTGAAAGTCCCCGCCGTCCTCCTTATGCAGCCACCTCCCCGTAAGTCCGCCCGGATTCTCCGACGGTACACCTTGCACCGTCAGGTCGCCCCCCTCCATCACCAGCCGTCTCAGGTTCGCGCCGATAGCCTCCAGCGCCTCCGGCCCCGTGCCCAGCGTTCCAATGGTCTCACTCACGAACCCCACAAAGTCCTCCACCGAATACGTAACTACTTCTGATCCCATTGCCTTAGTTGCCTCCTATCCTTGTTCTAACCTGACTCTACCCTAGACGTGCGCCTCGTCCATAACACCGCCCGTCACTCCCATTTTTCCCGCGAAAACGGTAATCCATCTCCATCCCAACCGCTTCCCTCCTCTCCCGTCCTGGGAGAGGAGGGAGGTGAGGGTTACTCCCTTCACACCCTCTGATTGTACTGGTAATGCGAGTCCCCCTGTCCCAGATGCCACTGACCGTAGAACTTGTTGACGTGGGGCAATAGCTCCTGCGCCGTCTCAATTCTTTCCAATTCGGCAGCGCTGAGATCCCTGGACAGATAGTCCTTCAATGCCCGCCACACCTCGCCCTTGTTGACCCTCGTCATCTGCCGACCACGCATCAGCACCTCCCCGTCCACGACCACCGTGTCCACGTCCACACCCCGACCCCGATACAACAGCGCGTCCACCACGTTCTGTCCTGCGTCCAGGTACGGCTCGTTGATGTGCTCCATGTCCACCAGCACCACGTCGGCCCGCTTCCCCGCCTCCAGCGTCCCTACGTCGTCGCCGAAGAATGTCGCCCGCGCCCCGTTTGCCGTCGCCAGCCGGAGCACCTGGTGCGACGTTGGCGCCGGACTGTACACCCCCGGCTGCCGGTGAATCTTGTGCACCAGCCGCATCTCCTGGAGCATGTCGTTGTCATCGTTGATGCCCGCCTCGTCTATGCCCAGCGCCACCCCCACCCCACTCGCCAGCATCGGATTCAGCGGCGCAATGCCGCTCTTCAATCTCAGGTTGGAACTGGCGTTATGGCAGACTATCGTCCCCGTCTCCGCTAGCGTCCGGATGTCCGACTCCGTGATCCAGACCCCGTGGGCGCAGGACACCTCCGGTCCCGTGAACCCCAGGTCTCGAAGATGCGCCAGCGGTGTCTTCCCCCATGTCCGGATGCCGTATAGCTTCTGGTAGAAGCTCTCCTGCAGGTGGATGTGCACCCCCGTCCCGTGCTTCTGAGCCGTTTCCTTCATCGCCATCAGGAAGGGGTCCGAACACCACTGTACGTTTCCCGGACTCAGAAACACCCGTATCCTCGGATCTCCCTCGAAATCCCGACTCAGCCCCCCAAAAAGGTCGACGTACTCCTCCGTCGACATCTGGGTCTCCACCAGCCGCTTGCCGATGCGCTCGGCCAGGTCCTTGGGCAACGTGGACAAAAACCGCTCGTCATCCTCGTATGCCACCCGGTTCTGGTCTCTGTGCGAGAAGGAAAAAGCCACCCGCATCCCCGCGTCCTGGTACGCCTGCATCACGTGCGCCCCCGATTCGTGGAACCCGCCGCCCTCCGTCTTCCGCCACGTGGCGTGGTTATGCATAACCGTGGTGATCCCCGCCTCGATCATTTGTATGGCGCAGTACAGCGTGTCCAGGTAGTTGTCCACGTCCCGGTTCATGGTCCGAACCACAATCCACGGCTCAAGCGCCAGGTCCGGGCTTCCCAACTGGAAGGGTGTCAACCCTACGTGATGATGGGCGTTCACCAGCCCGGGTAAGACGAGATGCGACCCGTCTCCCACCACCTCGTCCGGGGAATAGCGCGCATTCAAGTCTTCGTAACTCCCCACCTCAACAATGGCTCCGTCCTCCTGGTAGACAGCCCCGTCGTCAATGACCTCGCTGGCGTTGTCGTCGATCACCCGCGTAATGACGTGCTTGCCCCTGATGATTGAGGAGACCATGATTCTCCTTTACGGTCCGGGATGCGCCGACCCAGTATATCAAGCAAACCGACGGATTAGGTAGGGGCAGTTCCCAAACCTCCCTTCCCCTTCCCCTTGCCTCTTCCCCCTTGACGGTGGAAGATTGAGCCTGTCCTGAGCTTGTCGAAGGGATGGGGGTGAAACCCCAAAACCATCATTCAAAAACGGAAGAAAAAGGAGGGCCTGTAAGCCGGGTTCTGTATCCCCAAAGGGGTGGCGACCATCCATCTAGCCCTTCCGTCCCTCAAGGAGCCGAATCCGCCGGTTCTCCGGCGACGACGTTGCCGTCGGGGTCATGCGGCCTACCCGGGGATGGGCCGGGCGCCCGTTTCCCCCTATTTGGCCTTGCTCCGGGTGGGGTTTGACTGCCGCCGCGTCGCCGCGAACGGCCGTGAGCTCTTACCTCACGATTTCAACCTTGTCCCACAAGGTGAGACGGTGTGTTTCTGTGTCACTTTCCGTGACCGCCGCCCCGAAGAACGGCGGCCCCTGGGCGTTACCCAGCACCCTGCCCGGTGGAGTCCGGACTTTCCTCTCCGCCGAAGCGCAGCGGCCGCCCGGCCCTCCAACTCTTCCACCCCAAATGTACCACGCCCACCCCACCCACAACCACCACCACCCAGGGAAAATCAACCCGCGTAAAGAATACTCCCGCAGCTGCTGCATTGCACCGCCTCGTCACCCGAACGCGCACGCTGTATCGAATGCGTCGGCTGCGTAACCCCGCAGGCCCGGCACAGCCCCCGCTCAATCGTCGCCAGCGCCCTCCCCGACTTCGCGTGCCGCACCCGTTCATACACCCCCAAGGACCGGGCGTCCAGCCCTTTTGCCACCTGCCTCCTCTGCTGCTCCAGGCCCCCGATCCGCGTCCGCAGCTCCCGACGCTCCACCTCCATCCCGTACTGGTCCTCCGACCAGGCCGCCTCTTCCCGTACCAGATCCTCCTCCCCCTGCGACACCCGCTGCTCCGTCTCCTCCAGGTTCACCAGATTTTCCAGCGCCTGCTCGTCGACCTTCGTAAGGTTCCTCTTCACGATTTCCAGTTCCCGTCCCAGGTCCTGCAGTTCCCTCGGACTCGCCACCGTGCCCCCGTAGAGCTTGGTCTCAACCGCATCCAGCCTGTCCCTGGTAGACTTGGAACTCAGGTCCAGGCTGCGCTGCTTCCTGTCCAAATCCCGCATCAGGAACCGAAGCCCCTCCAGCGCCTCTTCTCGGCGCTTCAACTCATCCCGGTCCCCCAGCCTGCTCTCGATCTCGGAAACCCGTCCCTTCGCCTCGTCCAGAAGCAGGTCCAGGTTCTGCAGATCGTACAATATCCGGGATACGGCCATAACTTTCCAACACCCCTCTCCGGTCGGATTTTAGATACCCGCAAAAAAGGTGTCAACAAACCCTCCCATTCCCCTCAACTCGTCCCATAAAGTGGGCAGTGCGGCAATCAAGATGTTACAATCTACATGTAACGCACAGGTGAATCCCTTGCTTCGCATATATAACACACTCAACAAGCGGGTCGAACCGGTATCCACTGTGGAGCCCGGAATAGCTCGCATCTACACCTGCGGCCCCACGGTCTATCGCTACGCCCACGTGGGCAACTTGCGCTCCTACCTGATGGCGGACTGGATAAGGCGCGCCCTCGTCGAAAGTGGCACGAAGGTCATCCACGTCAAGAACATCACCGACGTGGGTCACATGCGCCAGGAGCAGCTGGAGAGGGGCGGCGACAAGGTGATCCTGGCTGCCCTAGCAGAAGGGAAGACCCCCGGTGAGATAGCCGACTTCTACACCGAGGCCTTCCACGCCGACGAAGCCAAGATGAACATCCTCCCCGCCGACGAGTTTCCCCGCGCCACGGACCACGTGCCCGAAATGCTGGACGTGATCCGCCGGCTCCTTGACAACGGCTACGCCTACGAAGCCGAGGGCAACATATACTTTGACGTTGCCCGGTACAAACCATACGGCCAGCTCTCCGGCAACCTAGGCCGGGATCTCATGGAAGGCGTCCGCGTGGAGGCCGATCCCCTCAAACGAGACCCCCGCGACTTCACTCTCTGGAAAGCCGCTGAGCCGGGCCGCGACGTGAAGTGGGACTCCCCCTGGGGCGAGGGATTCCCCGGCTGGCACATCGAGTGCTCCGCCATGTCCACCCGCTATTTGGGACGAGAGCAGGACCTGCACACCGGCGGCGTGGACAATATCTTCCCGCATCACGAGGGGGAGATAGCCCAGAGCGAGGCCGCCTTCGGCAACAAATACGTACGCCACTGGGTCCACGGCCAGCATCTCTTGGCCGACGGCGTTAAGATGTCCAAGTCCGCCGGCAACGAATTCATTCTCGCCGACCTGGAGCGACGCGGCTTCGAACCCCTTGCCTTCCGCTATCTCTGCCTGACCGTCAAGTACAGGCGGCGGCTGAACTTCACCTTCTCCGCCCTCAAGGCCGCCCAGCGGGGCCTCACCCGTCTCCGCGACCGCGTCTGGGTCTGGCAGAGCGATGGCGCCCACCCCAACGGAGCCGACGGCTCAGGTGGCCAACAGTGGACAAGAGAATTCTGGGAGGCCGTGGAGGACGACCTCAACATGCCCCGCGCCCTCTCCGTGGCTTGGGCCATGGTCCAATCCGATGTGCCGCCGCGCCGCAAGCTGGAAATTCTCCTCGAAATGGACCGAGTCCTGGGCCTCGACCTGGCCCGGGTGCCCCACTCCTACCCCCTCTCCCAGGAGACCCTCAACATTCTCACGGACAGGGAAAGCTACCGAGCCCGCAGCAGCTACGAACGCTCCGACCGCATCCGAGTCGATCTCGGAGAGCAGGGCTACCAGGTGCGAGACACCCGCCACGGCCCCATGACCCGCCCCAAGACTTCCTTCGAGTTGGTGGAAGAGCGCTGGCCCTCCGTCTCCTCTCCACGAGAGGTAACTTCCTACGTAGACTCCCCCTCAACTAAAGGATTTTCAGTAGTCATAACCGCCAGCGGCTATCTGGACGACGTGAAGCGCTGCGTCAACAGCCTCCTACGGCATAGCTTGGACTCCGACGCTGAATTCGTAGTCGTAGACAACGGCTCCACCGACGGCACAGCCGAGTGGCTGGAGGGTATGCAAAACCGCCACGAAAGCGTTCGCGTACTCCACTGCGACCACCAGTTGGGCGAGGCCCAGGCCAAGAACATCGGCCTGGCCCTGAGCCGCGGCCGGATAATCGTCTTGTTGGACACCTCCATCGAAGTAACGGGCGATTTTCTCCCCCGAATCAACGAGAGTTTGCAAGATGCCTCAGTAGGTGTTACAGGCCCCTGGGGCATCATATCCGAGAACCTTCGCCACTTCCACGAAGAAGTGACGGAAGGCGACGCAGACGCCATGCAGGGCTACTGCTTCGCCTTCCGCAGGGAGTTGCTGGCAAAAACCGGCCTCCTCCGGGAGTGCTTCCGCTTCTACCGCAACCTGGACCTGGACTTCAGCTTCCAGTTCAGGGACATGGGTTACCGCATACTGGCCGACGGAGACCTGCCCCTGGTACGCCACGAGCACCGCCAGTGGGCCAACCTAGGCGAGGATGAGCGGGACCAGCTCAGCCGCAGGAACTTCCGCCACTTCTTCAAACGGTGGGGTAACCGCAAAGACCTGCTGGTTTCCAACAGTGCCGGATAAGCCAGGACCGGCTGAGATTGGGAAATGGCTGACGAGGTCAAAAACAAACCGGGGTGGCACACGGAGAGCGTGCGTGCGCTGCGAATGCACCTCTCCCTGACCCAGAACCAGATGGCCAGGGAGCTGGGCACTCGCCAGCAGACCATCAGCGAATGGGAACGGGGCATGTACGAGCCGCGGGGAGGAGTCTCGACTACGGTGCTCAACATCGTCGCGGAACGGACGGACTTCCAATTCAGCGCTTTCCCCCAAGAGCCTACCGACGACGGCGAACCCAGCAAGGACGACAAGACCGCCTAACCCTCTGGCCTCTTTCCCATTGATGGAGACATTTGCACAACCGTCGTTCCGGCGAAAGCCGGAATCCAGAATCCCCAGATTTAGCCACGGACTGAAACAGCACACACCAAAATTGAACCCTTTTTGCATGTTATACAATGGTCTCCTTGATGGGGGAAGATTGAGATGAGGGTGATTGGCGTCACACGGACCCCACACCGACTTCAATTCCCCAACTCCGACTCCCTCTCTCTGGCATTCTTACGCGTATACGTGTAAACACTCATTATGCCGCCAAACACACCCTCTCGGTTCAAACGCAAGAAAGCCCTGCAACGTCAGATTCCCAAGACACTGCTGACCCACATCTGGCGAGAGTGCGCAACCCGCCACCAGGACGTCAGGGCCAACGAAGGTCGAATGGCAAAAGTCCTCTGTCCGGGCCGCAGGGGCACCAATGCAAGCCCGGACTTCCGGGACGCCCTCACCTAAACCGAAGCGTCGGGCTTGGAACACACTGAACAAGTCTGATTTTATTGGGACGTAGTAGAATAGCAAGCAGGATAAAGGGATGCATGAGGTGGAGCGATGATGGACCAGCCGACCTTTGGAGAATTGGAGTACGAAGGCAAGAAGCGCAAGACCCGACGGGAGAGATTCCTTGAGCGGATGGACGGGCTGATCCCATGGGAACGGCTGAAAAACCGAATTCGACCCTTCTATCCCAAGGCTGGGCGTGGCCGGCGGCCCTACGAACTGTCGGCGATGCTGCGTATCCACTGTGTGCAGCTGTTCTACAACCTGAGCGACCCCGGCATGGAGGACCTGCTCTACGAGGCGGAGTCGGTGAGGAGGTTCGTGGGACTGAGGTTGAGTGGCCCGTTGCCCGACGAGACGACGATACTGAACTTCCGGCATCTGCTGGAAGAGCACCAGCTTGGGGAGGGGTTGATGAAGGAGATCAACGGTCACCTGGAGTCCCAGGGGCTTCGCCTTCAGGAGGGGACCATAGTGGATGCCAGTATTATAGAGGCGCCGTCGTCTACTAAGAATAGGGCTGGAGAGCGGGACCC
>DAOUKX010000041.1:0-10405 GCA_034420855.1 Dehalococcoidia bacterium
GCGCATCCGGTGCGCAACACATAGCGAATTCCGTTTACCACCTCCCTGCGCGGGTATTTGAGCGGGCGGCCAGTTGGTTTCGTCGCAGGCAACAACGGTTCCAGCAGTTGCCATTCTTCGTCGCTCAGGTCGCTTGGATAACTCTGTCTTCTCATGGAACACTACTTGAGGCGTTCCTTTACCTCCACTCCTACCACTTCCGAGGACACTTTTAAGACACTTTCTAAGGCGTCAGGCGTGATGTTATAAATCGTATTTCCCTGCCCAATTTTCGTCGGCGCTATTGCATCCTCAACGGCCTCAATGGAATTCGGCGCCCGCCGTTCGAATACTGTGCGCCAGACCGTTATGGATGGTTCATCTTTATAGTTAAAGATGTTAACAAGTCCAGCATTGTCCGGCATGATTCTTGGTATCAGGGTGTGTTGACTAGTTCCGACGGAAGTGTAGAGACGGACGTTAGGGAGACTTGCTAATTGCTCTGCCCAATCAATTAGTATTTCGAAGGTCTCCTTGTTCTTTCCGGTAATGTTCTCTACTGAGACTCTAAACGCGTCGGATCCATCTGACCGTACAATTTTGGCCCTAGTCCGTCTTGTCTCACTTTGTGCCACTGAAGGAATTGACTTGCTAAAATCAGACGTGACCCTTTGGGGCAACGCAATTTGTGCCCCGTTAATTTCAAATACACTCACTGTCATCAAATCAATCGTTAGTCTCTGCGTGGTTATAGCATCTAGGTACGAAATAATCTGTGCCAATTCTGCTGAAACTTCGTCCAACACTAGTACCAGCCTGAAATTTCCCTTGTCCAGAAACTCCTGCATTGCGTCATTGAATGACTCTCCGTCCACGGCACCTTCCTGGTCTTCCGCCTGAACTGCTTCCAGTATAGACCCGTGGCCTGCGGCGACAAGGGAATTTCGAAGAGGGCCCCGCTCAATGCTATCCACTTCAGTTCCATGCAGGAATGCCGCGTACGCCAAGACCTGAGAGACAATCGCTCGTCGTGCCTCCGAGTTGCGCGCCAATTCTACTTCGATGATGACGGGACGACCGGACGATTCTATCGCCATGATGTCGGCGTATCCGTTGCCAAGCTGCACTTCGGATCCCAAGACCGTTAGACGCGGAGAACCGGCAAGCGGCAGTAGGTGTGGATTCTCGGCGATCAACCTATGAAGAGTGGCCTCGTCAGGAAACGCCCGCGGCGCTCCCAAATCCCACCCTTCTCCTCTGTTAACCCAGATACCAGACAAGAATCCCCCTACCCCACCACCACCCCATCCCCCAACCCCACTTCGCCCCCCTCAACCACCCGCGTCAAAACCCCTCGACGCTGGTCGAGCGTAGCCTGCAGTCCTGGCCGGATCTCATCCATCCTGCTGCACGGCTCGCACAGCCCCGTAACCTCCAGCACCACATCCTCCCCCAGACGCACTAATTCCCCCGGCTGTAGCCCGTGAATCGCTAAACCCTCGATAGTCACATTCTCCCGGATAATCCCCGGAGATAGCGACAGCTCGTCCAGGATCTCCTTCTCCATCAGCAGAATCTGCCGGAAGCTTCTCACGTTCCTGTGACGGTCGCCCTCCAGTCCCCCTGACGTCACTGTCACCCGCTCCTGGGACGCCATTGGCTGTCGGTGCCCCACGCTCAGCTGCAAAGACACAACCTTTCCCTTCTCCATTGCCGTTGCCTCCTATACCAGTCTATTTCGACGAACCCTCCGGATTTCCCTTGCCTCTCTCTCGCATGTCATTGAGAGCGCAGCGAAGCGAAACCGAGGAATCTCGCCCCCAGTCACAATCAACTCGCGGCACCGAACCCTCCATTCCCGCGACCAACACGCCACCACCGCGCCCACTTTCCCCATTCCCGCCTACGCGGGAATCCACCTCCTCCCTGATCTGGTAGAGGCGACCCTTGTGGTCGCCTGTCTCCCTCACCCTGCCAAACCCCAATATCCGCTCACCCTTAGCCGGTCGAAGGGTTGAGCGGCGAACGCCCTCTAAGCCCGCGCCTCCTCCTGCTGACTCTCTTGGATCACCTTCTGCCCGATGACCGGCGGCACCCCCTCGTAGTGACTGAACTCCATCGTGTAGCTCGCCCGTCCCTGCGTCAACGACCGCAAGTCCGTCGAATACCGGAGCACCTCCGCCCTCGGAGCTTCCGCCTCGATGACCGTCCCTCCGCTCTCCGGGATCATCCCCACAATCCTCCCTCGCCGCCCGTTCAGGTCTCCAATTACGTCCCCCGTAAATGCGTCCGGGACACTTATCGCCAGCTTCACTATCGGCTCCAGCAGCATCGGGTTTCCGGCATTCACTCCCTGCCGGAAGGCATAAGAACCCGCAATCTCGAAGCTGATTCCCGATGAGTCCACGTCGTGGTAGCTCCCATCGTACAGCACCGCCTTCACGTCCACCACCGGGTAGCCCGCCAGCGCCCCCTCGCTCATCGCCTTCAAGACCCCCTTCTCTACCGACGAAATATACTCCCTCGGCACCGCGCCGCCCGTGATTTCGCTGTCAAACTCAAACCCGGAATCCCTGTCTCCCGGCTCCAGCCGCAGCAGCACGTGGCCGTACTGACCGTGCCCTCCCGTCTGCTTCTTGTGCTTGTACTCCGCCCGGGATACCACCGTTATCGTCTCGCGATACGGTACTTTCGGAAGCTGTAGCATCAGCTCCGTGCCGAACTTCCGCTTAATCCGGTCCACCGTCGTATCCAGGTGGACGTCCCCGATGCCCGTCAGCAGCATTTCGTTCGTCGACGCTTCCCGCTCAAGCTTCAAGCTGGGGTCCTCTTCCACTATCCGCGTCAACGATGATGACATCTTGTCTAGGTCCGCCTTCGACTTCGGCGAAACTGCCATGGTGTAGTGCCCGCCGGGGTAGGCGATTGGGTCCAGCAGCACAGCGTTCTCTCGCTGGCAAAGCGTATCGTTGGTAGTTGCCGCCGCCAGCTTCGCCACTGCGCCGATGTCTCCCGGGCCCACCTCGGGCGTCGCCTCCTGGTTCTTACCGCACATGGTGTATATCTGCCCTATCCGCTCCGACTGCTCCTGGTTGGCGTCCCACACCTCCGTGCTCCCCTTCATCACGCCCCCGTATACTCGGAATAGCGAAAGCTTGCCCACAAAGGGGTCCGCCGTCGTCTTGAACACCAGCGCCACCAGCGATGCTTCTGCTGAGGAGTCCACATCCTGCGGCTCCTCAGACTCCGGCTCCGCTGCCACAACCTCTGCCGAGTCCGGCGAGGGTACGTAGTTGATAACCGCCTTTTGCAGTTCTTCGATTCCCACGTTCTCCGTCGCCGAACCGCACAGCACCGGCACAATCTCGCCGGAAAGCACCGCCTGCTTCAGCCCCTCCGTCATCTCCTCCGTCGTCAGCTCCTCCCCTTCCAGGTACTTCGTAGCCAGGTCGTCGTCGCTCTCCGCCACCGACTCTATCAGCCGCTCCCTCGCCGCCTCCACAAAGTCCTCTATCCCCTCCGGCGCCTCTGCGTTGGCGTCCAGCAGGTCCACGACCCCCTTGAAGTCCTCCGCCGCTCCAATGGGCACGTTTAACGGCACGCACTGGCGCCCGAACGCCGACTGAATGCTGTCCAGGGACCGCTGAAACTCTGCGTTGTCCCTGTCCATCTTATTGATGAAGATAATCCGAGGCAGATTGCGCTCCTCGCACATGCTCCACGAGGTCTCCGTTCCCACTTCCACGCCGGCGATGGCGCTCACCAGGATAACCGCTCCTTCCACAACCCTCAGGCTCGAGACCACCTCGCCCCGAAAGTCGTCATACCCCGGCGTGTCCAGGAAGTTGATCTTGTGTCCCCCGGTCATGCATGGAATTATCGAAGCCTGAACGCTGGAAGCCCGCTTGACTTCCTCTGCCTCGTAGTCGGAGACCGTGTTTCCGCTCTCCACGTTGCCCATCCTGTTGATGGCCTTGGTGTTGAACAGCAGCGCCTCCGACAGGCTCGTCTTGCCTGCTCCGCTGTGCGAAAGCAGGGCAGCATTTCTTATCTTGCCAATCTCTATAGGTGCCATCTACGTATTACCTCTACCGACCGGAAATTTAGGGGACATTAACGGCCATTGTATTCAAAACCCGTCCCTCCCGCAACGCCAATACCCCTTCTCCCAACGCCTCAACTGCCATCCCCACTCCCTACCTGATATCCTTCCCCCAAAACCTCTCCCCAACCCCATGAAAAGAACCTTCGGCATCATCATAGTCTCCTTCCTCCTCCTGCTGATAAGCCAGGGCGGACACAGCCACACACCCACTTACCTCGCCGCCGCCCCTCATCGACTAAGCCTTCTCCAGTGGGAAGTCTCCCACTTCCTCGACAAGTGGTGGCACCGCGCCGTGACGGCTATCCCCTGGTACAGCCCTCCCGTCCCTTATGACGAGGCCGCCGATCGCTTCTTCGAACTCGTCAAAGAAATAGAGCAGCTTCAAGTAGACCCGGGCCATCTCAACTATGACCTGGAAACAACTCTCCGAGACCTTGAATCCCAACGTGACGACGTCAAACCCGTGGCCGAAGAACAGCTCGAAAGAGAGATCAGCCTCGTCCTGGCCGATGAGGGCTTTACGTCCCGACTCGGCCTCATCTGGCCCCCCGTCGACCTCGCCCTCCTCGATCCTCCTTCCGTCCTCATCACCTCTCCCCGGCACACTATCGAACGACTGCGCGACCACATTCTCGAACCCAACCTGGATACCTCCACCCGCGAGGCGTTGGAAGAAAAACTCCTGCGTGAGCAGGACCTCTCCGCCCTAGTTGTCAACATAGGTGGCATCGCCACCTACCCCGCCATGGTCATAATCGATGGAGGACTCCGCCGCGCCGTAGACATCGCCACCCACGAATGGCTGCACCACTACTGGTTCTTCCACCCCCTCGGGCAGAACTACGCCCGCGACTTTGATACCACCACCCTCAATGAGTCCGCCGCCAACCTCGCCGGCCACGAAATCGCTCGCCGGGTCCTGGATGTAATCGCGCCCCAGCCTCCGGCTCCATCAGATTCTCGGCCCTCCGCCAACAACACCACACCCGTCTTCAGCTTCCGAGAGACGATGCATGATACCCGTCTGCGCGTCGACGAACTCCTCGCCGAAGGCCGCATCGAGGAAGCCGAAGCCTTTATGGAAAGCCAGCGACAGCTATTTCTCGAAAACGGCTACTACATCCGAAAGCTCAACCAGGCCTACTTCGCTTTCCACGGCACCTACGCCGACAGCCCCGCCTCCGTAAGCCCCATCTACGACGAACTCCTCCAGTTCCGCGAGACCCTCCCCACCGTCGGCGACTTCATCCGGGAAATCGCCAAATTCTCCAGCTACACCCAATTCAAGACCCACCTCCAATCCCTCAACCTCCCACCCACCACCTAGCCACCCCCTAACTCTCCCCCCATTCCCGCGCAGGCGGGAATCCATAACCCTCCCCAATTGCCATTTCGCCCCTTGCCAGACCCTCCAACCCCTGTTACCATTCCTCCATGAAACATATGGGCTTCCCAGCAGCAGATAGGATGCTCCCCCAGCTCCTTCTCTCCGCGCCGACAATTCCCTTAACTGCCTCGCATGCACCGGGATGCGAGGGCGCCCCACTTACCAAACCCCATTTGCCTCCCTGAAATTCAAAAAACAAATCGTCAAAACCCTCAAATCCACGCCTGAAATATCCCAAGATACTGGTTTTGTTTCCTGATTCAAATATACCCAAACCTGGAACAAATCCTTCTATTCTCAAGTGCGAATCTTCGTAAGGTCCGTCCATACAAAAAGATGCATTACCATCCACGTTGAGCCCCGCGCCCCCAGGTGCTAACATAAATGCCATGAACACATACACCAAAAACCTCCCCCCAAATTGTCGGATTGCCCTCAAGGAATGGGCCGCCTTCGTTGCCGCCCTCCAGCAGGGCGGACAGCTTCTCCTCCTCCGTAAAGGCGGCATCCGGGAGGAAGGTAAGAAATTCCTTCCGGCCCACCCCTCCTTCCTCCTCTTTCCCACCTACGAGCACCAGAAGAAGGACCTCCTCAAGCCCCCCTTCCAGGCCAACGTGGAGCTTCCCGCCAACGGCGCCAAGCCCTCGACCGTAACTTTCACCCACTGGGCCAAACTCCACGAGGCCATCGAAATATCGGAGGAGAACGCCCTCGAAAGCATCTCTCCTTTCCACATCTGGTCCGACGACTACGCCCACAAGCGCCTCCGCTGGAAGCCCCGCCAGCCCCTCTGGCTCCTCATCCTGCGCGTCTACAGCCTCGGTGAGCCTGAGACTGTCCCCAACCTTCCGGCCTACGGCGGCTGCAAGTCCTGGATCACCCTCCAGGAACCCGTACCGCTTGGCGACCTCACCCCTGTCATGTCCGAAACCGAGTTCAACAACGCCGTTGCTCAGATAAAGAAGGCCCTGGACGCCGCAGCCATACCCCAGGCCTCATCCCTCTCGTGAAATACCGCGGCCTTCCCGGTACGGACCTCACCCTGTCGGAAGTCGGCTTCGGCCTCTGGACCGTCGCCACTGGCTGGTGGGGCAAAATCGACGAACCCGACGGTATCCGCCTCCTTCAGGAAGCCGCCGAACTCGGCGTCACTTTCTTCGACAACGCCGACGCCTACGGCAAGGGCTACGGCGAAGAGATTCTCGCCAAGGCGCTTCCCAAACAGCGACACGACATCGTCATCGGTACCAAGTTCGGCTACGACTTCTACAACAATGTTCCCCGCATCGGCCACCAGGAGCGTCCTCAGCGCTTTGAAGCTGGCTTCATCCGTTACGCCTGCGAGCAGAGCCTCCGCCGCCTCCGTACCGACTACATCGATCTCTACCAGCTCCACAACCCTAAAATGGAAGCCATCGAGAAGGACGAAGTCTTTGAGACCCTGGAAGAACTGGTCAGGGAGGGAAAAGTCCGCTATGCTGCCGCCGCCATCGGTCCCGACGTCGGCTGGTTCGAAGAAGGCGAAGCCGTCCTACGCCACCGCAACGTCAGCGCCATGCAGATAATCTACAGCATCCTTGAGCAGGAACCCGCCCGCAGCTTCTTTCCCATTGCCGAGGAGGCCAACGTGGGACTCATTTCCCGCGTCCCTCACGCCTCTGAAGTCCTCACCGAACGCTACGCCGACGGCCCGCCGAAGTTCGATCCGTCGGACCACCGCGCCCACGGCAAGCAGGAGTGGCTGAAGCGGGCCCTCGCTAAGGCCGACACCGTGCGCTTCCTCGCGGAAGACACCGGTCGCACCTTCGCCCAGAGCGCCATAGCCTTCTGCCTCGCCCAGCCCTCCATAGCCTCCGTCCTTCCCAACCTGACCAACCTGCAGGAGCTTCAGGAATACACCGCGGCAGCCGAAACACCGCCCCTCTCTGAGGAAGAACTCTGCATGCTGGACGAACTTTGGCGAGAGGGCTTCTATCTCGAACAGCCTGTAGCCGCCGTCGATGGTGAATGACGCGCCATGAATCCCCACCTCACGCCCGCCCATGATTGCCATTATCACCCCTTTATCGCGCCCTATTTCTCTTGACAATGACTTTTTTTACGTGTTACGATGCACCGGCTTACAGGCACAGACCGCTAGTTTCGGAGAAGAGCCTACCATTCCCAACCACAAGACGCGGGGACGTATTGCATACGACAGTTGCGCAGGCATCTGGCCTGCTTGCGACTGCCGCGCCTTTAGCCAAGACATACATCAAACAGTAAAATTGGAGGAGGTTAGATGAGTCGCTTCCTGGGGTCTAGATTAACCATAGTAGGACTGCTAGTTTCAATCCTGGTCGTAGCTATTGGCGTGTCTGCCGTCATGGGCGCTGGTTCCGGCGCAAACAGCGGTGCCGGTCATGCAGCCAGTCCCGCCGTTCAGGTAAGCCCCCTGTACTCCATTGTGGAGGAGTGCTCGGGAACTGCCACCTTTGACGTCTACGGCGCTGGCTGGGATGCAAACGACGTCGTTCTCATTACCCTCGCAACTGACTCCGGTCGCCTATTCGTAGGCGCAGGCTTCCCAGGTGCTTCCGGGGCTTTCCACGACTCCGTCAGCGCTCCCGTTTCCTCTTGCGGCGTCGCTTCTCTCCACGCCAAAGGCGCTAGTGGCGAAAGTGTTGCACCCGCTTCGGTCATCGGCGAAAAGCCTGAGTAGTTTCCCTACTCCTTCGGCCTGAGTCCTTGGCCTGAGGACCGCCCCCTGAAAGGGCGGAGCCAACAGATAAGGAACCAAAGCAATCACCTCTGCAGAGGTGATTGCTTTATTCATTTCCGCACTCACACCAATGCTACTCACCCATCGCCATGATTAGATGCTTCAACGGGTTCACGCCCACCATCCACCCTACCGCCTTCGTTAGCGAAGCCGCCTACGTCGTCGGAAACGTACACGTAGGCGAAAACTCCAGCATCTGGCCCGGCGCCGTCCTCCGCGGCGACTACGGAAGCATCCGCGTCGGACGCAACACCAACATCCAGGATAACTGTGTCCTCCACGCCGACGACTATCTCGTAGTCGGCGACAACGTCGTCGTCACCCACGGCGCCGTCCTCCACTGTCACCGCGTCGGGAGCAACGTTATGGTTGGAGTCAACGCAGTCCTCCTCGAGAACGCCGAGATAGGCGACAATTGCATCATCGGCGCTGGCTCCGTAGTCCTAGCAGATACCCGCGTGCCCGCCAACTCCGTAGTCGTAGGAGTCCCCGGAAAGGTCCACCCCCTGAAGGCCGAGCACCTCAAAATCATCCAGAGCGGTGCCGCCATGTACAAGCAAAACGCCCAACGCTTCATCCAGGCTGGCCTCGGTGAGGCCATCACCAAAGATTAATCCGCAACTCCCTCAAAACCCCTCCCTAGCGGATGCGGGGGGCCACTCTTTCTCCCTTTCCTCTCTTCACCCGTCCCCCTGACGGAGGAAGGGCTGGATGGGGTGAACCTTCCCAACACCCCCCCCGAAGGCTCCAACACCCCTCCTTATAGCCCAAACTCCCTGGCGCACTCCGCAAACCCCTCCATCGCCCCCTCCAACACCCTGTCCTCCACGCAGTACGACAGCCTGAAGTGCCCCGGAGAGCCGAATCCCACCCCCGGCACCGTCAATACCCTCCTCTGCTGCAACGCCTCAACAAATGCCACGTCATCTTCGATGGGCGACTTCGGAAACATATAGAAAGCGCCCTGCGGCTTCACCACCTCGTACCCCATCCCCGTCAGCTCCCCGTACAGATAGTCCCGCTTCCTCTGGTACACCGACGCATCCACCGACACCCCCTGAAGCCCCCGCAGGGCATGCTGCATCACCGCCGGCCCATTCACGAACCCCAGGCTCCGGTTCCAGAATATTATTCCGTCCATCAGCAGATCTTTCCCCTCATACTCCGGGTTCACCGCGATATATCCGATCCGCTCCCCCGGGACCGCCAGGTCCTTCGAGTGCGAATGCACCGCGATGCTTGCGTGATGATGCCCGAAGATGTGGGGGTACGTCAGCCCGTCGAACAGTATCCGACGGTACGGCTCGTCGCTCAGCAGGAATATCTCCGTCTCAAGCTCCCGCTCCTTCCGGCCCAGCAGCTCCCCCATCCGGCTAACCACCCCCTCCGGGTACAGTGCTCCCGAAGGGTTGTTGGGAGAGTTTATCAGCACCGCCCGCGTTCTCTCAGTTATCAGCCCCCCCAACGCCGACAGGTCTGGAATAAACGCCTCATCCGTCGGCGCCACCACCGGTCTCCCCTGGTGGTTCTCGATATAGAAGGTGAATTCTCCAAAGAACGGGGCGAATATCACCACCTCGTCCCCCGGGTTCAGAATGGACTCGAAGATAACGTTCAGCGCCCCCGCCGCTCCGCACGTCATCACTATCTCGTTGGCTACGAAGGGTACTCCCGTCTCCTCCGACAACGATTCTGCAATCGCCGACCTCGTCTCCACGTATCCTGCGTTCGGCATGTATCGGTGCATCCCCGGCGCGTTCGATCCCGCCATTCTCCGCATCTCCTCCACCAGCTCCGCCGGAGGCTCCATTACCGGGTTCCCCAGCGAGAGGTCGAAAACGTTCTCCGATCCGTGCTCCTTCATCAGCTCCGCCCCAACCTCGAACATCCGCCGGATCCAGCCCCCCTCCTCCATTGCCCGCAAAGTCCTCGTCGATACCGCCATTCTCTCTCCTGTCGCATCCAAAGTTAGCCCCGAATATACTTTGGCTCCATTGCCCTGTCCACCGCTGCCGTTGACGATACCCCACCCCCGTGCTAGTCTATCCCCATTCAAATACACCCCACGGGAGCCTGGTTGGACAGGCTGAGAGGCCCTCTTGGAGGGCGACCGTTTGAACCTGAACCGGGTAATGCCGGCGTAGGAATCATGGTCCACTCAACCTCAGCCCTT
>DAOUKX010000042.1:0-2562 GCA_034420855.1 Dehalococcoidia bacterium
ATCGTTCTTCAAGACTCCTGACTCGTTGGCATCAGATTGCACAGACTGACACTCCTCGACCTTCATGTCCGGGTAGCAATTCATCCTCTGCTGGACCTGGTCCCTCGTCGGAATTGCCCCCGCACCAGTGCCCTCCACCTTCATACTGGCGGCGCAGCTGGCGAAAACTCCGGCAGAAAAAGCGTCCTTAGACTCAAAATATCGTATCAGAAAGGCGGCGGCGAATACATCCCCGGCCCCTGTGGGGTCAACCTCCCGCGCCGGATAGGCGGGAATCTCGTACCACCTGCCCTCGTGCCGCATAACGGCCCCGCGCCGGCCCCGCGTCAGCACGAAAATGCCGTCATGTTCAAGCCAGCCCTCAGGAATCCTACCGTCAGTCAAGTCCATCTCCGATAGCACCACCACGTCCGTCCTCTCCAGCACCTCCCCGTCATACCATTCCGTGGCCACAACCCTGCCCTCCGCCGCAGTTCTCCGCAGCCACCCCTGGGGCGCGACACCCAGAAGCGCCCCGGCAAATCGACTCACCATCGAAGTTTTCACCTCCCGAAACACAGGCGACAGCATCACCACCTCTGCGCCCCCCCAAACATCCGGCAGCCGCTTCCCCCGAATAGGCGACGCCAGCGATCTAAGTTCCACCCTTCGCGCTTCCCCCGAATATCGTATGTCGAACGTTGTAGTCGTCCCAGAAGGCTCGTCGACCACCATGGCCAGCGAACCCAGAAACCCCCGTGCCTCGGTAGGCGCTCCCCTTGTCACAAGCCCCGAACTCCAACCCAGTCGCGACGCCGTCACCGACGCATACAAGCCCGCTCCGCCTGCAACACGCCCGTCGTCCGTTAGGTCAAGGGTGACGTGCCCGACCGCCAGGAACCGGGACCTACCGTACATCTTCATAGAAACTCAGATGCAGAAAAAACTCCC
The DNA here is from genome assembly GCA_034420855.1 of Dehalococcoidia bacterium. Classification (GTDB taxonomy): domain Bacteria; phylum Chloroflexota; class Dehalococcoidia; order Lucifugimonadales; genus JAPULR01. Next base: position 931 of record DAOUKX010000042.1, read on the forward strand.
GGTTGCCCGCCGCCCCCAAAATCGGCGAAGGCGTAATTCCGCGCAGACGAAGCCCCGCCTCCGTTGCCCAGCACACAACCCTTCCCAGCACCCTGGCGTGAATGAGCGGGTCCCTCACCACACCGCCTTTCCCGACCTCCCGGCGACGCGCCTCAAACTGCGGCTTCACCAGCGCCACCACGCTGCCCCACGACTCCAGGTGGGCAATAACATTGGGAAGCACCTGCGTAAGCGATATGAAGGAAACGTCCACCGTCGCCACGTCAACGCGTTCCTGCATCTCAAAGGCATAGTGGGCGTTCACCCTCTCCATCACAACCACCCTTGCGTCCTGACGCAGCCCGTAGTCCAACTGCCCCCTCCCTACGTCCAGTGCGTACACCCGTCGTGCCCCCCACTGCAGCAGGCAGTCCGTGAAGCCGCCCGTCGAAGCCCCCACGTCCAGAGCCGTCAAACCCTCGGGATTCACCCCGAAGGACTCAAGGGCATGGGCGAGCTTGATGCCGCCCCGCCCGACGAATGGCGGCTTTTCACGGATGCTGATACAGGCGGACACGGACACCACGGTGCCCGGCTTGGTCACAACCCTGCCCGCGGAGGAAACCTCGCCCGCCATTATCAGCGCCTGTGCCTTGGCCCGGCTCTCCACCAACTCCCGCTCCACCAATAGCACGTCCAGCCGCTTATTCTTAGCCTTCATTCCACTCACGCAGACAAAATCCAAGTATTAAGAAACTCATTCCTCTGGACTGACGCCTTCAACTTCTGTTCTCCCACAGAAAACTGCTCAAATTCGCACCCACAACTGTGACGCCGCAAATTGACATGGAATTGCCCAATAATTATAATCCTCTAACTTAGGAGACTGAAACAGAATGCCCAAGCGTACGTACCAGCCCAAAGTCCGCCGCCGTAAGCGAGTCCACGGCTTCATCCGCCGCATGAGGAGTCGCGGAGGTCAGAACGTCCTCAAGCGGCGTCGTTTCAAGGGCCGCCACCGGCTTACCGTTTAGACCATGCCCGAAGTTCATGCGGAGAGACCAGCGGTTAAGAAGCAGCCGAAGGTTTTCCCAGATTAGCACTGAAGGCAGGGTTTGGGTCAACAATCTTCTTGTATTGAGGACCCTCCCCAATAACGAAGCAGAAACCCGCTTTGGATTTATCGCAACTCGCCGAATCGGCAATGCCGTTGTTAGAAACAGGCTCAGGCGCAGACTCAAGGAGGTCCTCAGGCTTGCGCCCGTCAAGGCTGGCTGGGACTTGGTATTCATCGTGAGAAAAAACAGCGTGGACGCCAGTTTCCAAAACCTGAAAAGGGCCGTCCACAACCTGCTGAGAAGGAGCAATCTCTTGGAAAGCTCGCCCCGGAGCAGTGGACACTGATGCTTAAGCGCCTGTCATTGGCCGCCATCAGGTTCTACAGTCTGGCCCTTTCCCCCTATCTCCCCACCTCCTGCAGGTTTGAACCCACCTGCTCCCACTACTCCCACGAGGCCATCGAGCGCCACGGCGCCATTAAGGGCGGCTGGCTTTCTCTGAAACGCCTCTGTCGATGCCGACCCCTGGGAGGAAAGGGCTACGACCCCGTCCCCTGAATCATGTCAATCTCTTCCGTTAGCAGTTCCCTGCCAT
>DAOUKX010000043.1:0-8921 GCA_034420855.1 Dehalococcoidia bacterium
ACGGGACTAATCCGGCGTCGGCGGCTATGGCGGGCTTCCGGGTGGTGTCGATTCCGACGGACGAAAACGGGAATTGCGACCTGGAGGCGTTGAAGCGGGAGGCCACGCCGGACTTGGCAGGGATGATGATAACCCTCCCCAGCACTTTGGGACTGTTCGACCCGACCATAGTTGAGGTCAACCGGCTGATCCACAAGGCGGGGGGGCTGGTTTACGCCGACGGCGCAAACATGAACGCGCTGCTGGGCCGGGTGAAGATGGGGGACCTGGGCTTCGACGTGATGCACCTGAACCTGCACAAGACCTTCAGCACCCCCCACGGCGGCGGCGGCCCGGGAGCGGGGCCGGTGTGCGCCCAGCCAAACCTGCAACCCTATCTGGCGGGGCCGGTGGTGGAACGGGCAACTGTCGACGGGGATAGCCGGTTCGTTCTGACCACGCCGGAGAAGACCATTGGCAAGGTATCGGCGTCTCATGGCAACTTCGGAGTGCTGGTGCGGGCGTACACCTATATACGAACGCTTGGCGACGCGGGACTTAAGCTGGTGAGCGAAAACGCCGTCTTGAACGCCAACTACATCCTCGCCAAGCTGAAGGACAAGTACTTGCTGCCCTTCGACAGGCCGTGCATGCACGAGGTTGTGCTTTCGGCAAACTGGCAGAAGGCCAAGGGAGTCCGTGGACTGGAGACGGCCAAGCGGCTGCTGGACTACGGGTTCCACGCACCGACGATGTACTTCCCGCTGACGGTGGACGAGGCGCTACTCATAGAGCCGACGGAGACTGAGAGCAAGGAGACGCTGGACGAGTTCATCGAGGCGATGAACGCCATCGACCGGGAGGCTACGGAGACCCCGGAACTGGTGCAGAACGCGCCCCACACTTTGCCGGTGCGCCGGCTGAACGAGGCGCAGGCGGCCCGGCGGCCGGACCTGCGGTGGGAGCGAAAGGAGTAACGCCATGTCGATAATCGACCATCGAGAAGCCCAGGAGATCCCGTGGCGGCCCAACTACAGGGTGTGGTCCGTGGCCGGCATAGACCAGGGTGTGGACTGCACCCTGCACTACAGCACCATCGAGCCCGGGTACGGAGCGCCCCTGCACATCCACGAGGTGGACGAGTTGATAACCGTGCTTGAAGGGCAGGTGGAAGGGCGCATCGGCGACGACAAGGCCACGGTTATGCCCAACCAGACGATGGTGATACCGAAGGGCGTGGCCCACGGCTTCACCGCCTCCGGCGAAGGCACCGCCGTGGCGCTGGCCTTCTTCCCGTGCAGCGACGGCATGCAAAATACGACCTACGTGGAAGGGGAGCCTCCAGCGGCATACCGGAAGTAGTTTTTCCCTTGGGCTAAACCAGTACCTTAACTTCAGTAATTGACCACCGGCGGCGGAACAGCGTCGCCACACATCGACAGGAGGAATTTTCGAAATATGCCAACCGAAATCGGACAATCAGCGCCGGACTTCACCCTGCCCGACCAGTCGGGCAACCAGGTTTCCCTAAGCCAGTTCCAGGGGAAGAAGAACGTAGTCCTATCCTTCTACGTCTTCGACTTTACAGGCGGTTGAGGGACCCAGGTCTCCTCATTCAACGGGGCGAACGCCCAGTTTGAGGAGAGAGACGCCCAGGTGTTGGGCGTCAGCTGCGACAGCCAGCATTCCCATCGCGCATGGTCGGAGTCCATGGGGGACGTTCAGTATCCCCTGCTGGCGGATTTTCATCCCCACGGAGAGATGTCCAGGGCCTACGGTCTTTTCAACGACGCCATAGGCACGCCCAAGCGGGCTATCGTCATCGTGGACAAGGGCGGCACGGTGAAGTTCCGCCGGGAGTACGCGCCGGGTTCCCTGCCCACCCCGGAGGAGATCCTCGGGGAGCTGGACAAGCTGGGGAGTTAACGTCTCCACTGAGGGGTGCGTGATGGTTGAGTCGTCCATGAGCACCCGTCCGGAGGAAAGCGACGCACGCGGACCATTCCATGATGGAGGGCTTGCGCTTCTCATCGACCGGAAAGGACGTCGATACCTGCTTCATCTGCGGGAGGACGGGGCCTTCCATACTCACATGGGCTTTCTCGAGCATTCGGCTATCATCGGCCGTATGCCGGGGGAGTGGTTCCAGACGAACAGCGGTCATCGGTTTCTTGGCCTGAAGCCCACTCTATCCGACTACATCCTTGAGATGAAGCGGGCGACCCAGGTCATCTATCCGAAGGACGTGGGGGCGATTCTGATGCTGGGTGATATTTTCCCCGGCGCACGGGTGGTGGAGGGTGGCTTCGGCTCGGGGGCGCTTACCATGGCGCTGCTGCGGACCGTGGTGCCTGAAGGGAGCGTCACGTCCTACGAAATCCGGCCCGGCCAGGCGGGGAAAGCGATGGGTCGGATAAGGCCACTTACGCCCGCAGGTGCCCACTTCAACGTTCGGGAAGCGGACATCTACGAGGGCATAGAGGAACGGGAGGTGGACCGGCTTGTGCTGGACCTCCCGGAGCCTTGGCGGGTAGTGTCCCATGCCGCCGAATCGCTGGCTCCGGGAGGGATTTTCCTCAGCTTCCTACCCACTACGTTGCAGGTGCACCGGCTCACTATGGAGCTTCAGGGCCACGGGGCGTTTCAGTTGGTGGAGACAGTGGAGCTTATGCTGCGTCCATGGCACGTTTCGGAGAGGAGCATGAGGCCGGACCACCGGATGGTGGCGCACACAGGGTTCATAACGACTGCGCGGAAGTGCACGCCGCGGCCGGGGGTTAGTACCGTGCGACCAAGAGGGGAAAGGCAGTAAGGTATGGTGCAGGATGAGACGCCAACTATTGTATTCTCTTGTATTCATTGAATGATCGGCGACACTTATAATCGGCGTACTTGTCGTCGCACATTTTCACATTAACGGGAGTTTCGCGGTATCCGCTTCTTGGCTGCTTTTCTTGGCTATATTGGGTTTTCTAATTGGGCATTTCGGGATTAACGCCTGCATGACGACATTTGTTCCACTTTGCAGGATGCCCGCCTATGTCGCATTTGATGCAGAGCAGGAGATCGAAGGGTCAATTGCCGGAACCGTTTTATCCTGGATTTGGGCAGCGATGTTCACGCTCGGGTTCTTCGGCCTGATTGCGCAGTATTTTGGATCCGGAGGGCCGAAAGTCCTTTGGCTCTTTGTAGATGTTCCGCTATTCGCTTTTTTCATTTACGCGGGACGTAACGGATTCACCGCTGCATTTAATTTGATTGGCCGAGTAATCAATGCATTTTCGTCTCGAAGGTGAGTACCGTGTATGATACCGAGAAGTCCTAGGGGGATAACGATGGATAGAAAGACACCCTCAAGTTTCTGGAAGAACATGTGAAGGCGGAATTGCTCACGCGGCGTCTTCTCGGGGTCGAAGCGGCAATGCGAGGGCAGACGTAGTGCACATGGGCAACCCAAGGCTGCACACAAAAGACAGCGCAATGGGCGGACGAAATGAGACGTCAGCTTCTGTATGAGGGAATAATGCTACTTTGGACGGGGATGCTGATTTTCGGCATTGCCGTCTTCGCCCAGGCACACCTCCGCATGGGCGGCTTTGTAACCGCGCTGTGGATGTTCACCCTGATGGCCTTCGGATTCCGCATGGGGAGGGTTGGAGACAGAGAAACATTAAGGCAGGTTAACGTGGTGGGCCTTTCGCTGACCATGCTGGGAGCGCTGTCTATGGTATTAGCAGGAAAGTTGCTGCTTCGGCGGATTCGGCTGCGCATGGCGGCATCGCAGTTCATGCTGCTGGCATACCAACTTTCGGCCGTGAGGTTGACTGTGCTGACGAAGAATGGCGAGAAGTACGGATCCAGCCTGTGGCCGACCATTGCAAATGTGCTGTCCTGGGTATGGGCAACGAAGATGTTCTTCTCATTTCTGTTTCTAATGTACCTGCACCTGGTTTCCGGAACAAAAGGATGGTTATTTTTGATTGTGGCAGCCGGAGTCCTGATCGCTGCGTTTCTTGTGGGACGAAGCGGCTTGTGGGAAACATTCACCGGATTCATGGAGTCTACAGCATCCTCACGCCCCAGGGGAGACGCGGGCGCAGATGGTAACGGACATGTATGATATCTAGAAGTTACAGGGAGGGATAAGGATGGATAGAGAGAGTACCCTCAAGTTTTTGGAAGAGCACGTGCAGACGGAAGTATTGATGCGGCACCTGCTTGGGGTGGAGGCAGCGATGCGGGGTTACGCCCGCAAATACGGCGAGAACGAGGAGGAATGGGGGATTGCCGGTCTGGTACACGACTTCGACTGGGAGATCTGTCCGACGCCGGAGGAGCATCCGATGTTTGGCGCGGGACTGCTACGGGAGGCGGGATTCCCTGAGCACATAGTGCGGGCCGTACTGACTCACGGCGACCACACGGGGCTTACGCGGGACTCGCTGATGGAGAAGACGCTGTTTGCGGTGGACGAACTATCGGGGTTCATCCGCGCGGTGGCGCTGGTGCGTCCCGGCAAGAGCCTGGACGACCTGAAGCCGCGCAGCGTGCGGAAGAAGTTCAAGGACAAGCGGTTCGCAAAGGACGTTATCCGGGAGGACATTTTCAACGGTGCGGAGGAGATGGAGCTGGACCTGAACGAGCACATCGCCTTCGTAATCGAGAGCCTGAAGCCCGTAGCGGGGCGGCTGGGGCTGCATTCGGAGGCAACGGCATAGGACTGCGGGGGCTGACGAGCAAGATTTAGGGGGAGCCGAATTCCATACCGTCTGCGCCGTACAAGGGGTAACGACCCTGGAGTAAGGGGACATGGCGATTTGTTAGGAGCGGCGGGTCCAGTTGGTGCATCAGGTCCGCCAACTCCGCAGATGGGTCAAGGCCCCATAGCGACGCGTTCTGGTCGCCTTTGCCTTGGACGAGGACTTTGAAATCCCCCATGCCTCCGGGGCGGATGAGTTGGAGCATTCCCATGCGGTTTGAGTCCCGTTGCTGCTGCGCCAATCCCATTGACCGGAGGCGGGCTACCCAGCGTCGCAGGCCAAGATTGGAGAGGAACTGCCCCTGGGACAGGTAGCCAAAATTGGTCAGCCCACATTCTTCGCCGCGGCGCTTCAGGGTGGTGAAGTCCACCTGGGCAGTGATGTCCTGCTGTCCGACGCGGGTGTAGGGGTTGTCCGTCTGTGTGTGGTGGTAGAAGGTGGTTAGGGTGCCGCGGAACCGCTGCCGGGAATAGAGTTCGGCGGCCTCACAACCATAGTCGATGGTCAGGAGGTAACCCCGCTTCAGAGCTTGAGCGGCGTCACTGAGCCAGAAAGTCATGGCCAGGTTTACCTCTGCGCGCTGGCCTTCGGCGAGTTTGACGTGGAGACCCTCCAATCGGCGGAGCAGGGCGGGAGTGGAGGGCCCGTCTAACACTTCGACAAAAGAGTCATTCTGGAGGGTTATGTAAACTTCAAGGAGTTGTTCATCCCGCTGCTCTACGACGTGGATCGGAAAGGCGTCGAGCAGTTCGTTGGAGAGGAAGCAGCCGACGACACCGGTAAGGGGTAATCTGTCGGTGACAAGAGGCTGCACGCTTGCGCTGCCGGTATCAAGGTCAGGGGAAGGGTCGAGGGAAAGATAGCGGAGGGAGCGGTGGAATTCCTGGGGCAGGAACGAAGCAAAGCCCGCTAAGTCGCGACAGAGGAGGCCGCTGCCGGCGCCTGCTTCGACCACCCAGAAGGGGTGGGGACAGTCCAGCAACCGCCACATCTGGTAGAGCTGCAGACACAGGAGCGCGCCGAAGACGGGGTGGGCGCCGGGGGAGGTGTAGAAGTCGCCGCTCACGCCCGTGGGCGACGGGCCCCGGTAGTACCCGCCGTTCGGCCAGTATAGGGCCAGATCCATGAATTCGGCAAAGGTGATTTTCCCCTTTGCGCGTATGCGGTGGGCGAGTTCTTTCCGTAACGGCCTGGCCATGCCTATTCTACGAGACACCTCCGCAACCCAGTCTAGTCAATCGGCAGGCCGGACTGGGGGAAGTCGAGGTTGGTGAGTATTTTCGATATGGAGTAGCTGCGATTGAGCGCGTAGAAATGTACGCCGTCCACGCCCCAATCGAGAAGTTCGCGCACCTGCTCGGTGGCAATTTCGATACCCAGTTCGCGTGCGGAATCCTTGTCGTCGACCAACCGTTCCAGCTTTGAGTCGATATCCGGCGGGATGGTGGAGCCGCACAGGGCGGTAAAGCGGCGGATCTGCCGGGTGTTCAGGATGGGGAGGATGCCGGCGATAATGGGCGCGTTGATGCCCGACTTTCTGGCCCTGTCAACGAAGGAATAGAAATAGCGGTTGTCGAAGAAAAGCTGGGTTATGAGGAAGCTTGCCCCCATCTCCAGCTTCAGCTTGGTGTATTCCAGGTCGCGCTCCAGATTGGGGGATTCCAGATGCCCCTCCGGGTAGCAGGCGGCGGCGATGTCAAATGAGAAGTTTTGGCTAACGTGGAGGATGAGGTCTGATGCATGACTAAAGCCGCCCTTTACGGGAACGAAGTCCGCTTGGCCTCGAGGAGGGTCGCCGCGGAGAGCAATAAGATTCTCGATGCCCGCCTGGTCCATGCGGTTGAGAAGAACGTGAATCTCTTTCTTCGTCTGGCCGACGCAGGTCAGGTGCGCCATGGGCAACAGGGTAGTTTTTCCCTTGACCGTAGTGACTATCTCCTCGGTGAAACGCTGAGTGGCGCCGCCGGCACCGTAGGTGACGGAGATGAAGTCGGGATTGAAGACGGCGAGTCTATCGATGGCCCGGAAGACGGCGGGAACGCCTTGCCGGGTCTTGGGGGGATAGAACTCGAAGGAGAGGGTACGTTTCCGCTTCAGTATATCGGTTATCTTGATGTGGGGCCTCCCTTGGGCGCTCTTTGGAAGCACGGGCTTTATTTTAGCATTGACCGGGGCGGCCCGTAGTACCTGCCCGGGACCGGCCCTTTCCTAAACCTGGGGGCTATGTGATAATCATTAGCGGCGCGTCACGTCTTGGTCCATGAAGCAAGAGCCAGGTCTTTCGCCCAGCAAACAAGCCCCGGAGGCCAGAGCCTTTGCAGTTCAACTCCCGCCGCTCCCCTGTCTTGGCCACCAAAGGCATGGTAGCCACAAGTCAGCCCCTGGCGGCCATGGCGGGCCTTCAGATGCTGATGAGTGGCGGCAACGCCGTGGACGGGGCAGTGGCGGCAGCGGCAGCGTTGAATGTGGTGGAGCCGATGTCTACGGGCATCGGCGGCGACCTGTTCGCGCTGGTGTGGAACGCTTCCGACAAGAGCATTCGGGCACTGAACGCAAGCGGCCGAGCACCGGCCGCCGCCAGCCTAGAAGAACTTCGGGAGCAGGGGCATACTAACATTTCCAGCCTTTCCCCCCACGCAGTCACGGTTCCGGGATGCGTTGACGGGTGGCACACGCTCATTGAAGAGTGCGGTTCGATGCCTCTCCCACAAGTGCTGGCTCCGGCTATCGGATACGCCATGAACGGATACCCGGTGTCGCCAATCATCGCTTCGGCATTCGCCACCGGACTGCCCAAACTGACCCGATTCCCCTCCGGCAGCGAGCTTCTGCTGGACGGTCGGGCACCGCGGATGGGAGAAGTCTTGCGTCTGCCAGAGCTTGGTCGCTCACTGGCGGCTATTGCCCAGGGCGGGAGAGACGCATTCTATTTCGGAGAGCCCGCCCGCCGGATTTCGGCTTACGTGCAGGAACGGGGGGGCTGGCTGACAGAGGAGGACTTTGCCAGCCACACGTCGACATGGGACGAGCCAATCAGGACAACCTACCGAGACGTGACGTGCTGGGAGTCCCCGCCCAACGGACAGGGGATCAACGCCCTGATGGCCCTGAACATCGCCGAAGGGTTCGAACTGTCGAGCATGGAGTTCCAGTCGACGGCGACGTACCATTATCTGATAGAGTCCATGCGGCTGGCCTTCGCCGACGGCTTCCAATACGTGGCGGACCCCCGCAAAGTGGGGGTACCTATTCGCGGAATGATCTCCAAGGAAAGGGCTAAGATTCGCCGGGACATGATTTCGCCGGACCGGGCGATGGCATCGGTGGGCTACGATACCAACCTGAGCGGCTCTGACACCGTCTACGTGACCTGCGTGGACGGGCAGGGCAACGGGTGCTCCCTGATAAACAGCCTGTTCCACGGCTTCGGCACCGGTCTGGTGGCCCCGGGTACGGGCATTGCCCTTCAGAACCGGGGCAGCAATTTTTCGCTGGACCCGGACCATCCGAACGCGCTGGCGCCGGGGAAACGCCCCTTCCATACCATCATTCCGGGCATGGCAACCCGCAGCGGGGAACTCTGGCTGAGCTACGGCGTCATGGGTGGATTCCACCAGGCCCAGGGACATCTTCAGGTAATGACAAGCATGGTGGACTTCGGGCTGGACCCCCAATCGGCTCTGGACGCACGGCGTTTCAACGTGAACCTGGACGATACGACGACTCTGGAGCAGGACGTTCCAAAGAATGTGGTGGACGGTCTGCGTTCAATGGGGCACCGGATAACGCCTGGGAGCGGAGGCGCAGGTGTCTTCTTCGGCGGAGGACAGATTATACAGCGCGACGCGGCATCGGGAGTGTTGACAGGAGGGTCGGACCCGCGGAAGGACGGAGGCGCGGTGGGATGGTGACCCCTTCTCATCATCCATTTTAATCAAAGGCACTAACTGGAATATCTACAATGCAAAATCGAAGGCACGGAATACCTTCGATAGCAGCGAATCTAAATCAAACATGGGAGGAAAGATGTCTCTACAAGGCAAGGTAGCACTGATAACGGGAGCAAGCGAGGACCCTGGAAGCCAGGTGGCGGTAGCGCTGGCGAGGGCAGGCGCCAAGGTAGCGGTGGAGGGAGTGGCCGGCGTTCAGGAGAAAGTGCTGCGGACGGTTGAAACTTTCGGC
>DAOUKX010000044.1:0-40241 GCA_034420855.1 Dehalococcoidia bacterium
CCACCCCCTCGGGCGCCCACAAGAGTCGCCCCTACGAGTGATTGTCTGACGGCGCGTTTGGAATATGTTGGACGGGCTAGCGCGTTCCAATGCTTTTTAGACATCCTCTAAGGAGGTGGGACTTACCGCCTGGATGCGAAAGCTCCTCACCATCCTCAATAGCATGATGCGGAGCGGTGAGCCATGGAATCCTGCCCTCGCAATCTCTTGACAACCAAGACGGTTGCTTTTCCCTGAACAGCAACAGCATATATGTAATTGGTGAGGCACCCCGCCTCAGATAACCAGTGGGGATAGAAGTAACTGGGATTCAATATACGGAATATGCCATTGACAAAACACACATCAGATTGATACAGTCTCTCACTAAATGATGAGAACTCACAAAAGTGATTTCGGGTAAGAGGCGATGCTTCGAATGGGGACCCAAAGGCCACCCATTGACCTGATTGCGTTACTTGAGGAACGAGGCTTTAGAGCTACTGCTCCCAGGAAAGCGGTGGCCAAGCTATTGGAGAAGAAACAAAGGGGATTTACTGTCGAGGCGCTCAGCGAAGAGTTGCCTTCAATAGGTAAGGCAACGATATACCGGACCATCAAGCTCTTTCTCAAGGAGGGAGTGGTCTGCAAGTTTCACTTGATGGACGGGTCCCCCTTGTATTGCCTTACGCGTGTTGGCCATCGCCATTACCACTCCATCTGTATCCAGTGCGGGGATGTGTCTGAATTCAAGGCGGCTAGAATCGAGAAGTTGCTCCAGGAAGCCTGCACCGACATCCCGGGGCAAATCGTCGACCACCGCATTGAAGTGTACGTGAACTGCCAATACTGTCCCATCAAAATGGACCAATCAGTGGATTGTTCAAGTCCGCTGGAATCCAGATGTAATGGGACATTGCATAACAGTTCATTTCCATAAATTGCCAGACATCGATATGTATCACATTAGTTTCTAGCGAATTGAGGAGAAGAAGTAAATGACAGCGACACAATATCTCAGTAGGAATTGGCGCGGCGTTGCCCAGGTATTAGCCATGAGCTTCGCCGCGCTCGCTTTGACCATTCTGGTTGCCTGTTCGAGCGACGAAAGCGAGCAGACGACAGAAGCGCCTCAAATGACGGCAACCCCTGCGCCCGCAGCCCCTCAAGCAACTGCGGCGCCTACGCCGACTGCTGCAGCCCCAACTCCTGCGGCCACACCCGCGGCACGGCAGACTCCGACTCCCACCCCTGCGGCGACTCCCCCTCCGGGTCCAGTACTGCAGGTAGTCTCGACGACCAACTTCGCGGCCGACTGGGTAAGGAATGTCGGCGGCGAGCGAGTGGAAGTCTTTGCATTGCTGCCTCCTGGCGGTGACCCACACACATTCCTGCCAGGTGCGCGAGACGTCGCCAGAGTGGCAGATGCAGACATTATCTTCACCGTCGGCCTGGGCTTGGAAGCCGATTGGCTCTCAGATCTCATTCACAACGCGAGCGCAGACGAGTCGAAGGTAATCACACTTGGTGACAGTATAGACCCCATCGAGTTCTCGGGGCCTGACCCGCACGGACATCACGACGATGATCATGACGACCACGAAGATGAAGATGATCACGACCACGAGATGGAAGACGACCACGACGACCACGAAGACGAAGATGATCACGACCACGACCACGAGGAAGACGACCACGAGGAAGACGACCACGACGACCACGAAGATGAAGATGACCACGACCACGAGATGGAAGATGACCACGACGACCACGAAGACGAAGATGATCACGACCACGACCACGAAGATGAAGACGATCATGACCACGAGGAAGACGACCACGGCCATGAAATGGATGGTCATGATGGGCACGACCATGGACCTCTCGACCCCCACTTCTGGTTCGACCCGATTCGCGTGAAGATTGCGGTGGACGAGATTGCAGAGCATCTGGCAGAGGAGAACCCGCAGAGTGCGGACTTCTTCCTGGCCAACGCAGACGCCTACAAGGCAGAGCTGGACGAGTTGCACGCCTGGACCCTGGCGCAGGTAGAATCGATTCCACAGGAGCGAAGATTGCTTCTAACTTCCCACGACTCATTCTCCTACTTCGCCAAACTGTACGGATTCCAGATTGTAGGACTGGTGATTCCATCCCTAGCAACCCACGTGGAACCCTCCCCCGAACACATTGCGGGGCTGGTTGACCTGATTCGCGAGCACAACGTGCCGGCAGTGTTTGGCGAGAACACCGTCGATGATAGACTTGTGCGTGCCATTGCTTTGGAGACTGGTGCAAAAATGTTCCATCTCTACACCGGATCCCTCGGACCGGAAGGCAGTGATGGCGGCACGTACCTCGGCATGGTCAGATCAAACGTCGAAGTCATTGTTGAGGCACTGAAGTGATCTCTACGGGAAACCCGCGCAGCCTTGGCATGTCGCTTGAGTGCGTAACAGTCGAGTATGATGGTCAGGCGGCCCTCAGCAACGTGACCTTCGAAGTAGGCGGCGGGACCCTGATGGGCATCATCGGGCCGAACGGAGCCGGCAAGAGCACCTTATTCAATGCTATTGCCGGCGTCCTTCCGGTCCACAAAGGGAAAGTCACAATCCGCCTGGAAGACGGACGAAGGGAGTCCCTGGCATATGTGCCTCAACGTGAGAGCGTCAATTGGCGGTTTCCCGTAACCACCCAGGACGTTGTTATGATGGGCAGGTGTTGCAGACTCGGATGGTTCCGCCGTCCAGGCAAAAGAGACCGAGATCTCGTTAAGGCTTGTTTGGGCCGTGTGGGATTGTGGGAGCATCGCTCCACCCTGATGACGGAACTCTCGGGAGGCCAGAAACAGAGGGTGTTTGTTGCCAGGGCACTGGCCCAGGAAGCAAAGGTGATTCTTCTGGATGAAGCCTTCAGCGGTGTTGATGCCGGCGCCCAGGAAGACCTGATTCAGGTTCTCCGAACATTGCGGGATGAAGGCCGCATTGTCTTGCTCTCCACGCACGACCTGACTAATCTGGGCGACCGCTTCGATGAGGTGCTGTGCCTGAATCGACATGTGTGCGCTTGCGGGCCTCCCGAGCGAGTCTTTACATCCGAGGTGATGAAGGAGTTGTACGGCGCTCACGGCATCCGCCTTGCCGCTGACCGGAACAAGTAACAAGTCTAAGCCTGATGATAGATTTCATTGTTGCTCCCCTTGAGTACACTTTCATGTGGAGAGCATTGATTGGGTCCGTTATTGTGGGCGTCATGTGCCCGGTGATCGGCGCGTACGTCGTCACCAGAAATCTCGCCTTCATCGGGGACGCTCTCGCCCACGCCGTACTGCCAGGCATGGTTGTAGGATTCATGGTCGGTTTCAACCCCGCCATCGCTGCGGTCCCCACCGGAATTACGGTGGCCGTGCTGGTGAGAACAGTCAGCCGGTGGGCGGGCCTGAGCACAGACACCTCCATCGGCATTCTGTTTGCGGCCATGTTTGCTCTGGGTCTGGTGCTTCTTGCGTCCACGCCAACAATCCGGGTCGATATAGAAAGCCTGCTCTTGGGCCAACTATTGGGCATTTCCCCAACCGCGATCTATGTATCGCTCGCCATTGCCGTGATTGTAATCATAGGGTTGTTCGTCTTTCACCACAGGCTCATGTTTTCCAGCTTCGACCCGGTGGGCTCGCAGGTCATGGGCATCCGGTCAAACTTCGTCGACTACCTGCTTCTCGTGCTTCTGGCTCTGGTCATCGTGATAGGTATACAGGCGGCGGGCATCGTCCTTGTAATGGCAATGTTGGTTACGCCTGCAGCCACAGCGTATCTTCTGGTGAGGCGTTTTGTCGCCATCATGATTACAGCCGCCATCATAGGGACCGTCGCCTCAGTATCCGGCCTCTATCTTGCCTACCACTTTAACCTCCCCGCCGGTCCAGGCATGACCCTCGTCGCAAGCGTGATATTCATCCTCGTCGCCCTGTTCCGGCGAAAAGCCTCCGTCGCAGAATAAACCGGGGTGTGTGAGGCCTGTCCTTTCGCCTCCATTTCCTCGGGCCATCACAAATGAGACCTTCCTGCTAACTGTGTGTCACAACGGGTGGCACGTCATTTGAGCAACGGCCTATCCTTCCCGTTCGCTGAACGCAAGAGAGGCGGTCAATTGACCGCCTCTCTTGCGTTAGCCTTGGGCGCGGGTTGGTACACGCCCGTGGCTGTTGCGATTGAAGCCTCTGTGTAGGGGCTTCTGGCATCCGCCAGGTACACTCGCGGGGGATCGAGGGGCCTGGCGATATTATTTGCCCTGTTGCCTTACTTAAGCGCCTCCACGGTCATTTCAACATTCCACAAGCTCGGCAATTTGGGGAAAATACCAAATGCAGCCGATCTAAGACAATCACGAGCAGCGTAAAGCATTGACGGGCTTCCATTCTTATCTATCGTCAGAAGAATGCTGCTCACGGACCTTCTTGCTGGCCCCTGGTTCAATCGAATTGCGATTCAACAACAAGCCAATGGGCCTCTGAATAATGCCACGGAGATCTTGCGCTTCTACTACGCTCCAAAATCAGAGCTTTGCGTTTCCGCATAGGCATGAAAGGGACCGTTGCACCGCAGCCAATGACCGATGTTTTAGGTTCTCTGAGAACATTGTATTATCTTTAATTGCCGTAGTGAGACATGCTATCATTTTAACACGATAGCAAGTCTAGTCACAGCAAGAATGCTTGTCAATGGGGCGCACAGTTTTTCTATATTTAGATCCCGGTCGGCATAAAATCACTGTTGCAGACCGTTAGGGCTTCTGTATGACTTGCGATATAAAGACCGAAACCAGGGTCCCGAGCTTGAGCCCCAGAGGCTGTGTTGGTAAAGTTCTTCGTCGGAGGGGCGAACCCGAACCTTCACCCGTGGAATTGATGGTTCTTACTGGAGGGTTATGAATCTGTTAGACGGTTTCTTCGATGTACCGCCGGGCAAGCTTGCTGCTGTTGTCACCTACTTGCAGATGTTTCAACGTCCCCCGAACCGTCCGGGCCCCTCTGAAGAATCGTGGACACTGAAGAAGGCTGAATTCCCCGGGTTGGAGGATTACCGTCGCTTCTTTCGAAGGGTAGGCCAGGATTGGCTCTGGTTTTCACGACTTAAACTCGGCGATGACGAACTCAGCAGTATCCTGGACCACCCCGGGTACGAGACCTACATATTGGCCGTCAGTGGAGAGAATCTCGGCCTGTTGGAGCTCGACTTCAGGTGTGAAGGTGAGGCTGAGATTAGTTTCTTTGGACTAACCTCGGAGATGCTTGGACGGGGAGCTGGCCGGTGGTTGATGAATCGCGCTCTGGAAATTGCCTGGTCCCGTCCTATTGGTAGGCTTTGGTTGCATACCTGCACCTTTGACCACCCCCGCGCGGTACCATTCTACGTTCGGACCGGGTTTCAACCCTATCGCCGTCAGATAGAAATAGCCGACGATCCAAGAATCATCGACCTGCTCCCTGAGACCGCCGCGCCCCATGTGCCCCTGATAAGCAAATAAACTGATGCCCTCCCGCTGATTCAGGTTGAAGCCCCTCCGCTCATTGAGATATCATTTCCGCCCAGGAGGGCAGATGAACCCGCCGAGATTTCTAACCGTAACTGACCTCAGCTCTTCGGAAATCCACTCCGTCGTCGAGAGGGCCTCGGCGATGAAGGGCGGGGCTGCGTCCAACGCCCTGGCGGGCCGCACTGTTGCCCTGCTCTTCGAAAAGCCGTCGCTGCGCACCAGGGGAAGCTTCGAGGTGGGCATCCATCAACTGGGTGGCCACTGCTTCTACACCGGCGGTCAAGATGTTGGTTTGGGGGTTCGGGAACCGGTGTCCGACGTGGCGAAGGTGCTTTCACGGTATGTAGATGCCATTGTCGCTCGCGTGAACTCCCATGCAGCTCTGGAGGAGTTTGCCGCCTGCGCGTCCGTAATGGTAGTGAACGCTCTGTCGGATTGGGAACACCCCTGCCAGACACTGGCCGACTTGCAGACCATGAACGAGGCAAAAGGACGGCTATCAGGGCTCCGAGTGGCCTTCATTGGGGACGGAAACAACGTAGCGCGCAGCTTGGCCCTGGGTGTGGCCTCAGTCGGTGGCAGCTTTGTTATAGCGTCTCCTCCTGGCTATCAGCTGGATGGGGCCAGTTTGGAAGAAGCGTCCCTACGGGCGAACGAGCATGGTTCTCCTCCTCCCCTGCTTCTCACCGAACCCGGCGAGGCCGTTGTCGATGCCGACGTGGTGTACACGGACGTTTGGGTCAGTATGGGAGACGAGCAGGACCGCGCGTTTCGCTTGGCGGCCTTCAGGGGCTACACCGTCAACCCGCAACTCCTGTCTTTGGCCCGTCCCGATGCCATCTTCATGCACGACATGCCCGCCCATTATGGCGAGGAGGTGCCGCCCGGCATGCTGGATCACCCCCAGTCGGTGGCCTTCGATCAGGCGGAAAATCGCCTCCACGCGCAAAAGGCGCTTCTGGAACACCTTACCCGCTCCGCGGACTAGCACAGAGACTAGGAAACACGGGGCCTTTCGAGCCATAAGGATGACTAAACCGCTTGTAGCCATTATCGGCAGGCCAAATGTTGGCAAGTCCACCCTGTTTAATCGACTGGTGGGCCGGCGTGAAGCTGTAGTTACGGACGTTCCCGGCACCACCCGAGACAGGATTATCGGCCAGGTGGAGTGGGACGATCTCGCATTCAATCTGGTAGATACCGGAGGCTTGGAACCTCCGGGAGAAGACCCCCTCAAGGGCAAGGTGCGGGCGCAGGTGGAAATTGCCATAGAGGACGCTGACCTGCTCTACTTTCTGGTGGACGGGGCCGAGGGTATGAATCCCGTTGACCAGGAGATTGCCCTGCAGATTCGACGCCGCGAGAAGCCGGCCATAACCGTTGTCAACAAGGTGGACAATCAGAAGCGGGAACTTATCGCATCAGAATTCTACGGCTTGGGTTTGGATGAGCCTCTGTACGTCAGCGCCTACCACAACCTGGGTATCCACGACCTGATGGAGCGTACGGCAGAGCTTCTGCCTCTCCAGACGCTCGAAGAGGAGGAAGCTGGCGTGCCCCGCATAGCCATCCTGGGGCGTACCAACGTGGGCAAGTCCATGCTTTTGAACGCCATTCTGGGCGAGGAACGGGCCATTGTAAGCGAGATTGCTGGAACGACGCGCGACAGTCTGGATACTCGCTTCGAATTCGAAGGCAACCCCATGGTTCTGGTAGATACGGCGGGCATACGCCGTCGTGGGCAGGTCAGGCAGGGCATCGAAAAATACAGCGTTCTGCGGGCCTTTCGTGCCATTCAGCGGTCTGACTTGGCCTTCCTGGTTATGGACGCATCGGAACTGGCCACTGCCCAGGACGCCCACGTCTTCGGCTATGCGGCGGAGAGCTTCAAAGGCGTTGTCGCCGTCGTCAACAAGTGGGACCTCGTCGATGACCCCATAGGAACGGCCCGGGAAGAGGCCCTATGGACCGTCCGTCGCAGGCTGCATTTTATGCCCTACGTTCCCATTGTCTTCACGTCGGCGCTGAATGGAGAAGGCATCGGAGACCTGCTGCGCCTCGCCCTGGACCTCTACCGGGAGCGCCAGCGGGTTGTTCCTCACGGAAAGTTGCAGCGAGTGCTCCTGGACGCCATGGCAAACCAACCGCCTGCTTCCATGGGCAAGCGACGGGTGGCCATCCGGAACGTGCGCCAGGTGGGCGTTAACCCTCCGACTTTCGTGCTGAACGTGAACGACACTAAGGTCCATTTTTCGTATCGCCGCTACTTGGAAAATCGCATTAGAGCGGCATTCGACTTTCGCCAGACCCATCTGAGGCTGGTGTTCAAAAGGGGCAGGAAGTCTTGATGAAGTACGTACTGCCCCTCGTGGTACCGCCACTGCTGGCGGTTTATGTGCTGGCTGTTGCGCTGATAATGGACACTTCACAGCCCCTTGCCCAGTACCTCATCCTGGCCCCATTGGCATACGTATTGGGCTCCGTGCCCTGGGGATTTCTGGTGGTCAGACTCTTCCACGGTGTGGACGTTAGAGAATATGGAAGCGGCCGGACGGGCACCAGCAACGTCCTGCGTACAGGTGGTCTCAAGAGTGCCGCTCTTGTGCTGGTCCTGGACTTGAGCAAGGGTGCTCTGGCTGTCCTGCTTGCGAAAGTCGTCTCCGACACTGCCGCAGCAGACGTTACGGCCGGCTTGCTGGTACTGGCCGGCCATAACTGGTCGTTGTTTCTCGGCTTCAAGGGGGGCCGCGGCATCATGCCCGCCGCCGGCGCTGTCCTGGTGATTTCCCCGCTTGCCCTGGTGCTTTGCGTTCTGTCTTGGGCGGTGACAGCCCGCGTCAGCCGCTACGTTTCCGTGGCGTCCCTGTCGGGCGTCACTACGGCCGTCGTTGCGGCGGTAGCGCAGTCTGTCTTTTTCGATTTTTCCTACGTATATCTCATCTATTTCGGCATCGGCGGTTTCATCATATTCTGGCAGCACTCCGATAACATTCTGAGACTTCGGAATGGCACGGAGCCGCGCTTGGGTGAACGGGTGAAGCCCGCCGATTCCGGCTAGCGATGCCTTTCAGGGCTGCAGTAGTAGGAACAACCACCTGGGGCACCACCCTGGCCCTCCAACTGTGCCGAAACGGCGTCCCCTCGTCCCTCCTTGCTCGCACCGAGGAAGAAGCCAGCCTGATCAACCAAGACAGGGAAAACCGACGCTTCCTTCCCGGAATAACTCTTCCCTCCGATTTGGTGATTACCGCGTCGCGGTCCGCTGCCCTCGCAAACGCCGAAGTGGTCGTTATGGCAGTCCCCTCCCAGAGATTCCGTCAGAATCTTCAATGGATTCGAGGCAGTTTGGCAAGCAACGCCATCGTTGTTAGTGCGGCCAAGGGGCTCGAGATGGAAACAGGTAAACCCATGAGCGCCGTATTCACCGATGAGATGCCGGCAGGCTTTGTTAGTAGGTACTGCGTCCTGTCCGGCCCCAACCTGGCCAAGGAGGTGCTGGCAGGAAAACCCGCCTCAACGGTGGTTGCCAGTGCCGACCGGGTCGCCTCTAGGACGGCGCAGAAGCTCCTTATGTCCCCCAAATTCCGCGTCTATACCAATGAAGATGTAATCGGCGTGGAACTTGCCGGGGCCCTCAAGAACATTATCGCCATCAGTGCCGGCATCTGCGACGGTCTGGGCTATGGGGCAAATACCAAGGCTGCATTGATGGCCCGCGGTTTGGCGGAGATTACCCGGCTCGGAGTTTGCGCAGGCGCAAACCCTCTAACCTTCGCCGGCCTGGCGGGACTGGGAGACGTGGCAGCCACCTGCTTCAGCCGTCTCAGCCGGAACAGACACGTGGGGGAGCAACTGGCCAAGGGACTGACCCTCGCCGAGATATTGGACTCTATGGAGAACGTGGCGGAGGGCGTCCATACCACTGCGGCGGCCCGGAAGCTTGCGCAAAAGCTGGGCGTGGAAATGCCCATCGTAGAGGCCACGCATCAGATCCTCTTCCAGGGGTTGGAATTGAACGAAGCGGTGGCTCGGTTAATGGGGCGTCCTCCCCGCTCCGAATAGCCGCCCACGTTACCGCTGACGCGCTACTTCAGTCCTCCGTTTTGACCGCTTTCAGAGTTACCCAATCCTCCATAGTGTAGCGGTACTGGATGTGGAAGCCCACCTCCTGCAACCTCTCCACCACTTGGTCTTCCTGCCTGTCCAGGAATCCCCCCGTCACCAGCGATCCACCCTCTCTCAAACAGCGATGCAGTTCCGGCGCCAGATTGGACACCACCTTGGCGCTGATATTGGCCATCGCCAGGTCGAATTTCCCAGCCGGCGCCAGGCTGTGTGGTAAAGATCCCCGACCCAGACTCACCCTATCCGTTACCCTGTTGGCCCTCAAGGCGCCACGTGCCGTCTTGACTGCGGTAGAGTCCACGTCCAGCGCCGTGACACGCTTCGCTCCCAGCCTGATCGCCGCTATGCTCAGTACACCGGACCCGGTGCCCACGTCCAGTACCCTCATATCCGAAGGAGAAAGTCTCTCCAACTCCTCCAGGACCATTTGCGTGGTCGGATGATGTCCCGTGCCGAAGGCCAGTCCCGGGTCAATCTCCAGTACAAGTTCACCATCGTGGGATTCATACGGAATCCACGGCGGCTTAATTACCAGTCGTCGTCCCACCCGCAGCAGGGTAAACTGGTCCTTCCAGGATTCTTGCCAGTCCTTCTCTTCGATTTCCCGGATGCACAGGCTCCCTATGGGGCGAAGGGAGCCGATGAGCTTCACGCCAACCTCAATTCTGGCGCGCTTCTGCGTGGCAGTGGAGGTCAGGTATGTCCTGAGCAGCACCTCGCCCCCTTCCACCTTCTCCATTGAAAGACCGTTGCCGTAGCGTCCGAACAGATAGGAGACCGGCTCTACGAACTCGGAAGGCACCTGAACGCTAAACTCCAGCCATTCCACCGTATCAGGAATATTGGAGACGGCGAGAGTAGATGGGCAGGCGGGGATTGTTCATGGAGGGTCGGCTTTCAGTTCAGGAACCGGTAAAGGCGTCTTTCATTCGGTCAAATATGCCTCTCCCCTTCGCATAGCTTCCGTTGTCCCATGCCATGGTGTCGGACAGGTTCTCCAAGGCCTCCCGCTGCTCCGAGTCCAGCTTGGTCGGAATCTCCAGAGATACCTGCACCAGCAAGTCGCCGCGTCCGCGAGATCCTATCTTGGGCATGCCCCTCCCCCGCAGGGTGAAGACGGAACCGGGTTGAGTCCCCGCCGGGACCTTCAGAGACTCGCTTCCCTGAATCAGAGGGATTGCCACTTCCGTTCCCAGCACTGCCTGGGCAAAGTTAATCGGGACCTCCAGGTGGAGGTTATTTCCGCTTCTGCGAAATATGCTGTGGGGAAGGACGGAAATGTCCACGTAGAGGTTGCCGGCAGGGCCTCCGTTGTAACCCACGTCGCCTTCTCCCGTTAGGCGCACCTGCATCCCGTCGTCGACGCCTGCGGGCACCTTCACCACTCGCGAGACTTCCACCTTCTCCCTACCCACTCCCCGGCACTCCGTGCAGGGGCTTTCGATTGTAGAGCCCTGGCCCCTGCAGGTGGGGCAGGGTACCACCTGCACAAACTGTCCGAAGAGACCGCGCTGCGATCGGCGAACGCTTCCGCTTCCGCGGCAGGTCTCGCACTTGGTCACGGTGGTCCCTGGCTCGCTGCGAAGGCCCTTACAACGGCTGCACATCTCCGTGCGATGCACCGTGACTTCCTTCTCCGCCCCGAAATAGGCTTCCTCGAAGGTAAGCACCACCCGGTCTCGAAGGTCTGCGCCCTGCCTCGGTGCGTTTCTGGCCTGCGTGCTGAATCCGCCAAAGAATGAATCGAAGACATCTCCCAGACCGCCGAAAATGTCAAACCCTTCAAAGTCGCGGGCATATCCCGCTTCGGCCCCCAGACCTGCGTGGCCGTACCGGTCGTATCGGGCACGCTTCTCCGAGTCCATCAGAATCTGGTAGGCTTCGTTTACCTCTTTGAACTTCTGCTCCGCGCCGGGGTTCTTATTCCGGTCGGGGTGAAACTCCAAGGCCTTCTTTCGGAAGCTTTTGCGGATGTCCTCTTCCGAAGCGTCCTTGGGAATGTCCAAAACTTCGTAGTAGTCTCGTTTAGCCAAAACCGGTCCCAATTGAATGTTGGCAACGCACCTAGTATACGAAGAACAGGCCCATCTACTCAAGCCGCAGATGTCAGTCGGATTAGGGTGTTGGAGGGTTGGACGCTAGCGGGCGGGGCTGATTAGGTCTCCCATATAGCTGGAGACGAAGCGCATTCCGCCGATAACGTTGGCATATTCCATACGAGGCGGGCCCACCACGGCAACGGCGCCGGAGCTCTCGTCCGGTGCGCCGTACTGGCACAGCACGATGCTGAATGGCTTGAGGCTCTCTTCGTCGTTCTCGTCACCTATGACGAGGGTCACGTCTCCGTGAGTTGGAGCCCCGGCGAGCACCTGATTTACGAGAGCGCGCTCCTCAAGAACTTCCAAAACTTCCAGCGCCTTTCCCTGGTCGCCGAACTCGGGCTGACCAAGCAGCCTTCTAAGGCCGTTGAGGATGTATTCCGCCGCAGACCTTTCGGCATCTTCCTTCAGGACCAATAGGGCTCCCTGTGTGACGGCGGACTCGAAGGGGGTCAATTCCACCGTCTTTACCATCATCTCCCTGTATGTGAGGCCCGTGTACGCGTCCGTCAGTTTATTGGCCACCGTTGTAAGGTTGTCCTGGTCCCCCGGCCATTCAAGGGGGATCAGGTGCTTTTTTAACCGGGCTTCTTCCAGTACCAGAATCAGCAGGGCAAGGAACTCCTCTATGAGCACAAGGTGAACGTATCGCACCTTGGGCGCCGGCGTCTTGGGGTAGGTGACGATAGCCACGTTTCTCGACAGTTCCGAGAGCACCGATGATGCGATGTGGATCCAGGAATCCGTCTCTCGCTCGCTCCGCTGAAACCGGCTGACAATCCAGCGCTTCAACTCATTGGACGGCTCCAGACCCTCATTGAGGGTGTCCGTGTAGAAACGGTAACCCTTGCTTGAGGGAACGCCGCCGGAGGAAATGTGGGGCCGGTGAATGTACCCTTCTTCCTCCAGCTCCGCCATTTTGTTTCTGACGGTGGCGGAGCTCACCTTAACGGGAGAAAGACGGGCGATGCTCTCCGAAGGCACAGGGGAAGCAGTGCCGATATACTCTTCGACCAGGGTCCGGAGAATGCTATAGGTCCGGCGTCTGGATGCTGCGTTGTCTTGCTGCGGAGCCATTGGGCACTCCAGCCTTCTATTTTGAGGAGATTTTGCGACTCTAGCACCCACGGCGGAAAAGTGTCAAGACGCTGACTGCTTCGGCGCGGTTTCTGGAGCGAAACGTCAGACCTTCGTATTACGAACGTTGACTCAGAATGTGAGCGGTCATTATACTTCAGCCATTACCTCGACCTCGTCAGGAGGCGCATTTGTTGACGAAGGAAAGAACGGCAACTCTCTCCCAGGCGATTCTGCCCGCGCCGAGCATCACTGCCTATGCAGCCCTGGCTCTGATTCTGGCGCTTTTGGCGGCGGCCTTCGAAGCTCTATTTCCAACGTCATTCACCCTAGTCAGCCCCTTTTCCTGGTCAAGCGTGTTGATAGACGGCGCCAAGAACCTGGGCATAGTCGTCGGAATCGGCCTAGGCCTGGCATACGCCGGTCACGTGGGGAAGGGGACCTTCAGCTCCTCGGCAAGTCAAGGGTCGACATTCTCCATAGCGCCCGCAGAATCCTCAGCGTGGACGGAACTCCTGGGCGATGCGGTACGAGTCATAGCCTTCAGCTTCCTCATTACCATCTTCGCCCGCATTTCCATACTCTTTGGTGACAACCCGGTTCCCATCACGGGACAGACCCTGGCGGTACTGCTTACCGGAGCCGTCCTGGGCGCTCGCTTGGGGGTGCTAGCTACCTTGGCGTATATGTGCCAAGGTATGGCGGGAATGCACGTCTTCGCCGGTGGAGCCTTTGGCCTCGTGTGGCAACTGAGTAGCGGCGGATATATCATAGGCTTCGTGGCAGCTGCCTTCCTTGTGGGATTTATGGTGGAGCGCGGCTGGAGCAGGGGCGCTCCCCTCCTTGTTGCCATGCTATTGGGCAACGTCCTGCTCTACGTGCCGGGGTTGCTCCAGTTGGGCTTTTTCGTCCCTTGGGAGAAAGTTCTCCCCTGGGGGCTTTACCCCTTCATACCCGGCGACCTGGCCAAGCTTTATGTGGCCTCCCTTCTCGTACCAGCCGGGTACTGGGTGCTGATGCGCTACCGGTTAGGAGAACGCCCGGCATGGACATAACCTGGCTGGGACACGCATGCTTCCGCCTTAGAGGCGCCAGCGCTACCATTCTCACAGACCCCTTTCCTGCCTCCATGGGAGGAACTGTTGCCGACGTAGAGTCTGAGCCGAACATCGTGACTGTAAGCAACAGTAACCCAAACCATTCCAATCTGACGGCGTTGGAGCCCGGCTTCAGATTTATGGACGGGCCTGGCGAGTACGGAGTATCAGGCGTGTACATCCGGGGTTTCATGACTCCGGCGTCCCCCAAGCCTCACGAACTGCCTCCACCCAGGAACACCGCCTACCTGCTTGAATTCGACGATCTGAGAGTCTGCCATCTCGGCGACCTGTCCGCCCTTCTGCCCAGCGGAATGGTGGACGAACTCAGCCCCATGGACGTGCTGTTCCTGCCCGTTGGCGAAGGCAGCAAATTAGAGTTGGATCAGTCGACTTCCTTGATACGTCAACTGGAGGCCCGCATTGTGATTCCCATGCACTACAGGGCTCCGGACGCCACCGCCAAACAGGGGGGCTTGGACCCCTTCCTGCGTGAGATGGGCTTGAGGGACGTTGAAGAGCAGACCCGGCTTTCCGTGACATCTACTAACCTTCCGGCGGAAACCAGGGTTGTCCCTATGCGGGCGATGGCCATCCCCAACGACTGAACGAGCCGGCTACTCCTCCGGCGCGGGCTTCTTCCTGTTTCGCCAACGGTTGAGCCGTCGCTCAATCTTCTGTTCCGCGCCCTGATCGCTGGGCTGATAGTACCTTCTTCCCTTCAGCGTTGGCGGCAGAAACTCCTGCTCCACAAAGTGATCGTCGTAGTCGTGGGCGTACTTGTAGCTCTTGCCGTAGCCTTCCTTTCGCATCAGGTCAGTGACGGCATTGCGAAGATGCAGCGGCACAGGGGCGTTGGAAGTCTCTCGCACGTCCGCAATCGCCCGGTCCAGCGCGGCGTAGGCGGAGTTGCTCTTTGGACATGTAGCGAGGTAGACAGTCGCTTCCGCCAATGGAATTCTCCCTTCCGGCATACCGATGAAATGGACGGCCTGCTGGGCAGCCACAGCAATGGAGAGCGCGGCTGGGTCTGCCAGGCCAATGTCCTCAGCGGCGAGAATCACCAGCCGCCGCGCGATGAACAGCGGGTCCTCCCCCGCCTCAATCATCCGGGCCAGCCAGTAGATCGCTCCGTCCGGGTGTGAGCCACGGACGGACTTGATGAAGGCGGAAATTACGTCGTAATGCTGGTCCTCGGCTTTGTCGTATAGCATCGCCCGTCGTTGCAGAGCGTCTTCCACCAACCGCAGCGTGACCTCTCGTTTTCCGTCAGCGTTCGGTCTCGCGGCGTGTACGGCAAACTCCAGGGTGTTGAGGGCTATGCGGGCGTCCCCGTTGCACATGTTCACTAGAAGCTTCAACGCGTCCGCGTCCAGGTCCAACTGCAGATGTCCCAGTCCCCGTTCAGGAATCGTCATGGCCCGTTGGATTAGGGTCCCCACCTGGTCCTCGGTCAGTTGCCGCAGGGTGAAGACGCGAGACCGTGACAAAAGCGGCGCGATTACTTCAAAGGACGGGTTTTCCGTCGTTGCCCCGATTAGCGTGACTGCGCCGTTCTCCACATGGGGCAGTATCACGTCCTGCTGAGCCTTGTTGAAGCGGTGTATTTCGTCGATGAACAGGATGGTGCGCTGATTGTGCAACCCCAGCCGCTCCTTGGCGTCGGCCACCGACTTCCGAAGCTGCGCGACGCCGGAGCCGACGGCGCTTATCGGTTCGAAGTGGGCGCTGGTCAGACCGGCGATTACGTTGGCCAGAGTAGTCTTGCCGCTGCCGGGCGGCCCCCAGAGTATAAGCGACGGTACACGGTCCGACTCTATGGCGCGCCTCAGGGCGCTTTCGGGCCCCACCAGGTGCTCCTGACCGATGAATTCTTCCAGGGTTTGAGGTCGAATTCGGGCGGCCAGCGGTGCGTTGGCCTCTTGAATCTGCCTGCCTCTCTGTTTAAACAAGTCCATGGCGCTCATAGATGGGATAACACCCTTCTTCGGTTGACTAATGGAATTGTAGCACCTGAGTCTATTGTTAGGGACGAGGAGCCGTGATAGTTTAGGCTTATGACCAACCCGGATGACCAGGGGGGCGAGCACTCCAAAACCCCCAGCCCCACGTCCTCGTTCCATGACGAAGCCAATCTGCCGTACCCCAATGGGGATGAGGATGGCATGGCGGAACCATCTGGAGACGATTGCCCGGCGGAAACGCTATTTCCACCCAGGCCTTGGGGATTGGGCGCCGTTTTGGCAGCCGTCGTCACTGCTTTGGCCTTTCTGGGCTTGGGTCTGTTGGTCATTGCCTTGACTGTTGGCGAGGGTGGAGCGGATTCCGCCCTTGTCTTCAACCTCAGCCTGGCAATCGTGGTGGTCGTAATTCTAGCGACGGCCTGGATTTTTGGCCCTGCAATGCACGGTGGTGGACCCCGTTCCCTGGGACTTCGATCTCCCAGAATTCCTCGAGGTCTTTCATGGACGCTTCCTCCGGCCGTCCTGTTCGCCGTGTTGACTTTCAACGCTGGCTATGTGGCTGCCGTCAATCAACTCGGAATCGACGCGCTGCAACCCCAGGATCTCCCCTTCGACGAGTTTAGCCCCTTAGCCCTTGTTGCATCGGGATTCCTTGTGGTCCTAGTCGGCCCCTTTGCTGAGGAAGTCTTCTTTCGTGGGTTCATTCAATCGGGGTTGGTCCGCCGCTGGGGGCCGTTGACGGGCCTTGTGGTCAGCGCAGCCATATTCGGCATAGCCCATGCCAGTGTGGCAATTTTCATTCCAATCTTCGTAGCCGGACTGTTGATAGGCTGGCTTTATCAGCGCACCGGCTCTCTGTGGAGCTGCGTCTGGGTTCACGGGGCACAGAACGGCGTCGCCTTCTTTGTGGCGCTGACGCTCTAGGAAGATTTTAAGCGTTGTGTCTTGGCATTGTGTTATACTTACCCGCTAAAAATTGTGAGTTGAAGTGGCCGAAAACCGTATAGCAGCGAAGTTTGCCCAGCTTAAGAACGAGGGAAGAACGGGACTTATCCTCTACGTCATGACGGGCCATCCCAGCCTGGAGGCGACGGAACGCATGATTCCCGCCCTGGTTGAAGCGGGCGCCGACGTCATAGAGCTCGGGGTCCCTTTCAGCGATCCCCTCGCCGACGGTGCGACTGTCCAGGCCGCGGGTTTTCATGCCCTCAAGCAAGGTGTAACTCTGTCCGACTGCGTGAATCTGGTCGAGAGGCTTCGTCCCAGGCTGCCGGATACGCCCATGCTCCTCATGGGATACTACAATCCCATTCTGAACATCGGCGTTGAGCGCTTTTGCCGCGAAGCCGAACAAGCAACGGTGGATGGCCTGATAATCCCGGACCTTCCATTAGAGGAAGCAGCGCCTCTGGCCGATGCCGCCGGACGGTCCGGCATTGATCTGATTCCCCTGTTGGCCCCGACGAGCACGGACCGGCGCATAGAAATGGTGTGTGCCCTTGCATCCGGCTTCATCTATTGCGTCAGCGTCACCGGCGTCACCGGCGTGCGAAGTTCAGTCAGCTCCCAGGCCCCTCTGCTCGTAGAAAAGGTCCGCCGACATACCGAACTACCCGTTGCGGTGGGCTTTGGCGTGTCAACGCGAGAGCATTTCCAGGAAGTAGGTAGAATGGCAGATGCAGCTGTAATCGGGAGCGCCCTTGTGCGGATAGTAGATGAATCAAGTCTCGAAGAGGCGGCGGAAAGGGCCTCCACCTTTGTTTCCGAGGTAGTTGGTGGATCCCCTGTTCCCTTGGAAGGAGTGGTCTGATGTCTGGATGTTGGGGTATTAGAGGCGCCACCACCGTGGAGGAAAACAGCAGCGAGGCAATTCTCGATGCAACGAAGGAGTTACTCCGGTGCATCATGGAAGAAAATGAAATCGACAAGTCACAGGTGGCGGCGGTCTGGTTCACCACCACCCAGGATCTGAACGCCGAATATCCGGCCCTTGCCGCCCGGCAGCTGGGGTGGATGAACGCGGCCCTGCTGTGTGCCCACGAGATGATCGTACCAACGGGATTGCCCATGTGTATTCGTGTACTTCTGCTCGTGAACACGGAGAAGCATCCACAGGCCTTGAAATACATATATTTGAAGGGGGCTGTGGGTTTGAGGACCCAGGGTTTGTATGCCAGCCCCCAAAGCAACCAGTAGTGGGCAGCTAATAAGATAATTGGAGCGACACTCAAATGATTGTGGTAATGAAGGCAGACAGTACAGACTTGGATATCGAAAATGTAAGCAAGCGCATCGAGGGTCACGGCTTGCAGGTGCATCTGTCCCAGGGCGCGGAGCGAACGGTTATAGGCGTGGTGGGACATATCCATTCCGGCCTCCAGCCGGAGATGGAGTTGATGCCCGGCGTGGCTGAAGTGGTAAGGATTTCCAAGCCATTCAAGCTCGCCACTCGCGAATTCAAGGTGGGCGAGACTATCATCGAATTGGATGGCGTCACCATCGGAGGGGATGACCCTGTGATGATCGCCGGGCCCTGCGCCGTCGAGACCGAGGAGCAGGTGATGTCCACCGCAGAGTTAGTCAAATCGGAGGGTGCGAACATTCTCCGTGGTGGAGCGTTCAAGCCCAGGACCTCTCCCTACAGTTTCCGCGGATTGGGCGTACAGGGGCTGAAGATTCTGGCCGCAGCCGGTCGGGAGTTCGACATGCCCGTAGTTACCGAGGTGGTGACGCCTGAGGACGTGGACATGGTCGCCTCCTACGCCGACATGCTCCAGATAGGCACCCGCAACGCCCAGAACTTTAATCTGCTGGACGCGGTGGGGAAGGTTGACAGGCCGGTGCTTCTGAAGCGGGGCTTCTCTTCCTCCTACGAGGAGTGGCTTCTGGCCGCCGAGTACATTCTCTCCGGCGGCAACAGCCAGGTGATTCTCTGCGAAAGAGGCATCCGCACCTTCGAGCCGTACACCCGCTTTACCGTGGATCTGGCGGCGGTGCCGGTGATAAAGAAGCTGAGTCACCTGCCCATTATCGTGGACCCCAGCCATAGCACCGGCTCGTGGGACCTGGTGACGCCCATATCCCTGGCCGCGATTGCCGTCGGGTCCCACGGTATCATCGTCGACGTTCACCCTGACCCGGCCACCGCCAAGTGCGACGGCGCCCAGGCCCTAAGCTTCGACAAGTTCCGCATCCTGTCAATGCAGGTGAAGGCTGTCGCCGAGGCCATCAGCCGCGCCACTGCCGCCGTGGCCTAGCGGGGCGCGAGCCTTTCGCCCGGTCTCGTCCAGGATAGGTGTTGCGAGGTAGTCAGACGGCTAAGGGTGGGGCTTGGCTACTGTCGGTTGTACCCCTCCTTAACCTCCTCCACCCGCCCTGTGGCGCAGTCGTAGACAAAACCGCGTACCCCGTCTTTGGCCGGGATGAACGGGCTGGCCTTGATGCGCGCCATCGACTGCCGCACGTCCTGCTCCAGGTCGCGGAAGGCCTCCAATGAGAAGGGGGGACGGATCCCCGTTTCGTCTTCGATGGCGTCCTTCAAGTCGTCGTCCCTGAAGGTCGCCATCCCGCAACCGGTGTGGTGAATCACCATCACTTCGCGGGTTCCGAGCAGGCGCTGGGAGATCAACAGCGACCGTATGACGTCGTCTGTGACGACACCTCCCGCGTTGCGGATTACGTGGGCGTCTCCCTCCACTAACCCTAGCATCTTATGGGTGTCGAGGCGGGCGTCCATGCACGTCACCACGGCTATCTTCAAGCCGGGCGGCGCGGACAGATGTCCCATATCGAAGCTCTCGGCGTAGCCGGCGTTGTTTGCCATCAGGTCGTCGGTGGCAGACACTTTTCCCTCCTCAGGTGCGTCAAGTTCCCCGACTCCGCTTGCGTGGTTCAGGGGTTCGGGTTCAGAGGAGAAACCGCCAGTTCGTCGATGAGCGCGTTGAATTTTGCCACGTCTTCGTCCAGCACCTTCTGCAGGGAGTCAAGCTGTACGTTGACCTGGTCGGACAGCATACCGAAGACCTCTCTCGACTGCTGCGTCGGCTTCTCGTCTGAACTGGTTACCCAGGAAATGAGCCCTGTCAGTTTGCCGTTGAGCTTGGCGGGGTACTTCAGCCGGTCTATCTGGGCGTTGGCTTTAATCTGGGCCAGCTCCCCCTCTATGGCCTGCAGCTTCCCCTTGACGTCCTGGGCGGCGTCGGCGACGGTTTGTGCGCTGGTCCGACCTGCCCACTCGTCCACCTGCTTGCTAATGCCGCGAATCTGCTCGACGGCGGCGTGAGTCTGGGTCAGTTTGTCGCGCATCCGAATCAGGAAGCTGAACTGCTGCTGCATGTCCTCCTGGGTGGACTCGATTCTGGGGTCCTTGACGATTTCGAATGGTTGCGTCATAGTGCGATCGCCCACCTGCAAACGAACGGCGTAGCTGCCGGGCGGCGCCTTGGGGCCGGTGACTTCGGGCGGATGCAGCGATTCCGTCAGCGGGTCGCCCGGGAGGGGCTGGGCCTTGGGGTACCTCATGTTCCAGACGAAGCGGTTCAGACCGGCTCGGGGCTTCGAGCCGTGCTCCTCGCCGAGGGTCATGTCCGGAGCGTCTTCGTCGTCCCGGCACCGGAAGCGGATGATAGGCTGCCCTGCGGCGTCCAGGATAGTGAGAGAAACAGGGTCGTCGGTTACCTCATCCAGATAGTAGTGGACGTAAACGCCGTTGGGAGGGTTGGCCCCGCCGTCCATATAGTGGCGAATGACGCCGCCGTCATCGTCGGGCGTTTGGGCGTAAGCCACGACGAGGGTGCCCGTGCGTTCGTAACCCCATGGAGCTTTGGATCCTACGCCGAAGGTCTCCGGCGGCGTATGTCTGTGGGTGGTGCGGGGTTTGAAGAGGCGCACCGATGCTCCGGCGGGGTCTGCGGCAATCTGCCTCAGCGGCGAAAGATCGTCCATTATCCAGAAGGCGCGGCCGTGGGTGGCGACGACGAGATCGTCGTCCTTCACTTCCAGGTCGTGGATGGGCACCACGGGCAGGTTCTGCTGCAGTGGCTGCCACCGGTCGCCGCCGTCGAAGGATACCCACATGCCGTATTCCGTACCGGCATAAAGCAGCCCCTTCTGCTCCGGGTCTTCCCGGATAACGCGGGTGAAGTGGTCGGATGGGATCCCCTCGTTGATTCGCTCCCACGTCTCCCCGTAGTCCGTGGTCCGGTAGAGATACGGGGCTTCGTCGTCCAGCTTGTAGCGGGTAGCGGCCAGGTATGCCGTTCCAGGGTCGTGGGGCGAAGCATCGATGATGCTGATGAGGGCCCAAGGGGGCAGGTCCGGGGGCGTCACGTTCTGCCAGGAGCCGTCGTCCCTGGAAATGTGCACTAGCCCGTCGTCCGTTCCAGCCCAGAGTAGTCCGGGCTGGACGGGGGACTCGGCGAGGGCGAACACTGTGCAGTAGTATTCCGCGTTGGTGCCGTCCAGGGAAACGGGCCCGCCTGAGACCTCCATCTTAGTCTCGTCGTTGCGAGTCAGGTCAGGGCTTATCGGCTGCCAGGAGTTCCCCTGGTCAGTGGAGCGGAAGACGTGGTTGCCCGCCGTGTAGAGCACGTTGGAGTTGTGGGGCGAGAAGTGGATAGGGAAGGTCCACTGAAAGCGGTACTTCATGTCCCTGGCAGCGATGGCGGAGGAAGACTCCGGCCATACCATCACGTTGTGCACCTGGCGAGTGCGGTGGTTGTAGCGGCTGACGTAGCCGTTGGAGTGGTTGCCTGCGTAGACAATGTCGGGGTCGTCGGGATTGACGGCGATGTATCCGCTTTCGCCGCCGCCGACGGTGTGATAGTCGGCCATGGATATTGCGCCGGTGTAGGAGCGGCTGGGCAAGCTCATGGTGGTGTTGTCCTGCTGCGCCCCGTAGACCCGGTAGGGAAAGCGCGTGTCCGTGGTCACGTGATAGAACTGGGACGTGGGCTGGTTATAGATGGTGGACCAGGTCTCGCCCCCGTTGAAGGAGACGCAGGCTCCGCCGTCGTTGCCCTCAATCATCCGCCGCGGGTTGACTGGGTCTATCCAGAGGTCGTGTTGGTCGCCGTGGGGCATGTAGACCGGCCCGAAGTTTCGCCCGCCGTCAACGGACTTGTATGCACCGCCTTCAAGTACGTAGACCGTTTCGGGGTCTCTGGTGTCGGCGAAGACGTGGCTGTAGTACCAGGGGCGACCGCGAATTTCGGGGCTGTCGCAGACCAGTTCCCAAGTGTCGCCGCCGTCATCCGAGCGGTAGAGGCCGCCCTCCTTGGCCTCGATCATGGCCCACACCCGGCCCGACTTAGCGGGCGAGATGGACACACCCATGCGGCCCTTGAGGCCCTCCGGCAGACCGGGATTGTCGGTGATGTCTTCCCAGGTATCGCCGCCGTCTGTGGAGCGGTACAGGCCGCTGTCGGGGCCGCCACTGATGTTAATCCAGGGATACCGCCGAGTCTGGTAGATGGCGGCAAACAGAATTCTGGGATTATTGGTGTCCATGGAGATGTCTACGGCTCCGGCGTCCACGCTCTTCCGAAGTACGTGCTCCCAGGTCTTCCCCCCGTCGCTGGAACGAAACACCCCCCGCTCCTCGTTGGGCCCATAGGCGTGCCCCATGGCCGCCACGTATACCAGGTCCGGGTTCTCTGGGTGAATTCGCACCTTCCCGATATGGTGTGACTCCTCCAAGCCCAGGTGGGCCCAGGTCTGGCCGCCGTCTGTGGAGCGGTACACCCCGTCTCCGTGACAGACGTTGGCGCGCAGGCACGCTTCGCCGGTGCCGACGTAGATGACGTTGGGGTCGGAGGGGGCTACGGCCACGGCGCCCACGGCGGAAACGTTCAGGAAGCCGTCGGTAATGTTTCGCCAGTAAGTCCCGCCGTCGTTGGTCTTCCAGACGCCACCGGCACACGCGCCGAAGTAGAAGGTCATCGGCTCGGTGGGGTCGCCCGCGACGGCAACAACCCGACCGCCGCGGTGCGGCCCGATCAAGCGCCATTCCATTGAGCTGAACAGGGCGGGATTCACAGTTTCCATATTTGCGGCCTCCGAAAAAGCGTAGTTAAGGGGTACGTGGTTGATTCTATTCAGGGAAGTCCTTTGTGTCCAGTGGAAGACGGCACAAACGGCGTTAGCGCGGGCCCGCTTGAAAGGTGGCATTCAATTGAAGTAGAGTTGCGGCAAGCCAGAACAAAAGTAACGCCGCGGAGGAACCATGCGAGGAATAATTGTTACTGGAGTTGCAGAGAGAGAAGGCAACGAGTTTGTCTCGCTATGCCCTGAGTTGGGTGTGGCAAGCTGTGGTGACACCGCGGAGGAGGCGCTGGACATGCTGGATGATGCGCTTCAGGTCTACATCGAAGATGTACTGGACATTGGGAATCTAGACAAGGTTCTTCTGGAAAAAGGTGTCAACATAAGGGCTGACATTCCCGGCAAAGATGAGAAAGTTCTTGTGTCGGCGCTCCCTGGCCAGATACTCCGGGTTTATGTCTTGAAGATACCCGTCCTTGCCACGGGTTAAGTTCGGTTCTTAAGTGGCGTGACTCCCCCTTTGCTCTAGTAGGCAAGTGATCGCCGCTTTGGTGAGGTTGGGCTGCTACTCAGGGAAGAGCGGCAGTGGAAGTCACCAGTCTTATCGGCGAAGGCTTCCTAATGGGGACGAGTTGTCCAGCCCGGTCGTTTTGGGCAAACGTGGAGTTAAGAGGGGCACACTCAGAGCTATCCTGAGACAACTCAGAATCTCCAATGAGGAGTTCACAGCCGCCCTTCGTTAACCTATCCGATAATTCCTCGCCTGCCCCAATCCCCCTCCATCTCACCCCTGTGCTAGAATCCCAAGCAACCCCCATTCCCGGCGAGGTGCCCAACTGAGAATACCCGGAGCCCGGCGCAGCAACTCTCCCGACGCCTGTGGCCTCGCC
This sequence comes from Dehalococcoidia bacterium, assembly GCA_034420855.1. GTDB lineage: Bacteria > Chloroflexota > Dehalococcoidia > Lucifugimonadales > JAPULR01. The sequence continues at coordinate 23,808 of DAOUKX010000044.1, forward strand.
GCCGGCCGTTTCGCCGAGGCCGTCCGCGATGGTGAGATGAGCACAGCGTGGTCGATGCTATCCAGGGAGTCCCGCGGCGTGCGACAGGGTGTTTGGGCAACTGAGCGGGGCATCGACCTGCAGCAGGTGTACCAGGCGGCCAGCGATTTCTCCCATCCCCTGCGCGTGCCCATGCTGGATGACTTCCGCAAGGCTGTCCTTCGCTATTGGCCTCTCGAAGACCTCTCCGACTTGGGCGTTGCTCCCACCAGCTACGTGGACGACGCCAACGCTTTTGCCTTCCTGCCTGTGAGTGTCGGTGATGACCACGAGGAGATGCGAGGGCCTGTCCTGAAGTCCGGATTGATAATTCCGATGTTGTGGGAGGATGACGCATGGAAGGTGAACCTTCCCGGTTGGAGGCTGGCATGGCAGCAGAAATGAAGCAGGAGCTTGGATACAGGTTGGTGTCGTCGGACTCCCACGTGGTGGAGCCGCCGGACCTCTGGACACGCTTCATCGACCCGGCTTACCGCCATCGTGCCCCAAGAGTAGTCCGCGAAGACGGAGTCGATAGATGGTACGCCGACCGCGATGTCAACTTTGGCATCGTTGGCTCCGATACGCAGGCGGGACGGCGGTTCGACGCCCCGGAGAGCATCAGCATTGATGGGGTCTACGAAGACGTGAGGAAGGGCGGCTACGATCCTCATGCCCATGTGGTTGACATGGACCTGGACGGCGTGTCGGGAGCCGTGGTCTACCCCTCGATAGGCCTGGAAGCATGGCTGATTCCCTCCACTGACCTGCTCTCGGCGGTGTTCCAGGGGTACAACAACTGGCTGGCTGACTTCTGCAGGCCCTACCCGGACAGGATAAAGGGCATGGCTATGGTGAACGTGGACGTGGTGGAGGATGGTGTGGATGAACTCCGTCGAGCGGCATCTTCGGGGCTGGCCGGCTCGACGATTCCCCAGAGGCCCCTGTTTGGCCGCTACGACAGCCCGATGTACGGCCCCCTGTGGGAGGCGGCGGAAGAGCTGGGTATGCCACTCTCCATCCACAGCGGCACATCGCGGTGGAGCCCGGGAGAGAAGGCGACCTTTGGCAACAGCCGCGGCATGGTGGAGTTCATCAACCAGGAATATGACATGCGGGACAACGTGGTCGCAATGATATTCTCAGGTGTGTTTGAGCGTCATCCAAAGCTTAAGGTGGGGCTGGTTGAGTACGAGGTCTCGTGGGCGTCCTACCTGCTGCATCGCATGGACGTGGCCTACCAGGAAATCCGCCGTCCCGAGCGGTTTGGAGGCCGCAGATTTGGCGGCGGAATGCTGCCCAGCGATATCTTTCGCCGCAACATGTTCATCTGCTTCCAGGAAGACGGGCCGGGCATGCAGATGCGGGAATACATTGGCGTGGAGACGCTCATGTGGGGCAACGATTATCCCCACGCCGAGTCCACCTTCCCTCGGTCAAGGGAGATTGTGGAGACAATCCTGGATGGCGTACCGCTGGAGGAGAAGCGGCTGATTGCGGGAGAGAACTGCGCCCGTCTTTTCAGGATGGGCTGACGGGCACTCCCCGCCAGGTTCGGTGAAGTTCCGCCAGGCTGTCGACCAGCAGGCTTACGTCTACGTCGGCAAATTGGTCCGGCTTGTCAGGGCCGACGCGACCTATGAAGGGGACTCCCGTGGCCTGCGCTCCGTGGTAGTCGTCGATGGAGTCCCCCACGAAGACGATATCTTCGGGACGCCAGCCGTTATCGTTCATTAAGTCCCGCAGTATGGCGGCCTTGTTTCTGGGTGAGCCGTAGACCCCGGCGAAATATGTGGCTATTTCGCGACGCTCTACCAGCGGCTGCATCTCGTCTTCAGGTGTGCCGGTGGCGATGAACAGGGGACAGCGGGCCGAGTAGATCTGCAGGAACTCCAGAGCACCGGGGGTGAAGGGACAGGCCATTATCGCGTCGTCCACCAGCCTGCCTAACTCCGTGCTCAGGCGTTGAATCTCGTCATCGTCGACAGTCTGGTCCAGTATATCTTCGCAGATGATGCGCAGCTTCTCGTGTCGGGGGAGGCCGCCGTGGTCTTGATGGAGCTTGACCATGGCCTCGGCGTGCTGGGGGTACTGGTGGAATAGACGCGGAAAGGTCTCCGCCTTTATCCGGTTGGACTCCAGGATTACCCCGTCGAAGTCCAGGACTATCGCCTTCACGGACGGGTTGGGAGAGGCGTCCATTCGTGGATTACTGGGAATCCGCAATGCGGCTGACGACCGCGTCGCCCATTGCGTCGGTGGAGAGAGAAGTTTCGTCAGGACGGGCTATGTCGGCGGTGCGGCAGCCGTCCCCCAGCGCGCGGGCCACGGCGTCTTCCAGCACCTCCGCTTCCCGTTCTAAGCCAAGGGAGAGCCGCAGCATCATGGCGGCGCTCAGGATAGCTGCGACGGGGTTGGCAATGCCCCTGCCGGCGATGTCGGGCGCGCTGCCGTGAATGGGTTCGTACAGGCCCAGCGGTGTGTTGCCGCCCTCCTCGCCCAGGCTCGCAGATGGCAGCATTCCCATGGAGCCGGAAAGCACGGCGGCCTCGTCGGTGAGGATGTCCCCGAAGGTGTTCTCGGTGACGATTACGTCGAACTGGGAAGGGCTGCGGACGAGCTGCATGGCGGCGTTGTCCACAAGCATGTGTTCGAGGGCTACGTTCGGGTAGTCCTGCGCCACTTCGTCCGCCAGTTCTCGCCACAGACGAGAGGTCTCCAGCACGTTGGCCTTGTCGACGGAAGTGACGCGCCGTCGGCGGGTCATGGCCAGCTTGAAAGCCGTGTGGAGGATGCGCCGGACTTCCGCTTCCGTGTAAGCCAGCGTGTCCACGGCGGCGCGTCCATCGGCATCCGTCCAACGTTTCTTCGGCTCGGCGAAGTAGAGGCCACCGGTGAGCTCGCGCACCACCACCAGGTCGACGCCCTCAAGCACCTCCGGCTTGATGGGGCTGGCGTCGATGAGGGCAGGATGGAGCTTCACCGGGCGCAGGTTGGCGAAAAGCTGAAGCGACTTTCGGAGGGCCAGCAGCCCGTCTTCCGGCCTAATTTTGGCTTGTGGGTTGTCCCACTTTGGCCCGCCAACGGCCCCAAGAATTACTCCGGCGCTTTGGCGGCACATCTCCAGCGTTTCCGGTGGGAAGGGGTCTGCGAATTCGTCGATGGCCCCGCCGCCGATAGCTCCCTGTTGCATGTCGAAGGTGTGTCCGAAGCGGTCTCCGACGGCGTTGAGAGCCTTCACGGCCTGGGCCGTAACCTCCGGGCCGACGCCGTCCCCCGGCAGAGCCGCGATGCGGTAGTTCACAGTGTGGTCTCCGGGCTGGAGATCAAGCAGCTATCCCCATCCGCCTTTCGAAGGCGGCTATCTTGTCCTCGTGCAGCAGGGTCAGGCCGATGTCGTCCAATCCGTCAAGCAGGCACCGCTTACGGAAGGGGTCAATCTCAAAGGAGAAGGAAAACTCCTCGTCGTCGCTCCAGAGGCGCTGCTCCTCCAAATCCACGGAAAGGGTTGCGCCAAGCTGTCGGGTGAGCTTGCCCATAAGCGCTCTCACCTGCTCCTCGGGCAGGACGATGGGCAACAGCCCGTTCTGGAAGCAGTTGTTGTAGAAGATGTCGGCGAAGCTGGGCGCGATAATGCACCGGAAGCCGTAGTCTTCCAGTGCCCACGGCGCGTGCTCGCGGGAGGAGCCGCAGCCGAAGTTGCGGCCTGCCACGAGGAACTTTGGATCCTGGATGTCTGGGTGGTTGAGGATGAAGTCCGGGTCCGGTTTGCCGTCGGCGTTGAAGCGCAGCGGGCCGAACAGGAACTGTCCGTAGCCCGTGCGCTCGATGCGCTTCAGGTGAACGGCGGGGATTATCTGGTCAGTGTCCACGTTGACCCTGTCCAAAGGCACGGCGACACCCGTTAGCTTGTTAAAGGGTTCCATCAGGTTACGACTCCTTCCACTCTCGAATGTCCACAAAGTGCCCCGCAATTGCCGCTGCAGCAGCCATGGGCGGGCTGACCAGATGCGTCCGTCCGCCCTTGCCCTGCCGGTTCTCGAAGTTGCGGTTGGAGGTGGAAGCGCACCGCTCGCCGGGCTGCAGGACGTCCGGGTTCATGCCCAGGCACATGGAGCATCCTGCTACCCGCCAGTCGAAGCCTGCGTCGGCGAAGATGCGGTCGAGACCCTCTTCTTCCGCCTGCTCCTTCACCCTCGCCGAACCCGGCACCACCATGGCGTAGACGCCTTCGTTGACCCGCTTGCCCCTCACCACATTGGCGGCTGCTCGCAGGTCCTCGATGCGGCTGTTGGTGCAAGCACCGATGAAGACCCGGTCTATGGGGATATCCTGAATTGGCGTGTCCGGCTCAAGGTCCATGTAGGTGAGCGCTCGCTCCGCCGCCTCTCTCTCCGCCGACTGCTGGAAGGAGGCCGGGTCGGGGATGCGGCCTGTTATCTTCGACACCATCCCCGGGTTGGTCCCCCACGTGACGAAGGGTTCCAGAGAGGCAGCGTCGACGATTACCTGCTTGTCGAATGACGCCCCCTCATCCGAGGGCAGCTTGCGCCAGCGTTCCACCGACGCCTCGAAATCGTCTCCCTTTGGCGCGAATGGTCGTCCGCGGACGTACTCGAATGTCGTCTCGTCGGGGGCGATCATGCCTGCTCTTGCACCCCCCTCGATGCTCATGTTACAGACGGTCATGCGCCCGTCCATGGAAAGTGACCGTACCGCCACGCCGGTGTATTCGATTACGTGGCCCACTCCGCCGTTGACGCCTATCTGACCGATGATGCCCAGAATCAGGTCCTTGGCTTCCACGCCCGTGGGCAGTGGCCCCTCCACCCGCACCTCCATGGTCTTGGGCTTGAACTGGCGAAGGGTCTGGGTGGCCAGCACGTGCTCCACCTCCGAGGTGCCGATGCCCAGGGCGAAGCAGCCCAAAGCGCCGTGGGTGGAGGTGTGACTGTCGCCGCACACCACGGTCATTCCCGGCTGGGTGTAGCCTAGGTCCGGGCCGATGACGTGTACGATACCCTGGTTTCGGCTGAACCGGTCGTAGAAGGCGATACTCGTGCCCTCTAGGTTGGAGGCAAGGGCGTCCAACTGACGCTTGGAAATGGGGTCGACTACCGGGCGGGTAAGCTCCCAGGTGGGGGTATTGTGGTCGACTGTGGCGACGGTCAGGTCGGGCCGTCGCACCTTCCGTCCCGCCAGACGCAGTCCCTCGAAGGCCTGAGGCGAGGTGACTTCGTGAACCAGGTGCAGGTCGATGTAGATCAGGGAGGGCACACCCGGTTCCTGGTGCACCACGTGCCCGTCCCAGATCTTCTCGAACATGGTCTTAGGAGGCATCACACACCTTATATGTTGTCGAATAGAGTGTCCGTATCAATGGTCGAGGTTGTCGGATGGCGACTGACGCCGCACGACGGTCCTTATGGATTGGGAACTCCCGTCGCCGACTCCTTCTTTGCCTCTTCCATGGCCAGCAGCCGGTTGAGGGCGTTCAGGTAAGCCTTGGCGCTGGCCACCAGGATGTCCGTGTCCGATCCACGGCCTACGTACACCCCGCCGTTCTTCTGGATGCGGATGGTCACCTCGCCGATGGCGTCGATGCCCTCGGTGATGGACTTGACGGTGAACTCCGACAGGGTATTCGGCACCTGCACAATGCGGTTGATGGCCTTGTAGATGGCGTCCACCGGGCCGGTGCCAGTGGCGGCGTCGGTGGTGGTGAAGCCGTCCGGGCCCGTCAACTTGACCGTGCAGGTGGGGATTTCGTGGTCGCCGCAGGACACCTGGATGTGCTCCATGGTGAAGCTGGTGTCCTCGCTGACAGCCCTTCTCTGGTCGGACATAAGCGCTTCCAGGTCCCGGTCCGTTATCTCCCGCTTCTTGTCGGCCAGCAGCTTGAAGCCCTCGAATGCCTGGGCCAGTTCGTCGGCGTCCAGATGGTAACCCAGCTCTTCCAGCCTGGAGCGAAGCCCGGCGCGTCCGCTCAGCTTGCCGAGGACGAGGGTGGTGCCGGGCCAGCCGATGGAGGCCGGGTCCATCACCTCGTATGTAGAGCGTTCCTTCAAGATCCCGTCCTGGTGGATACCGGAAGCGTGACGGAAGGCGTTGAGACCCACCACTGCCTTGTTGGGCTGGATGGGGAAGCCGGTAACGTCGCTGACCAGCCGGCTGGTGCGATAAATCTGGGTAGTGTCCACATTGGTGTAAACGTCGAGAAAGTCCTTGCGGGTCTCGATGCTCATGATTATCTCTTCGAGGGCGGCGTTGCCCGCCCGTTCGCCGAGACCGTTGATGCAGCCCTCCACCTGGCGTGCGCCCACCTGGATGGCGGCCATGCTGTTGGCCACGCCGAGGCCGAGGTCGTTGTGGCAGTGGACGCTCAGGACAGCCTTGTGGATGTTGGGCACGTTCTCCTGAATGTCCATCAGTAGCTGGGCGAACTCCTCCGGTATGGAGTAGCCGACGGTGTCGGGGATGTTGATCGTCGTTGCGCCGGCGCCGATGACGGCCCTCAGCATGGTGTAGAGGTACTCCGGCTCCGTGCGCGAGGCGTCCATGGCGGAGAACTCCACGTCCTCGCAGTAGCCCCTGGCTCTTGCGACCATGCTTACTGCCATGTCCATGACCTCTTCCCTGTTCTTCCGAAGCTGGTGCATCAGATGAATGTCCGAGCTTGACAGGAAAACGTGGATGCGGGGACGGGCCGCGCCCTGGAGGGCGTTCCATGCCTGGTCAACGTCGTTGGGGTGGGCGCGGGCGAGGGACGCGATGATGGGGCGTCGGACTTCCCTGGCTACGGTGGCGACGGCCTCGAAGTCGCCGGGGGAGCTAGCGGCGAAACCCGCCTCGATTACGTCAACGCCGAGGCGGTCCAACTGACGGGCGATTTCTAGCTTTTCTGGGGTTGTCATTCCCGCGCCGGCGGCCTGTTCGCCGTCGCGGAGAGTTGTGTCGAAGATTTTGACCTGTTCCTGGGCCATTGGGGGTTCCTCCTCTTACTGCCTTTGGTTGGGTTAGTTGTGGCGGGGTCGGACTGCCAAAGGCTACGTAAGGGGAACGCAGGCCATCCGCTGAAGCCGTGCCAGTACCCCAGCGTTGCGACGGTCTACGCGCTTTGCCTCCATGACCTTTCTCCGGACAGGAATTTGGAGTGGCGGCCTATTCAAACAGGTCACCCGATTTTGCTTTGGTGAATTTAACATAAATGACTACGAGTTTGTCAATATACTGGGAGGTTCAGTACGGATTCGTTTTCGAGAGCTCTGGCGTGAAAATCATTCATAATTCGTTTCGAAAATTATTGTGGAGAAACCCACTTCGAGGGCGAGTTTCTTGCTGAATTGGTAAAGTGCATTGGGCTGTTGAAGCATGGTAGCAAAGGAGTGGGAGAATGCCAACCACCAAATTGGCCCTTTTTGATTTTAGGCGGCGAGGGTATTTCGGAAAGGAAAAGACTCTCTGGGGCATCTACAGTTGGCAAATTGGGGAATAATAATTTTGGTAGAATGGCACGTCGACGGAAGGGAATTTGAATCCCGCGGCGGTGATTATGCGTAATCTATACATGAGATATGCAGCTTTCCTGATACTGACGGTTGTGGTCATGGCGAGCCTGTTCGCAGCCTGCGGCAATGAAGAATCAACGTCCGCTCCAACCGTCACTCGGCAACCCACGCCCGAGGCGACGGAATCAGCCTCCGTCGTAACCCCACAACTAGAGACGGACTGGGAGGGCATTGTGGGCACCACCGTCCTGCGCCCCGGCAGTCAGCGGGTGGCCTTCCTGCTCACCGGCGCCCGCTCCCTCGTGACCGTGCCGGAGGTGGAGGTTTCAACATACTTAGTCGCTGATGACGGCTCCGCCGATGGCCCCCACGAGACCCTTAAGGCGGGTTTCAATCTCTGGCCCTACGGCACCCGCGGCAGCTACGTCACGGACCTGTCCTTCGACCGAACGGGTACGTGGAGGCTCGAGATAGCCGGGGAGGAAGAGGGGGAGCCACGCAGGGCGATTATGGAGGTTGAAGTGACGGACGGCTTCAGCGTGGTGGACGTCGGACAACAAGCTCCGGCAAGCATGAACCGCACCGTCGCCGCTGGCGCGAAATTGGAAGAGTTGTCCTCGGCCCACGAGCCTGACCCTGCGCTCTACGCCACCAGCATTGCCGATGCGCTGGGACAGGGCCGTCCGACGATGGTCGTGTTCGCCACGCCCTCCTTCTGCACCTCGGCCACCTGCGGGCCCCAGGTGGAGACGGTCAGCCAGGTCCGCCGTAAGTACGACGAACGGGCCAGCTTTATTCACGTGGAGGTCTACGAGAACCCCCACGAGGTGGAGGGGGACCTGAGCCGCGCCCGGACCTCCCCCATCATGGACGAATGGGGTCTGACCAGCGTGCCTGAGTGGTCCAACGAGTCATGGGTGTTCGTCGTGGACGCCGACGGCGTGGTCACCGCCCGCTTCGAGGCCTACTCCACCGCGGAAGAGCTGGAAGCGGCGCTGGAGGACGTGCTGGTGTAGACGAAGAGATCAGTTAGTGCTTGATAAAAGAGTAGGGACGGTTCGCGAACCGCCCCTACCGTAACAAGTTACTGGTATTAGCGGAAGTTTATCCCCCGTTGAACCCCTCCAGCAGGCGGGGGCCGTACAGGCGCACGGAGTTGTCCCACATAATCTTCCGCTTAGAATCGTCTGAGATGGGCTGGGCCATCATGTTCGGCACCGGCTCCCACGGGTCGGGGGCGTCGGCGTGGGGATAGTCCGTGTTGAACACGATGTTTTCGTCCCCCACGTGCTCGATGCAGAACTTGATGCCGGGCTCGTCCGCGTCGCAGGCGATGAAGCACTGCCTGTCGAAGTATTCGTAGGGCGTCGCTCCCAGCGGCTCGGCGTCGAAAGTCACAGCCTGCCGTCCATCTGAACAATTCTCCAGACGGCTCAGCCAGAAGGGGAGCCAGCCGCAGTTTGCTTCCAGAATAGACAGCTTCATCTTGGGGTAACGGTCCAGGATGCCCGAGAGCATGAAGTGGGCCACGCCGATCATGTTTTCCATGGGGAAGTTGATGGCGTGGTGGATGGCCTCAAAGGGGCCGCCCATGCCGTTGTACCTGTCGTAGGTGGCGGGCTCCCCCGTCTTGGTCTCGTTGCCGTGCAGGGACAGGGGCACGTCCAGCTCCGTAGCCACCTCCCAGACGGGGTCGAATTCGGGCGTGTGCCACCAATGTCCCACCGATGGGGTGGAAATGATGAACGACACCGCGCCCAGCTCTTCCACGGAGCGGCGCGCTTCCACGGCCACTTCCGCGGCATCGCCGCCGGGAACGACGGAAACGAACTTCACCCGGTCGGGCGCCTCGCCGCAGTAGTCCCGCGCCCAGTTGTTATAGGCGCGGACCACGGCGGCCCCCAGCTTGGCGTCTGTGCGGGACATCTGCGCTCCCACGTGGCCGGCGGTGGGGAGGCAGACCTGGATGTCCCATCCGTACCTGTCCATGTCGTTGATTCGGCTCTCGCAGCTCCACCAGGAGCGGTAGGCGTCGCCGTACTTCGCCTCCTGGCTGGCGTAGCGCTTGGTGGTTGCGGCGGTAATCTTGGACTGCTTGAAGAAAACGCCGTCCACCTCAAAGTCCATACGGGACCGGCCGAAGATCTCCCGCACCCTGGGGCGGCGGTCGTAGAATTCGGGCTCCACGTACCGGTCCCAGATGTTTCTCGGCTCGTAGAAATGGCCGTCTGCGTCGATGACTCTGAATCCTTCGTACATGGGGCCCTCCTTGCGGGAAGAAGTAGATGATGCATTTGTACCAACGGGTTCGGCAACAGTCAAGGGTTTTCGCTCAACCCACGTGTCATTCTGAACGGAGCGAAGCGAAGTGAAGAATCTCGTCGCCGTAGCACCGACCTCCCCCGCGGTTGTCCGTGCCGTGGGCTGATGCTATGCTAGCAGCGTCGAGACGATGGACAATTATCCCTTCTGCGGGGGAGGAAAAATGGCTGAAAAGCGGATTATGTGCGCCTACGGGATACACGTGGATGCGGTGGCGGGATGGCTGGGTTCCTACGGCGGCGAGGACTCGCCGGGGGACATCTCCAGGGGCATCTTTGCGGGCGAGGTCGGTACTCCCCGCCTGCTGAAGCTCTTCGACAAGCTGGGTATCAAGACCTCCTGGTTCATCCCCGGACACTCCATCGAGTCATTCCCTGAAGAGACGCGAATGGTGGCCGAGGCAGGGCACGAGATCGGCATCCATGGCTACTGTCACGAGAACCCCATCGCCATGACCCGGGAGCAGGAAGAGGCGGTGCTGGTCCGCTGCATCGACCTCGTCGAGGAATACTGGGGCAGAAAGCCCGTCGGCTACGTGGCCCCCTGGTGGGAGTTCAGCCACGCCACCGCGGAATTGCTGCTGAAGCACGGCATCTTCTACGACAACAGCCTGATGCACCGCGACTTCGAGTGCTACTACGTCCGCGTGGGGGACAGATGGACGAAGATTGACTTCTCCAAGCCCGCCGATGCCTGGATGACCCGCCTGGAGCGCGGCGAAGAGACGGACCTGGTGGAGATTCCCGCCAGCTGGTACCTGGACGACCTTCCACCGATGATGTTCATCAAGGCTTCCCCCAACAGCCACGGCTTCGTCAATCCGCGGGACATCGAGGAGCTCTGGCGGGACCAGTTCGACTACGTTTACCGGGAGTACGACGAAGCCGTGTTTCCCATCACCATCCACCCCGACGTGGCGGGACGACCCCAGGTGATTTTGATGCTGGAGCGGCTCACTTCCTACATTATGAGCCACCCAGGCGTGAGCTTCGTCACCTTCGAGGAGATGGCGAGGGATTTTGCCGCCAAACATCCGAGGCAGAAGTAGGCCGGTTGGCGGCGGTTCGAGACAATCGACGAACGAGGAATAGAAGAAATGACAACTACTACTAGAATCGAGACGCTTTCGGACACAGCACGGGCGCTGGTCGCGCCGGGCAAGGGAATCCTAGCCGCCGACGAAAGCACAGGCACCATCAAGCGCAGGTTCGACAGCATCGGCGTCGAGAGTACCGAAACGAACCGGCGAGACTATCGCGAGATGCTGTTCCGCACCGCGGGCGCATCGGAGTTTATCAGCGGCGTCATTCTCTACGACGAGACTATCCGCCAGAGCAGCGACGACGGTACTACCCTGGTCAACGTGCTAACGGATGCAGGCATGATGCCCGGCATCAAGGTCGACACGGGCGCGAAAGACCTGGCCGGTTCACCCGGCGAGACCGTCACCGAGGGGTTGGACGGGCTACGAGAGCGACTCGCGGAATACGTGGATCTGGGCGCCCGGTTCACCAAGTGGCGCGCGGTCATCGCCGTCGGCCCCCACATGCCCACCCTCTACTGCCTCGACGTGAACGCTCACGCCCTGGCCCGCTTCGCCGCCCTGAGCCAGGAGGCGGGGCTGGTGCCCATGGTGGAGCCGGAGGTGCTGATGGACGGAGACCACGACATCGACCGCTGCTACGACGCAACCGAGGCGGCATTGACGGAGATGTTCCGCCAGCTAAGGGCGCATGGCGTTGCGCTGGATGGCATTCTGCTGAAGACCAACATGGTGCTTTCGGGAGCGTCGGCGGAGAGTCGAGCGGATGCTGAGGGAGTGGCGCGGCAAACGGTAGCGTGTCTGAAAAGCGCGGTGCCGGCGTCGGTGCCGGGCATCGTCTTCCTCTCCGGCGGCCAGGCCGACGACGAGGCGACAATCAACCTGGACGCGATCAACCGCCACGCCCAGCGGGAAGGCGCGCCGTGGGAACTGAGCTTCTCCTATGGACGCGGCCTGCAGGGAGCGCCGCTGCGCACCTGGGCCGGAAACAACGCCAACCGGGAGGCAGTCCAGCAGATCTTCCACCACCGCGCCCGTGTCACCGCCGCCGCCCGCCAGGGGCGGTATGAGCCGGGGATGGAGGCGGGGTAGGGAAGTTAGACTCACTGGATAACTAGCGCACCCCACTTGCTTGCCAACGGTGCGGATAGGTACTATTATTTAGATAATTTGCTCGTAAACAAACTCTGGGAGAAATGCGAGAGGTGGACTATGGCCGCAGCAAAACGACACTTTACGCTGAATACGAAAGTGGAAAAGCATGACGACGTCTATGTCGGTTACTGCGTTGAGTTAGGCACCGTCACCCAGGGTGATTCTCTGGAAGAAGTCTGCGAGAACCTAAAGGATGCCATCTACGTTCACCTATCCGTCCTAGACGAAGTCGGAGAGCGTGAGCGCGTCTTCCGAGAAAAAGGTATCGTCATGCTTCCAGCGATAGATGATACTGTCGAATTCGCCGCCGCTGTCTCAGAAAACACCGAGACTCCCATAGTTGTCTACGCCTAACATACCCGCGAGCAGTTTGCCGCTATTGTCCAGTAGGAGGTTGCTCGCTGTTTTGAAGAGAATAGGTTGTTTGGAGCACAGGCGAAGAGGAGGGTCTCACTTAGGAATTTCGAGACGCTCCTCTGATGGAAGAACTCTCACAACCACATTGGTGATGGGTAAAAGAGAAGTACATAGGATAGCTCTCAGCAGAATTCTGAGATCTCTGGAAATTGACCTCGCCACATTTAGGAAACATCTCTAAATCCTCCGTATCCCCCTATTCTTCGTAGAGCACCTTGCTCAGCCGCGTAAAGTCGTGGAGGGAGTCTATCCAGCGGAGGGTGCCGGAGCGAGAGCGCATCACCAGCGTATGCGTCTCAACCCCGTTGGGGAAGAAGTGGACCCCCCGTAGCAGGTCTCCCGTACTTGCGCCCGTCGCGGCGAAGAACACGTCCTCCCCGCCCACCAGGTCCGTCGTAGTGTGCACCTGCTCCAGGTCCACGCCCGCATCAAGCGCCGCCTGACGCTCGGCGTCGTTCCTCGGCCACGCCTTGCACTGGATGATCCCGTCGATGCACCGGATGGCCGCCGCTGTCAGCACCCCCTCCGTCGTCCCGCCGATGCCCATGAGCACGTCCACCCCTGAGTCCGGCAGCGCCGCGTGGATGCCTGCCGCCACATCTCCGTCAGAGATGAGTTTCACCCTCGCGCCTGTGCTGCGGATTTCGGCAAGCAGTTGGTCGTGACGCGGACGGTCCAGCACCACTACGGTAAGCTCTTCCACGCTGCGCCCCATGGCCCTGGCCGTGTTGCGCAGGTTGGTCTCCACCGGAGCGTTGATGTCTATCACGTCCTTGGCCGCCTTGCCCACCGCGATTTTGTTCATGTAGGCGAACTGGAAGGGCACCTTCATTGTTCCCCGCGCCGACAGCGCGATGGCGGCGATTGCCCCCGGCAGTCCCTTGGAGAGAAGCGTGGTGCCGTCGATGGGGTCCACGGCAATGTCGACCTTCGGGTCGTGTCCATCGCCTATCTCCTCGCCCACGTAGAGCATGGGGGCTTCGTCCTTCTCCCCCTCGCCGATGACGACGATGCCGTCCATGGCGATTGATCCCAGGGTTGACCGCATGGCGTCCACGGCGGCCTGGTCCACCAGCTCCTTGTCGCCCTTGCCCATGTGCCGGGCGGCGGCGATGGCTGCGGCCTCGGTGACTCTGACCATCTCCATGGCCATGTTCCGTTCGATGGGAGCGTGGGTTTCGCCTGTCGTCATTGGTCCTCCTTTTGGGGTAGAGGATTGGGTCCGGCCTGGCTAGCGGATGGCCGTGATGTCCATGCTGATGTCCAGCGCTTTGACGGAGTGGGTCAGCGCGCCGACGGATATCAGGTCGACGCCGGTACCAGCCACGGCGGCTACGTTATCTATGGTTATGCCGCCGGAAGCCTCCAGCAGGGCGCGGCCTCCGGTAATTCGGACGGCTTCCGCCAGGTCTTCGACGGACATGTTGTCGAGCAGGACGATGTCCGCCCGGCCCTCTAGGGCCTCCTCAAGCTGGTGGAGATTGGTCACCTCCACTTCAATCTTGAGGGTATGGGATGCTCTCGCCCGCGCTTGCCGGATGAGTTGCGGCATTGAGGTTGATTCGCGGTCCAGCAGGTACAGGTGGTTGTCCTTGATGAGGATGCCGTCACCCAGGTGCATGCGGTGGTTGTGGCCCCCGCCGACCCGTACTGCGTACTTGTCCAGCGTGCGAAGCCCCGGCGCCGTCTTGCGTGTGTCGATGATGCGTGCGTCAGTCCCCTCCACGGCCTTGACGTATTCCGCCGTCTCCGTGGCGATGCCGCTCATGCGCTGGAGCAGGTTCAGCGACAACCGCTCACCCCGCAGAATTACGTCGGCGGATGTCGTCACTGTTGCAATTATCTGCCCTAGAGTCAGGGTCTCGCCGTCGTTGATGAAAACCCGCGTTTCGGCGGAGGGTCGTAGCCGCCGGAACACGGCGAGGGCGGCGGAGATGCCCGCCAGCGTGCCTGCCTCTTCCGCCCTGAACTCTCCAACGGCCTGAATTCCAGGGTCAATCAGCGCTTGGGTGGTGGCGTCGGCGAAGGCCTGATCTTCTTCCAGGGCCCGGTCGATGAGACTCTGTATGTCCGGGGTAATGTCAAGCAATCCGGCCCACCCCTTTGACTCTGAAATCGGGGCTTTTTGAGGGGTCTGCCAACGGACGGACGCCTATGCTAGGAGACCTCCAGCATCCGCTCCAGGGCGGTGAGGGCGTGACGCGTAGTCTCCGAGTCCACGCGGATCTCGTTGACCATCTCTTCGTCCAGGAGGGAGTCCAGCACCCACGACAGATAGGCGGGGTGAATCCGGTACATGGTGGAGCACGGACACACAATCGGGTCCAGGCAGAAGATAACCTTGTCCGGGTTATTCTTGGCCAGCCGGTTCACCAGGCTCACTTCCGTGCCAACTGCCCACTGGCTTCCGGCGGGGGACTCGTTGATGGTCTTGCGTATGACCTCCGTTGAGCCGTTCATGTCGGCGGCCTGCACTGTTTCCATGGTGCACTCGGGGTGGACGATGACTTTGATGTCCGGGTATCTTTGGCGGGCCGTCTCTATCTGCCGCGGGGTGAAACGGGTATGCACCGAGCAGTGCCCCTGCCAGAGGATGACCTTGGACTCTCTCAACCGCTCTGCAGTGTGTCCGCCCAGGGGTTTGAAGGGGTTCCAGACGACCATCTCGTCCAGGTCGATGCCCATGTTGAGGGCGGTGTTGCGTCCCAGGTGCTGGTCGGGCAGGAAGAGCACGCGGTCGCCCCGCTGGAAGGCCCACTCGAAGGTGCCGGCGGCGTTGGAGGAGGTGCATACGATACCGCCGTTGCGTCCGCACAGCGCCTTAATCTCGGCGGTGGAGTTCATGTAGGTAATGGGCACCACGGAATTCGCTCCCAGCAGGTCTTCCAGGTCGTCCCAAGCGTCCAGAACGTCACCCGTAGGGGCCATGTCGGCCATGGAGCAGCCGGCGGTGATGTTCGGCAGAATCACCCGCTGATGGGGTGCGCAGAGGATGCGGGCCGTTTCCGCCATGAAGTGGACGCCGCAGAAGATGATGTATTCCGCCTCAGCCTGGTTGGCGGCCTGCTGGGAGAGAAGGTAGGAATCCCCTTGGAAGTCGGCGTACTTGATGACCTCTTCCCGTTGGTAGTGGTGACCCAGCACGACGACTTTCGTGCCCAGCTTCTGTCGCGCCTCATGGATGCGCTGGTCAAGCTCCTCTGCGGTCAGTCGGAGGTATTTGAGGGGAATCTTCTGCCAGCGAACGTTTACCTTGATTTCGTCCAGGAGCGGCTTGGCGGGAAGCTCGTCCTCGCTCTTGCAGAAGGCGGCGTGTTCTATCTCGGTGATGGGCAGGAAGGGTTTCCTCCCTGCGCTGGGGTTCTTGAGATTCAGGGTCATGGCGACACCCCCGCGTGGGAGGGTTGGCATTCCTTCGCCGGTGATCCTCTTAACGACCAGGCTGTGGCGGCTTCGATATTCACTTCAACCGTCCGGCCCAACATATCTGAAGGATGTTCAAAGAATACCAGTTTGTCCTGTCTTGTGCGACCCTGCCACCGTCCCTTTTTCCGCCCTTCCACCAGCACTTCCTCCGTAGTTCCGACCAGGCGGCCGTTCTTCTTCTCCTGAATAGCCTTCTGGAGGGACTCCAGGGCCTTGAGCCGGTGCTGCTTCTCTTCCCGGCTCACGGAATCCGGCAGCTTGCGAATGGCGAAAGTCCCCGGCCTAGGCGAATAAGCCGCCATATGCACCTTGTCAAACTGTATGTCCTCCACCAGCCTGTAGGTCTCCATGAACTGCTCGTGGGTCTCCCCTGGAAATCCGACGATTACGTCCGTGCTGATGGCCACGTCGGGCACGGTACGGCGAATCCTGTCCACCAACTCCCGGTACTGGTCCTGCGTGTAGCGACGGCGCATAGCCTCCAGCACCTCGTCATCCCCAGCCTGGAAGGGAAGGTTTATGTGCTCGCAGACCTTGGGAAGCTCC
>DAOUKX010000045.1:0-9738 GCA_034420855.1 Dehalococcoidia bacterium
TTTCGTCCATTAGCCGGACAGCGTCGTCCCTGAGGCCGGAGGTACCAGTGACGAAGCAGACACCCGCTTCTATGGTTGTGTAGGCTGCGTTTATAGTGGCGTCGGCGTTGGAGAAGTCGACAACAACGCGAGGCCCGGTCTGAAGAATGAGGGTGGAAAGATCTGAGGAAAGGGGGATGGACCCGGAGCCGTCTGGCAGCCGTATCCGGTTTTCAGGCGCGACGATATCGACACCGCCTACTGGCTGTGTATCTTCAGCCTCGCAGAATGCCTTGAGGGTTTCCTGTCCCATCCTACCGGCGACGCCGTGGATGAGGACTTTGATTTCTGCCATGGGATACTCCGGGGAGTAAGCTAGCCTATAGTGTAAAGGGCGACGCTGGATTTGGGTAGGGGGATGGGCTCCCGCCTTCGCGGGAGCAAAGGGAGGGGTCACCCCATCCAAACCTTCCCCCGTCAAGGGGGAAGGGACAAGATGGGAGGGGGTTAGCGGCTGGGGGGCCTGCGATAGCCGAAACCGCCACCACCACCGCCTCCGCCGCGACGGGGCGGGCCGGAGCGGTCCCTGCGGGGGCCGCTATTGCGTCCGCCGGGACCGCCTCTGCGGGGCGGGCGTCCACCACCGCCTCCGCCGTAGGACCGGCCGCCGCGGTTGCCGCCGGGGCGTGAGCCGAACTGACGTCGCGGCGGGCTTTCCTCACCGAAGAGGGCGCGGCGGGACAGGTTGATGCGGCCCAGGGAGTCAATCTCCTGGATCATTACGGTAATCTCCTGGTCCATTGCCACGCCGTTGTCCATCGAGGCCATCTCTTCCGTTCGCAGGAGGCCATCCTTGCCTGGCACCAGTTCTATGAAGGCGCCGAAGTTGGTCATCCTCACTACCTTGCCGGTGAAGATGTCTCCCACTTCAAGCTCGCGGGTCATGTTCTCGATGCGGGTGCGGGCCTTCCTGATGGCTTCCGCGTCGTTGGCGCCAATCATCACCACACCGTCGTCGTCGATGTCCACCGTTGCGCCGGATTCCTCGATGATGGCGCGGATGTTGCGTCCACCGGGGCCAATGACGGCACCGATCTTGTCGACGGGGATTGTGATGCGCTCCATCTTGGGGGCGTACTCGCTGAGGGAGGTGCGGGGTGTCTGGATGGCCTCCGCCATCTTGTCCAGAATGTGGAGGCGGCCAACCCGGGCCTGCTCCAGGGCAATCTGAAGGATTTCCTGGGTGAGACCCTGAATCTTGATGTCCATCTGGAGGGCGTTTATGCCCTTGGCGGTGCCTGCCACCTTGAAGTCCATGTCGCCGAGGAAGTCCTCGACGCCCTGAATGTCGGAAAGGACGGCGTAATTGCCGTCGTCGCCCATGATGAGGCCCATTGCGACACCGGCAACGGGGCCCTTAACGGGCACCCCGGCGTCCATGAGGGCGAGGGAGCTGCCGCAAACGCTGGCCATGGAGGTGCTGCCGTTGGAACTCAAGACCTCGGACACTACGCGGAGGGCATAGGGGAAGTCTTCCTCGGAGGGCAGGACCGGCTCGATGGCCCGTTCCGCCAAAGCGCCGTGGCCGATTTCCCGTCGTCCGGTGAACATTCTGCCCGTCTCTCCGACGGAGTAGGGCGGGAAGTTATAGTGGTGCATGAAGCGCTTGCTGTCCTGGGGGCTGAGGGTGTCGAGGGTCTGCTTCATGCCGATGGTGGCGAGGGTGGCGATGCTGAGCACCTGGGTCTGGCCGCGGGTGAAGAGACCTGTGCCGTGGGTGCGGGGCAGGATGCCCACCTCTGAGGATATGGGGCGGATTTCGTGGTCCTGTCGACCGTCGGGCCTGATGCCCTGGTCCAGGATTCGGGAGCGCACCACGTCCTTCATCATGGACTTGAAGATGCCTGCAATCTGCTTGGGGTCTTCGTCATCAAGGGCGGCGAACACCTCGTCCTTCAGCTTCTGCTCGGCGTCTTCGCGGCCGGACTTGTCCGGGGTGGGCGCCAAAGCCGCTTCCAGCCGACCGTTCAGGACGCCTTCCACGCGCTGTTTCAGGGCTGATTCGTCTGCAACTTCCGGGGCGGGCATCTTGGACTTGCCGACGGTCTGCACCATTTCGTCAATCAGGTCGATTATCTCGTCGTTAGTCTCCTGGGCGCGACGGATGGCCTCGAGGGCGATTTCCTCCGAAACCTCGGTGGCGCCGGCTTCGACCATACCGATGGCCCCGCGAACACCGGCGACAGCCACGTTCAGGGTGCTTTCCTCTATCTGCTCGAAGGTGGGAGTTATGAGATATTCGCCGTCCTTGTAGGCCACGCGGCAGGCGCCGACGGGGCCATTGAAGGGGATGTCGGAGATTGACACGGCGGCAGAAGCGCCGACGATGCCAAGCACATCCGGGGGGGTCTCCTGGTCGGTGGAGAGAACGGTGAGGACAATCTGTAGGTCGTTGTGGAGGCCCTTGGGAAACTGGGGCCGCATGGGCCTGTCCACCAAACGCGCCGAAAGGATGGCCTCGGTCCCGGGCCGTCCTTCGCGTCGGAAGAAGCTGCCGGGGATCTTGCCGACGGCGTAGAGCTTCTCCTCGAACTCGATGGTCAGGGGGAGGAAGTCGATGTCTGGGCGGGCCCTGGAGGACATGACTGCCGTGGCGAGCACGACAGTATCCCCGCAGGTAATTTTGACGGCGCCGTTGGCCTGGGAGGCCAGTTTACCGGTCTGCAAAGTTAGCAGCTTGCCGCCGATCTGTCTCTGAAAAGTATGTTCCATTACAATAGGTATCAAATCCTTCTAAGGGTAAAGAGGGGGAATAAAAGGAAAAAGCGCTCCGTTGGAGCGCCTATCTTCGGAGGCCGAGTCTGGCGATGAGAGACCTATACCGGGCCACGTTCTCTCGGGTCAGGTAGTTGAGCAACTTTCGACGTCGCCCAACCAGCCGGAGGAGGCCCACGCGAGTGTGGGTGTCCTTCCGGTGAAACTTAAGATGTTCCGTAAGCTCCTTGATTCTTCCCGTCAGGACGGCTACCTGTACTTCAACTGAGCCTGTGTCCCCCGGGGTCCGGGCGTATTCCGCCATGATGGCCGACTTACTGTCTTTGTTCACGTATTCTTTCTATTCCCTCTTTCTCTTTTCAAGCACGAATTATAACATAGCCGAGGCATGTTTCAAACACGGCATGTCATTTATTGGTGGAGATTGGTTTGACTCTGTATGTTGTAGCCACGCCCATCGGCAACCTGGAGGACATTGCCCTTCGCGCCATGCGCATCCTGCAGGAGGTGGAGCTTATCGCCGCCGAGGATACCCGGAAGACGCGGAAGCTGCTGGCGCGTTATGAAATCAGGACGCCGCTGCTGAGCTTTCACCAGCACAATCACGTTCGTCAGATGCCGAAGATACTTGAAGCCTTGGCGGAGGGTGACGTGGCGTTGGTGAGCGACGCTGGGGTCCCGACGGTATCGGACCCGGGGGCCGAGCTGGTGAGGGAGGCCTTGGACTTGGGCATTGCGGTGACGCCGATTCCCGGAGCTTCGGCGGTTACTGCCGCACTTTCGGCGTCGGGGATGCCGGCGGAGCGGTTTACGTTCGTCGGGTTTCTTCCGCGCCGTCGGAGCGACAGGCTCAGGATGCTGGAGAGACTGGCAAGCATCGAGACCACGCTGGTGTTCTTCGAAGCCCCGCACCGGCTTCGGGATACGCTGGAGGATATTCTTTCGGCCTGGGGGGACCGGAGGATGACCGTTTGCCGGGAGTTGACGAAGAAGTTCGAGGAGGTCTTCCCGGGTGCGATATCCGAGGCGCTGGAGCGATTCGACCAGCCGCGAGGGGAGTTTACGCTGGTGGTGGAGGGGGCGGAGCCGGTGGAGACGGAGGTGTGGGACGTGATGCAGGTGAGGGAGGCTTTGGAGGAGTTGAAGCGGGACGGCATCAGGGCGAAGGAGGCAGTGAGGCGGGTGGCTGAACTGTCGGGGGTGAGGCGGAGGCTGGTGTATGACCAGTGGCTGTCCCTCGGTGGAGAGGGTCAATAGGGTGCAACTAATTCCCCAATCAGATGGGGATCCGGGAATTGTTTTCCCAAAACAATTCACTTCTTCAGGAGTGGACCTGAATTGAATTTGAAAACAAATCCGGGGAATTGGGACAGAATCAGGCGTGGATCCGAGGGTTTGACGTGTTTGTATTTGTTTTTTTGAAATTTTCATGAATGGATGATGGATTGAGGCGAAGTCGGCATCTGCTGAGTCCAAGGGGAGCTACTAAAAGTTACTAACGTTCTAGCCATGAAGGAAGGATAGCATAAAGTAGAACATCAGCTCAAGTTAATTATGGCACTTGTAGAAAGGCCACAATGGGCGAGGGCAGGGTGGCGCACGGGGGTGCAAGATTTGGGGGTGCCCACCAGGTGACTTCGATCGAGAAGGTCAGGCGTAGTACCTCGCTATACTACGTACCGAATGCCGGTGGGATTGTGCTAAACTTGACGCCTTGCTCGCAGACGCCCGGGTGCGTTGGCGAGCTTTGTACGGGGAATTCATTGCAGGAGGAATGGCCGAGGGCCCATGCCGGAGCGGATATTCATAGCGGTTGCCTGGCCCTACGCCAACGGTTCCCTACACCTGGGACAGATTGCGGGATGCTATCTACCGGCGGACATCTTTGCCCGATATCACCGGATAAAGGGCAACGAGGTCATCATGGTTTCGGGCAGCGACCAGCACGGAACGCCGATAACTATCCGAGCCGACAGGGAGGGTGTTTCACCCCAAGAGATTGTGGACCGGTTTCATACGGAGTTTCTGGAAAGCTGGCGTCGGCTTGGTATCAGCTTTGACCTGTTTACGACCACGGGGACCGAAAATCACGCCCAGGTGGTACAAAGGCTTTTCCTGACCCTTCTGGATAAGGGGTACATATATAAGGACAGTATGCTGCTACCTTACTCCGCAGAGCAAGACAGGTTCCTGCCGGACCGCTACGTGGAGGGGACATGTCCCTTCTGCGGCGACCCGGGGGCCCGAGGGGACCAGTGCGATGCCTGCGGCAGAACGCTGAATCCGACGGACTTAATCAACCCACGGAGCGCAATTGGCGGCTCGATTCTGGAGTTTCGGGAGTCGGAGCACTTTTTCCTGAAGCTGACGGCCTTCCAGGAGCCGCTGCTGGAGTGGGTGAAGCAGCAGAGTCATTGGCGTCCCAACGTGCTCAACTTCACCCAGCGCTATCTTGAAGACGGGTTGAAGGACAGAGCAATCACCCGCGATATCGAGTGGGGGATCAGGATCCCGCTGGAAGGGTACGAAAACAAACGGATCTACGTGTGGTTCGAGGCTGTGACGGGCTATCTTTCGGCGTCTATCGAATGGGCCAAGCGGTCGGGCGACGCGGAGGCGTGGGAGCCCTTCTTCCGTGATTCCGAGACCAGGGGATACTATTTCATTGGGAAGGACAACATCCCCTTTCACACGATAATCTGGCCCGCCATGCTGATGGGTGACGGCAGCCTGATGCGTCCCTATGACGTGCCGGCAAACGAGTTTCTGAACATGGAGGACGCCAAGATATCAACCAGCAGGAATTGGGCCGTCTGGCTGCCGGACTACCTGGACAGATTCGAGCCAGACCCGTTGCGGTACGTGCTTTCGGCGATTATGCCGGAGAGCAGCGATTCCAACTTCTCGTGGCACGACTTTGTGAGGCGGAACAACCAGGAGCTTGTGGCAACGTACGGAAACCTGGTGCACCGGGTGCTGACGATGACTCATCGGAACTTCAGGGGAGCGTTCCCGCAGCCGGGAGAGTTGGACGTAGAGGATGAGGTGATGATGGGCAGGATTCCGGCGGCGCTTGATGAGGCTGCGAAGAATCTGGAGTCGTGCCGGTTCAGGTCGGCTCTCTCCGTTGCCATGAGCCTTGCCCAGGAAGCCAACCGGTACCTGGACGTGAAGGAGCCGTGGCGCACTCGCAAGACAGATCTGGAGAGAACGGCCACGACGCTGTGGGTGTGTCTCAACGTCCTATCCTGCCTGCGTACCATCACCTATCCCTTCCTGCCTTTCAGCGCGCAGCGCCTTCACGAAATACTGGGCTACGAGGGAAGTGTGGAGGATGCCGGTTGGAAGCAGGACGAAATTCCCGTTGGAAAGGCCTTTGACAAGCCCGCCCATCTCTTCAGCAAGCTGGATGAATCGGTGGCTGAGGAAGAGCAAGAACGACTTCGGGCGGCGGTGCGGTAGGAGGACTAGTGCTCAAAAGCTTGGACGCCAAGGCAGGTCAGATTTACCAGCCCATCAGGGGCGAGCTTCTGCAGGTCAAGGAGAACCTGAAGGGTATGCGGCGAGGTCAAGACCAGCACCTTGCGCCTCTTCTGACGTACCTGTTTGGCAGGGGCGGCAAGGGTATGCGGCCTGCCGTGACGCTTCTGGCGTCGGGACTGTATGGGAAGGAGGCCCCGGCGGCGGTCACCATGGCCACTGCCGTGGAGCTTCTGCATATTGCGACGCTTATTCACGACGATACCATCGACAACTCGCTGACGCGCAGGGGGATGGACACAATCAGCAGCCGATGGGACGAAAACGTGGCGATTCTGCTGGGAGACTATGTTTTCGCCGCCTCTGCGACGTATGTCTGCGACACGAACAACATCAGGGTTATTCGACGGTTTTCCGAGACGATCATGGACCTTTCCAGCGGCCAGTTGATGGAGTATTTCAACGGTCATAACGTGGAACAGTCAAGGAAACTGTATGAGGACCGGATCTACCGCAAGACGGCGTCGCTATTCCGCACCGCAGCCGAATCGGGGGCAATTCTGGGAGGTGCGCCGGAGGAGGGGATAGACGCCCTTGCTAAGTATGGCTACAACATCGGCATGGCTTTTCAGATTGTGGACGATATTCTGGACGTGAGCGGTGACGCCGACGAGATTGGCAAGCCTGTGGGGAATGATTTGCTGCAGGGTGTGTTGACGCTTCCAAGCATCAAGCTGCTGGAACGGCACCCGACTGACAACCCCGTCCGCGCTTTCTTCGCCAACCGGAAGGAGAAGGCTTACCTCAAAAAGAGTCTGAAGATGATGCAGGAGTCGGACATTCTGGATGAGTGCCACGCCGAGGCCGAGGAGTATTGCGACAAGGCTCTTCGGATACTTGAGGAGCTTCCGGACTCACAATCCAGGGAGTCCCTCAGCATTCTGGCGTCCTACGTGACTAAGAGGCAGCGTTAGGCCAGCGCTTCAAGCTTCCCAGACAACTCGTCCCCCGATAATAGTCATCTGCACTTCTATGTTGCCTATGTCCTCGGGTGGCGTTTGGATGGGATCGTTGGACAAGAGGACAAGGTCGGCGTACTTTCCGGGGCGGATTGAGCTCATCTGCTCCTCCAGAAAGCAGGAGCGAGCGGCGTCGATTGTCCACGCATTCAAGGCTCGATTTGCTGAAACGGCCTGACCGGGGCCGATGCTGCGACCGTCAGAAGTGTGACGCGTCACGGCCGCCTGCAAGTGGAGCAATGGGTCTGGAAGCGTAACTGGAGCGTCGGAACCGGCGGCCCAGTTGATTCCGGCGTCGTCCAGAGAGGCGAGAGGGTAGAGTTGAGGGACCAGTCCCGGATCAACGTGGTCGAGGTATTTTGCGCCGTGGTGGTAAACAAATCCGGGCTGGGTTACGACCATCGCGCCGCTACCTTTGACCATTCGCAGGATTTCAGCCGGCCCTTCGGCGCAGTGCTCGATGCGGTGGCGGGGGTCTGCCAGTTGATTGGCGCGGCTAGCGGCGGCGATGGCGTGGGAGGCGGCAACAACGGACTCGGCTTCTATTGCGTGAAAGGCCAACTGTCTGCCCTTCCGGTGGTGGTGGAGGGTGATTTCCGAAAGCTCTTTCAGTTCAGGATGGAGGACGCCGGCGGTTGAAGTCAGCATGACCTTGACTGCGCCAAACCTCAGCCCTTCGTTACCCACCATGCAGTCGGCGTTCCGGAGTTCTTCGTCGTCGGCGTGGGGGAGGCCTATCATCATTGTGACTCTCGGTGTGAGAGTTCCTTCCTGCTTCAGGCGACGGAAGGTGCGCCATTGCTCGATGCCATTGTTGTGGCCTGCGTCCTGGATTGCGGTAATCCCCTTTGAAAGCAGAAGGTTGTTGGCATCGAGGACGCTGTCTTGGAACTCGTCCTTGTTTCGGAAGGGCCTCATCATGCGGCTAATCTCAGGGGTCATTTCAAAGAAGACTCCGGAGGGCGAACCTGAATCATCACGGAGCACAACGGAGTGGGCGGGACCCTGGAAGTTTGGGCCGATGCCGAGGAGATTCATGGCGGCGGTGTTCAGCACAGTGGCGTGGCCGGTGCGGTGGTCGAGACGCACAGGATGGTCGGGCGTGGCCCGGTCCAGGTCGGCGGCGGTGGGATGACGGGCTTCCTTTAGCAGGTGCTCATCGTACCCGGAGGCGCGGACCCACCGGCCGGGGGGAGTCTGCCGGGCTTTGTGGGAAATGAGGCGTACCAGGTCTGTTATGGATGAAGCGATGTCCAGGCCGCAGTCCAGTTGCTGGAGCCGGGAGGCAAGGGAGAAGAGGTGGCAGTGGGCGTCGTGGAATCCCGGGATTAGCGTCATGCCGTGGCAGTCGAGTCGAAGGGTTTTTGCACCTGCCAGATACGCGAGGTCTTTTTCGGAGCCGACGGCGGTGATGCGACCGTCCTTAATGGCGACGGCGGTGGCGTGAGGCTGGGAGGGCTCCAGGGTGAGGATGCGGGCGTTGAAGAGGAGGAAGTTGAGTGGGGTATTGCTGGGGGTTGGCATGAGGGATATTGTAGCGGCTTTTGGGAGTGGGATGCGGGAGAGGATGGACTCCCGCCTTCGCGGGAGAAGAGGGAGGACGGGAGGGCGGTTCGTGAAACGCCCCTTGTATCTTGAAAGGAGGCGGGGTAGACCGGACGCCCCTAGGTGATAGAGACCGATTCGTAGCGTGGTCGCCCCGCCCATAGAATCTTAGAGCCCGAACAGTTGCCTGGGCCAGTGAGCCCGAATCTGCAAGGAAGGGCCGGAGGAAGGGACCATGATAGTAGGGATGGATGTATCGAAGGGATGGGTGGACGTAGACGTGCGTCCGACGGGGGAAAGATGGCGAGTGGAACGGGAGGAGGAAGAGATGGAGGGCCTTGTACTGAGGTTGCAGGAATTGGCGCCACAAGTGGTGGTTATGGAGGCGACGGGCGGGTATGAAGTTCCGATAGTGGGGTTGCTCAGTGGGGCGGGAGTACCCGTTGCTGTGGTAAATCCACGGCAAGTAAGGGACTTTGCGCGCTCACAAGGGATACTGGCGAAGACGGATGGGCTGGACGCTGGGGTGATAGCTCACTTTGGAGAGGTGAGCGGGGTTGTGGCGCAGCCCATGGTCTCTGAGGAGGCCAGGGAGCTGGAAGGGCTGGTTGCCCGTCGTCGTCAGATCATACAGATGCGGACCGCCGAGCAGTTGCGGCGTCGTACCGCCTTGCCTGCCATCCGTCGGAACATCGATGAGGTAGTCGCATTTCTGGATGGCCAGTTGAAGGACGTGGACGATGAACTGGGGCGTCGTCTAAGGCAGAGTCCGGTGTGGCGGGAGAGGGAGGAGCTGTTGAAGAGTGTGCCTGGCATTGGGCCGGTGGCCATCTTCAGCCTGCTCGCCGGTCTGCCGGAGTTGGGATTCCTGAACCGCAGGGAGGTTGCGGCCCTGGTGGGGGTGGCTCCGTTGAGCCGTGACAGTGGCAAGTTTCGAGGG
>DAOUKX010000046.1:0-9526 GCA_034420855.1 Dehalococcoidia bacterium
GGTACAGAAGTTCACCAAGGAAGGGGAGTTTCTGGGTAAGTGGGGCGGCTTCGGCACGGGTGACGGGGAATTCAACATGCCCTGGGGCGTGGCGGTGGACGAGTTTGACGACGTGTACGTGGGGGACTGGCGGAACGACCGAGTCCAGAAGTTCACCAAGGAAGGGGAGTTCATCTTCAAGTTTGGCGGGAGTGGAGGCGACGACGGGGAGTTCAACCGTCCGGCGGGTGTAGAAGTGGACGGAGACGGGGACATCTACGTGGCGGATTCGGGGAACGACCGGGTGCAGCTGTTCAACCAAGAAGGGCGCTTCGTCCAGAAATTCGTCGGGGACGCCACCCTGTCCAAGTCGGCACGGGCATATATGCTGTCCAACCCCATGTTCCTGCGGCTAAGGGACATGGCGTCCATAGACATGCAGAAGTACTTCCGGAGGCCGCGGTCCGTGCGCGTGGACGAGAAGGGCCGGATGTATGTGCCGGATTACGGATCCTTCCGGGTGCAGATCTACCAGAAAGACGTGGAGAGGCTAAGGGAGAGCCAGATTGCGGCGCCCCTCAAGGCCCCCTCGCTCCTGACGGCCTAAAGGCCGTCTTTTCCCGAAAATTTGGAGGTGTGATGAGCAGCGGATTGGACTATACGAAGCTATTTGCCAAGGACGCCCCGGCGCCATCGTCGCCGGGGGAACCGGACCCGCCCTTTAACTTCACCTATGGACACGGCAGCCCGGACCTGCTGCCCATCGAGGGTTTTGTGGGCGCGGCGGCGGACGTTTTTCGGAAAGACGGGCGGAGTCTGGCGGTGTACCACGCCAACGGAGGTGGGCTGGGCTATCTGCCGCTGCGGGAGTTTCTGGTAGAGAAGCTGGCGAAGCATAGGGGCATCCAGGTAACGGCAGACGAAATTCTGATAACTTCCGGATCCCAGCAGGGGATAATCGCTGTGATGGACGCCTTCCTGGAACCCGGGGACACGGTGGTAACGGAGATATTCTCCTACGCCGGTACACTGGGCAACCTGCGTCGACACGGAGCGGACGTGGTGGGAGTTCCCCTCGACGAGGAAGGAATGCGGACTGACCTGCTGGAGGAGACGCTTTCCGACCTGCAGTCGCGAGGGATCAAGCCAAAGTTCATCTATACGATACCGACGCTTCACAACCCCACGGGAAGAGTGATGGGGATGGAAAGACGGCGGGAGATGTTGGAGTTGAGCCGCCGTTTCGGGGTACCTATCTTCGAGGACGAGTGCTACGCGGACCTAGTATTCGAGAAGGAGTACGAGCACGCCATCCGTTCGCTCGACGACTCCAACTACGTGCTGCACGTGGGGTCCTTCTCCAAGTCGCTGGCGCCTGGTGTGCGACTGGGGTACGTTGTAGCGCCTTGGGAGGTGATGAGCCAGATTCTGCCTTTCAAGATGGATATAGGAACCAGCACGATGGGGCAGATGATTGTTTCCGAGTTCCTGGAGAATAATTTCGACAGCCACATGGAGCATCTGAAGTCGGGGCTGGAGCGGAAGAGGGATACGCTCATTGCGGCGCTGAAGGAGCATTTCGGGCCTGAGGTGCAACCTAGCGAGCCGCGAGGCGGCATGTTCGTGTGGGTCCAGTTCCCGGAGGGCATCGACACCAGGCAGGCGCTGGAGGCAGCGAAGGCGGAGGGGGTGGCGTACAACCCGGGGCCCGACTGGGCGGTGTACGGAGATGACGACGAGCGGAATGGGAAGAATTACGTGAGGCTTTGCTACGCGCTGCCGACGGAGCCGGAGATATGGGAGGGCATTGAGAGGATGGCGCGGGCATTCCGGACGGCGGGATTGACGTAGGAGGGCGAACGGTTCGCGAACCGCTCCTGCTGGAAATCATTAAAGGGGGCGGCTCCTGAATGGAGCCGCCCCCTTCTCGTTTCGGCGAACCGGGTGGGTTACTGGTAGACGGGGATGGTGTACTCGTGGTGGCGTACGGGTCCCCAGTGCTGCCAGTTGGCGGTGTAGGTGTCGATGACGCCCGGATCGTAGGCGGAGACGGGGAATAGGAAGGCGAGGGGGATGAGGAGGTAATTGTCGTAGAGGTAGTCGCCTATGGCCTGTTCCCACATCAGAATTTCATCCGGGTTGACGGAGGCTTTGAATTTAAGGTAGAGCTGGTCCAGCTCGTCGTATTCCCAGGTGGGGTTGCCGCAGCCGCCGGCTACGGAGCTCATGGGGTAGCAAGGGTCACTGGGGAAGGGGTTGCCAGCGCCGTAGCGGATGGTGTAGACGTTCTGGCCCCATGTGCGCTCGCGGGCGCGCTTGAGAATTTCCCCGAATTCAACGGGTTCGATGTTGCTGGTCAGGCCGACTTCGGTCCACATGGAGGCGAGGACCTCGGCTACCTCCGGCCCTTCGGGAACGCCGCCCATCTTGGCAGTGGTGACGGTGAATTCGAAGCCGTTGGGGTAGCCGGCCTCAGCGAGGAGGCTCCTGGCCTGGTCGGGGTCGTAGGGGTAGGGTGTCCATTCTTCCTTGAAGTCGTAGCGGTAGGGGGGAATGCCGTAGGTGCTGGCGGGGACTGCGGCGTCGCCCCAGAAGGTCTCGATGATTAGATCCCGGTTGATGGCGAGGTTCATGGCCTTTCGCACAGTTGCGTTCCTGAGGGGGTTGTCGGCGATGTAGCCTTCGGCAAGGGGTTCGGTCTCGCCCTTGCGGGAACCTGCGAGGATTTCCTTGGGCTGGTCGTAGTAGAGGCCACCGAAGTAGGCGAACATGAAGATGCCTGGGAGGGTGGCCACTACGGTCTCAAAGCCACGTTCGTTGGCCTGGGACAGGAGGGTTCGAGGGATGTCAGCGAGGTGGACTTCGCTGGCAAGGAGCATGGCGAGACGGGTGGCGTCTTCGGGGGTGTAGTAAATCATGATCTCATGGAATTCGGGAGTCTTGCGCCAGTGGTCCATGACACGCTCGACGTGGAGTCCGACACCGATTTTGAGGTCGATGTACTGGAAGGGGCCTGTGCCTACGGGATTTTCGGCGTAGGCGTCTTCGCCTCCTACGGCGTCCCAGTAGTCTTTACTGAGCATGGCGACGAGGCCGCCTTCGGAGATATGGCCTAGGAGGAGAGGTTCGGCCTGATCCATGTTGTAGTCGAAGGAGTAGTCGTCGTGGACATTGAAGTTAGAGTCGGCGACCCCGTAGATGTTCCAGCGGCCGGGGTTGTAGGAGGTTTCGCCGGCGGAAGTTCGGATGCTGAAGATTACGTCGTCGACGGTCAGTTCGGCGCCTCCCCCGTTTTCATTGGTGTGGAATGGGATGCCTTCCTTTAGGGTGAAGGACCAGCTTGTAGCGTCGTCGGACATGGACCATTCTTCGACGACGTGGTCGTTGGTGTAGTCGCCGGAGTGGGGGTCGATGTAGACCATTTCCTCATACATGGTCTTTATGGGGCCGGATGAGGAGTGGAAGGTCTGGTGGACCATGGTCACCTGGTGGCCGGGTGGGACCATGGAGATTTCCAGCCGGGGGGATACGGGGACTTTGGCCATCATGGCGGGTTCTGTGGTGGGGGCCGGCGTGGGGGCGGCGGTGGGGGTGGGCCGCGGGGTTGCGGGGGCGGCGGTGGTTCTCGGGGTGGCCGCCGGGGTAGCCGGCATGGCGGTGGGAGTTGGGGCCATGGTGGGTGCGGGAGTTGCGGGAGCAGGGGTTGGGGCCGGGGGTGCGGCGGTTGGTTGAGGTGCCGCGGTGGGGACCTGGGTGGGTTCCTCGTCGTCGCCGCAGGCGAGGATGAGGAGGAGAGAAAGGAGCAAAGCTCCCAAAAGGGCGTATATGGGCCAATGGGTTATGGCTTTGGGATTTGGCATGGGGGATCATCTCCTTTTCCCGTCGGCAAAGGGATAAGGTTTGCCGAAAGTTGTGGGATGGGATGATGGTAGGGAATCTGAGGGGGAATGTCAAACGAGACAGGCCACCGAGTGTTGACAAGTTTGGGCTTGGGTACGGGGAATGTTGCAGGAACGAGATCCTCGAATTCGCTGCGCTCCCGTCAGGATTAAATGCTGGCGTGTGGAAGGGGAATTCGTTGGGGAAAGCGAGTCCTCTATCTTGATGATTGGGCGTGCCCGTCCCGGCCACGCCCCGACGTGTCCACCTCCTTTCGCAAGAGTGACGAAGGAAGGGAACGAGGGTTGCCGGCTACGTGGGGGTTAGATTTCCGTCGCCGGGCCTCCACAGAACGACAGGAGGAAGAGCAGGAGTGAGCAGTTCCCGCGTTCGCGAATATAGAAAGAGGGCGGGCCGTGTGGCCCGCCCTCTTTTGGGTTTCCTTTGATTACCAGGCTAGGGGATGATTATCCCTGCCTTATTGACGTAGACCCAGTAGCCTTTACCTGTCTGGACGTCATCGCCTGCGGCCTGTCTGACCAGCCGGCTATCGAAGGAGTCGAAGCCGTAGACTACCTCGGCATCAACGTTGGTGAAGTAGTCCGCGATGGCAGTTCCTGCGGCGCTCTGATCGGTATCTACGACACCGACGAGGTTCCAGCCCTCCGCAACCGTTATATGCGGTGGGGTGCCAGCGAAGTTTTCACTGCCTTCAAGCAGGGTGCTCACGGTCACCACACCGTTGGTAACGACCCAATAGGCGTTTGTGCCGTTGATGGCGGTGAGGTCACCGCCCAAGGTGCCGTCGGCTCCCCTGACTGCGGTCTGCCAGAGACCGGTGCCGTTGTCGTAGGTGAGGACGGTCATGATGTCCTCGTTGCCCTCGCCGCCAAATACCGCGTTTACGTCACCATCCGCGGGGTTGGCAGGGAAGGAGACCAAGTTGGGACCGGGGTTCAGGTTCAGCTTGTAGGCGGCCTTGTCGACCTTCGTGAAGGTGGTGGAGAACTCCTTCTCGTTACCGGCGTTGTCCTTAACTTTGATCTTGAAGGTGTGCTCACCATTGCTGAGGTTGCCAGGCCTGTATACGAAGAGTACATCGTCTCTGGTGATTACGTCGCCAGCGACGTCTTCGTCGTTAAAGGTCGCGCTAACGACTTCAAGAGTACCGTGGCTGTCGAAGTCCGTTGACACATCGCCAGGAGTCGTGGTGTGGTCACGGGTATCGTCGTCTGTAGTCTCGGTCGACGGATTATTCTTGTCCGTGAGGGCTTCCAATCCGTATTCCTTACCCTCGTCGCCGAAGTTGGCGCGGACGAAGACTCCAGCGTTATCGGTCTTTCCTTCGGCTGCGGGGGTAAACGTGGGAGCCGGGATACCTTTATCGACTTCGAAGAGGAAGGCCTTGCCGTCCTTGATGTTCTTCTCAAGGTCCTTGTTGACGCCTGCCTTGGATTCACCGCTGGACTCACGGTCCTCGGCGGTCACGTACACGTTGTACAGACCAGCGTTGGAGAGGGAAGCAGTGATGGACCACTCGTTGGTGTTGCCGGTGGGGGCGGCGGTGTTGCCAGCGTCGGTGCCGAGTTCGTAATTGTCGCCGATTTGCTGGATTGCCACCCCAGGGCGACTCTTGAGTCGCTCATCTGAGGAGATGGTTATCGTGATGGATCCCTTGGTAACAACGCGGTCGCCTTCACCGGTGCCGGTTATGGTAACGCTGAGACCGGCGGGGACACCATCGTCGGCTACCTCAATCTGGTCTGCGCCGATAAGGTTGCCTGCGCGGTCACTAATAGCTCCCTTGACCACTTCCACGTTGGGAGTGGCGCTAGAGTCCATCTCGTCCACACTGAGGTAGACGTTTGATCCCTTACAGAACACGTCGTTGGGAGCGCTTCCGTCGACCTCGAAGTCGCCGGCGGCGACAGAGGCACAATCAAGAGCCTCGTCGAACCTGGCGACGATGCTGGTGGAAGAGCCAGTTCCTTCGTCGTTATCCTTGTCATCATCAAAGAAGACGCCGGTGGTGGCCGACACGAGCTCGGGGGAGACTTCGTCAACCCTTATTACGTTGGCCTCGCAACTCTTGACGTCGTCCTTATCGGAGTCGTCGTGAGCCATCAGGGCAGCAATTAGAGCATCGCCCTCAAGGGCATTACCACTGCTGTCCGTCAACGCTGAGCCATCATAGACGCACTCGGTGTCGGAATTGGAGTCGCTGACGCCCGTGTTGCCAGCCTGGTCGACGGCCACAGCCCACCAGCGAATCTCGTACTCGTTGTTAGTGCCTGCGTCCAACTCGTCGTCTGCATCGTCACCTTCTCGCAGACGGATCTCGGCGCTGAAACCATCGGTTATTTCGTCCACGGTAAGGTCATCGGTGCGAGTCAGAACTATCGGGCCGCTAATAACATCTGCGTTATCCGAATCCGCTTCAAAGAGGGCAGCTATAAGGCGTATGGAATCCTCAAAGCCGTCGGATTCGTCGTCGCCAGAAATACCGGACCCGGCGTCGGTGACCTCAAAGGATATATCCGGCTCTGCATTCTTGCCGGCTGTCCCGCTGTCAGGACTCATCTCGGAAAAGGCGGGAGAGTCGGTATCTAGGGAGATGTTTTCAGACCTAGTAGTCTTGGGTGAGGCGTCGCTGTAGCGAACAGTGACTGTATCGCCAGCAGAATCTACGGGGAAGGTGACCGTACCTGGCCTAGATCCCGAAGTCACTAGGTCAGCCACGTTGCTGCCATCGCCCTTAAGGCCGCCCTGACTGATAAAGCAGTCGCTGGTATCGTTGGAGTCACAGATCTGAACCGTTGCTCGGAACCTACCGCTCGTAGCACTTGTTTCCATTAGCGCTATGCTGGTTCGGTCTCCGCCGCCACTGTCTACGGTCACGAGGCCAATCTGCCCCAGATGGCCCATGTCCTGGAGAACTGTGGGGTATGACAATGTAATCATTGTATCAGTGTCCACACCGGCACCAGCTACACGAACTGTCATGCTAGTGCCAGTTCCGTCAACAGTGACCGTGAGGTCATTAGCCCCTGTTGCAGTTATGTGTTCAGCAAAATCGCCGTCACCGTCAGTATCTGCAAGTACCTCGGCCCACATATCGCCTGCCAGATTCTCACCTGTAGGCGCGGCAAAAGCAACCGTGTCCGCTACGTTAGGCACCGCCGTACCAGCCGCTGCATCCTGTGCATGCATGCTGACGTAGGCGCCGATGGTTGTCTGTTCATTTAATCTGAACTCCAACCATTCACCGGCATCGTCTCCAGTCAATGTGCCATTGGTAACGTCGAGCATCAGACCGGGATTTGAAACTTCCACGTTGCCATCCGCGGAAGTGTAGACCTCAATGTCGTTGATGTTGATCTTGCCGTCGTTGTTTGAATCGGCAAGGTCTGTCCAATCTATTTCATCGACCTTGGAATCTCCGCCCTGAATGCGGCCTTCATTGTCAGGGTCGTATCTTGTGGGAGCATCCAGGTCTTGATCTTCGACCTGTGCGGTAAAGCCGTCACCGGCCGCGAAGCCGTTGAGGCTGATGTATTCGATTTCGTCCCCTCCCTTGAGGAACGAAACCTCCCCTGCATCGGCGGCAAAGGCGGGCATGGCCCACAAGAGCCCCATTAGCAGGGTCAAAAGAATGCCAGGGATAAACCAGGTTGCTTTTTGTCTCACTTCTCCTCCCTATGCGTCTGAGTTTGAGGAACCGACTGGTGGTTAAATGTCATAGACCAACCTCCTTGAGTCTGGTGCCCTGAGGGCGCCAGGGAGGGCCGGTTTTCCCGAGATGAATTGGTCCGTAGAAGTGCATTTCTTCCCTCTCCTGGGACGTTAGTTGAGTGATCTTGGCGTGTATGCATGGTAGTTGTGGGTGATGGACACAGGGGCGCTATGCTAAGAATCAGGGAGGCCCTGCAGGCTCGCCTGCAGGGGCGTCAGAGGGGATAGCGGCCCTTGCGTATGCCGTAGGTATGTGTCTTTGCCTCTGGTTAAGTTGGGGATGGGCAAGCCTTTGTTGGTCATGCGGTACTCTACACAACCCCGCTTGAGATTGTCAAGTGGTGAAATAGCCTAAATTCGGCGGATAATCTTTGGGAATTTGCGATGGTTTTTGGCCGTTTGTTCAATGGATGCAGGGCATATTATACAGGGAGATTGGGGGGATGGGAAGGGGGTGAGGGGGCTTTCGGGCGAGGGCCACATATTGTGGGTTCTGTTTTGTGCGATGCCTTTCCATTTATGTTTGAGAGTTTCCAAATGGGGCCATTTTTGCATCTAGCCAGCCCTTGAGTGGCTTTTCCCTGACGAAGGACACACAGACATTGGAGGGTTCTTAGTCGCAAACGATGGTAGTAATGTTGTATCCCTTGGGGAACTCGTTAATCAGGC
The DNA here is from genome assembly GCA_034420855.1 of Dehalococcoidia bacterium. Classification (GTDB taxonomy): domain Bacteria; phylum Chloroflexota; class Dehalococcoidia; order Lucifugimonadales; genus JAPULR01. The sequence goes on from DAOUKX010000046.1 coordinate 8,260, forward strand.
CGTGCCTGTGATGGTACATTCTTTGGTGAAGGTTGACTGCGCGACTAACATAGCAGTCTCCTAACCTGTTGGTGAGGACGTTCACGAAGTCTTCATGGGTGGCACGTGGGGACATCGGGTGACCAGGCCCCAATCCACCGAAGAAGAAGGTGAGAGGTTGTGGAAAAGGGGATAAGAGAAAGTGCTCCTTTGAATCTGGGATAATGGTTTTTACACCAAAAACCCATCCCGGAAAAGGAGCACCCAATAGATGGTACCACTTGAGCGTCCCGACCGCATCTCCGTAGCCTCAGGCGAATCCCGACTGGTGGCCAATGCCGGACTGATCCTGCCGCTCACCCTGGCCCATCATCTGGGTCTGGGTGAACTGGTAGACAACCACCTCGACCTTGGGGACGCGCCGGGGAGAGCAAACCCGGGAGACAAGATGCTGACCCTGGTGGCCTCTGCCCTGGCAGGAGGCGACTGCATCGACGATGCGGACGCACTGCGTGCAGGAGGTACCGAGAGGGTGCTGGGATGTAGGGTGAAGGCGCCATCGACCCTGGGGACATTCCTGCGCAGCTACAGGTGGGGCCATGTCCGTCAACTGGACCGGGTGAGCAGGGAACTACTCAGACGGGCATGGGACTCCGAGGCAGGACCAGGCGACTCGCCGTTGACCATTGATCTAGACTCCACCATCTGCGAGACCTATGGGCTGGAGAAGGAAGGCGCCCGTCGCCACAACTACAGTGGCCAGCGTGGCTATCACCCGCTGGTGGCCGTGGCTGCGGGAACAGGCGAGGTGCTAATGGCGAGGCTGCGACAGAGACGGGCCAACACTGGTCGGGGCGCAGCCCACTTCCTGCGTGAGACGGTGAGCCGTGTGCGCCACGCCGGGGCCACCGGTCAACTCACCGTGCGCGCCGACAGCGGCTTCTACAGCCGCCACATCGTCGCCGCCTGCCGCGACAAGGGTGTCCGCTTCTCCATCACCGTCAGACAGCACAGGCATCTGCGCGATCTCATAGAGGAGATACCCGAGACCGACTGGACACCCATCCCCTACTGGATGGACGGAGCCGCAGATGTGGCCGAAACCACGTACATGCCCTTTGCGAGCAAACCCGACGCCGTGCCCGTGCGGCTGATAGTGCGTAGGGTGAAACCCTCCCCAGGCTCCCAACTGGCCCTTATCGCCAACTACAGCTACCACGCCTTCATCACCGACAGAGAGGGAAACACCCTGGAGTTGGAGGCGGACCATCGTCGCCACGCAGAGGTG
>DAOUKX010000047.1:0-9622 GCA_034420855.1 Dehalococcoidia bacterium
CCCGTTACCAGGAACAGCACCTGCTCGGCAATGTTCGTCGCCCGGTCCGCCACCCTCTCCAGATCGTGAGCGACCCAGACCAGGTACGTCGCCCTCTTGATATTTCTCGGGTCCTCAATCATGTACGTAAGCAGTTCCCGGAATACCTGGTCGTAAAGCGCGTCCACCACGTCGTCGTCATCCAACACCTGGTGGGCCAGCACTATGTCCCTGCCCACCACCGCGTCGAGGCTCATCCGCAACATGTCGACTGTCTTGTCCGCCATGCGGGGAATGTCTATCAGGGGCTTCAGTGGCGGCTCGTCCCCCATCATCAGGCTGATCTTGCTGATTCCCTCCGCATAGTCCGCCATCCGCTCAAGCTCGGTGATGATGTGCAAAACCGCCACGATGTACCGAAGGTCTCGCGCCACCGGCGTCTGCGTCGCGATGATGTGGACGCACTGGTCCTCGATATCCACCAGCTTGTTATCGACTATGTCGTCGTCGCTTATAACCTCTCTCGCCGCCTGCATGTCCCGATTTCTGAGGGCGTCCATAGCCTTGACAATCGCCTTCTCCACCATGCTCCCCATGACGAGCAGGTCGTCCTGCAGGGTTGTAAGTTCCTGCTCGAATATCGTTCTCGGCATACTCCCCTCCTAGTCCGCCATACCGTCAATCAGCATTTCCGCTAGCTGAAACGGCCCGTGATATACGCTTCCGTCTGTTCGTGGCTGGGATTCGTAAACATCTGCTCCGTACTGTCGAACTCCACCAGGTAGCCCGACCTGTCCTCGCCCACCATCAGGAAGGCGGTCTCGTCCGACACCCTCGCCGCCTGTTGCATATTGTGGGTGACGATGACGATGCTGTACTGCTCCTTCAGCTCACGGATAAGGTCCTCGATGGCGAGGGTGGCGATGGGGTCCAGCGCCGAGCACGGTTCGTCCATCAGGATGACCTCCGGCTCGATGGCGATGGCCCTGGCGATGCACAACCTCTGCTGCTGTCCTCCAGAAAGCGAAAGCGCGCTCTCCTTGAGGCGGTCCTTCACTTCATCCCACAGTGCCGCCTTCCGCAGCGAGCCCTCCACGGCCTCCGCCATATTCCCGCGAAACCCATTGATCTGCAGCCCGAAGGCGATGTTGTTGTAGATGGACTTGGGGAAGGGGTTCGGCTTCTGGAACACCATGCCGATCCTGCTCCGCAGCTCCACCGGGTCCACCTCGGGGGCGTTGATGTCCGTTCCGTCAAACAGGATCTCCCCCTCTATGCGGCCCCTGTCGGAGAGTTCGTGCATCCGGTTCAGGCAGCGCACCAGGGTGCTCTTTCCACAGCCGGATGGCCCGATAATCGCCGTCACTGCGTTGCGCTGCATCGGCATGCTGATGTCCTTGATTGCCCGAAAGCTGCCGTAGAAGGCGTTCAGGTCCTTCACCTCCATCACGTGGTCGGCCACGCCGTCCGGCGTCGCTTCCTCGGGCCTCTGGGCGAAGTTAGCTTCTATTCGTCTCATGGTAATCGCGGTCACCATCTTCTCCTTCTAGCGTACATGTAGCGAAGGCCTACAGCTACGCTGTTGAGCAACAATAGCACAATCAGTAATACGACGATACCGGATGCCGCGTTCTCCTGGAATCCCGGCAGCGGCCTGGAAACCCAGCTGAATATCTGTATGGGCAGCACCGTGAAAGTGTCCATCGGACTGGAGGGCACGAAGAACACGGAGGTGAAGGCACCGATTGCAATTAGCGGCGCCGTCTCCCCGATGGCCCGACCCAGGGCCAGAATAATTCCCGTCAGCACCGCCGGCATTCCCGCCGGCAGCACCTGGTGCCACACCGCCTGCCATTTCGTGGCTCCCAGGGCCATCGCCGCCTCTCGCAGCGAAGGCGGCACCGACCGCAGCCCCTCCCTCGAGGCAACGATGATTATCGGTAGAATCAACAGTGTCAGCGTCGCTGCCGCGGCCACTATGCTCGGCCCCAGGTTTATGCCGAAGACGAATACCGCCAGCCCCAGCAGCCCATACACCACCGACGGCACTCCCGCAAGGGTGCTGATGTTGGTCTCGATGAGCCGGGTGAACCAGCTCTTCGGCGCGAACTCCTCCAAGTATATCGCCGCTCCCACTCCCACGGGAATGGAGAAGAGAGACGTAAAGCCCATCACCCAGAGCGTCCCCAGCAGCGCCGCCTTGGCCCCTGCGTCTTCCGGCTTTCTGGAGGGAAAGCTGGTCAAGAAGTTCCAGTCCAGCCCTCCGATGCCGTCCTTGAACACGATGAACAGCAGCACCGCCAGGGCCAGCACTCCGAAGGCCGTGGCGGCAATTGCCAGCCCCGCGAAGGTCCAGGAAGACCACCTCCTGCCCAACATGGAGAAGAGGCTATGTCTGGAGGAAGTAGGTGAAGCGTTCAATCGTATTCCTCCCTGAACTTCCCTATGAACCACCGGGCAATCAGGTTCAGCCCCAGCGTGAATATGAACAGGAGCATCCCGATGGCAAAGATGCTCTGGTATTCCACCGTGCCCCTCGGCGTGTCGCCCATTGCCACCTCCATAATGTATGCAGTCATGGCCTGCATCGCCTGTAGCGGATTGATCGAAAGGTTCGGTATCCCTCCCGCCGCAATCGTCACAATCATGGTTTCGCCCACGGCTCGGGCAAGGGCAAGAAGCCCCGCCGCCACAATGCCGGAAAGGGCCGCGGGCACCACCACCCTCGTCGAAACCTGGAACCGGTTGGCTCCCAGCGCGTAAGCTCCCTCCCGCAACCCGTTCGGCACCGCTCTCATAGCGTCCTCGCTGAGCGACACCACCATCGGAATCAGCATTATACCCATGGCCAGGGAGGCCCCGAGGGCTGTGAAAATGGTCTCCGAGTCAAACAGCGGCCTCACGATATTCGGCGCTATGAAGCTGATGGCAAAGAACCCGTAGACTACCGTGGGTATGCCCGCCAGCACCTCCAACGCCGGCTTTACCGTTGCCCTCAGCGCTTCCGGCGCGTATTCGCTCAGATATATGGCCGTCAGCAGGCCTATGGGAAACGCCACGGCCAGCGCCATGCCCGCTATCAGCGCCGTTGCCGATAGCAGCGGCAGGGCGCCGAAGCTCTTGTTTGCGAACAGCGGCCTCCATTCCGTGCCCGTCAGAAACTCGATGATGGAGACCTCCCCAAAGAAGGGAATCGCCTCCACCAGCAAAACCCCCACGATGCCTACGGTGGTAACCACCGAAAGCACCGCGCACATGAACAGGAAGAACATGATGGGAGCCTCCCGCAACCTTCGCCGCGGGAGGCGTCCCGGTAGCCAATTTCGCGGTAATTGGCTTAAGCTTGCCAGTTTAGTAGCTATGGCTTCTTATTCCCCCTCTTCCTCCCCTCCCGTCCTGGGAGAGGATTGAGCCTGTAGAAGGGGTGAGGGTGATTTGGGCATCGCGGAGGACATGCTTTGAGTTATGCAGCAAAAGTCTCCCCCTGCTAGTTAACTCGTTCCAGGGCCTCGGAGATGGGAGTGCCAGCTGCTATCGTGTTGAAGATCGAACCCGTCTCTCCGTTCTCTACCTTGTCACGACCCCAGTCGTACACTTCCGCGGGCAACGGTACGTATCCTACGTCCGTCACCAGGATCGGCGCTTCGTTCAGGTAGAAGTCAACGAACGCCCTCAACTCAGGTCGACTCTCCATCTCTCCCTTGTTTACGTAGATGAAGATCGGCCTCGCCAAAGGCAGGTACGTCCCGCTCTCTACCGTCGCAGCACCAGGCGCTACGCACTCGCCCGTCGCCGGATTCACTACCGACACAGGCTGCACCAGTTCCCGGTACTGTTCCAGGTACGCCAGGCCGAAGTATCCAATACCGCCGGGCGTCCCGTTCACTCCGTTCGCTATCAGCGGGTCCTCCTCCGTCGCCAGATCCAGGTCGCCTCGGTGCGCCCCGCCTTCGTCCATTATAGCCTCAGTGAAGTAGTCGAAGGTCCCGGAGGCCGTGGTGGGTCCGTAGATCCTCAACCGCTGGTCGGGGAAGCTGGGGTCCACCTGGTTCCAGTTCGTGATAACCCCTTCGCTCTCAGGCCCGAAGATAGTCCTCAACTGCTCTACCGTCAAACACGGCGCCCAGTCGTTCTCAGGACTAACTATCACCGACAGTGCGTCAAACGCTACTGGCAGCTCTATTACCTCCGTATCGTTCCCAGCACACGCCTCAAGCTCCGATTCCTTCGACGGCCTCGATGCGTTCCAGACGTCTATCGTCCCTTCTTCGCACATCGCCCGTCCTCCGGCTCCCGTTCCCGTCGACGCTACATTCACGCGTACCCCGGAGTTTGCCTTGCTGAACTCCTCGGCCACCGCCTCACTTATCGGGAATACCGTGCTCGAACCCGCTACCGCTATCGTTCCGCTCAGGGCGGAAGCCGCCGGTGTAGGGGCGCTCGGTGCCTGTGTTTGTGCTGGAGCAGGGGTCGCCGCCGCCGGAGCCGCCGTCGCCGGGGCGGGGGTCTCCCCGTCGTCGTCACTGCCGCCGCAAGCTACAACGGCGACAACCCCTACCATTACAGCCATCGCCAAAACAACATAAAATACCCTTCTCAAGGGCAAGATACTCATATTGAAAGACGCTCCTTCATTAGCATTTGGAAGAATCCAGATGAAATACTGAAGGCGGCGAAAAGACCCTGTGTTAACGCTAGGTTAACGTTCCCCGAACACCCTCTAAACAAAGTAAAAGAACCAACCTAAACAAAAGCCTTCCCCTCTTCTCTCCTCTCCCGGTACGGGAGAGGAGAGAAGAGGTTGATCAGGGTTGCAGTGGGGCTGATCGGTGGATTATGCGAAGGTATCCTTAGCGGTGACCCACCTCTACCCGCGCCTGACCCTTCCCCCATTCCCGCGTAGGCGGGAATCCATCTCACTCTTCCTCCTTGACGGGGGAAGATTGAGCCTGTCCTGAGCTTGTCAAAGGGATGAGGGTGAGATTGGGCCAGCCTGACGTGCCAATACCACCTCAGCAGTGCGTCAAACCCGATGACAAACCCAATCACCCACGAGTGCCTGAACCGCCCCCAGGCACCCTGAACCCAAAAACACTCCCCCCTCCGTCTCGGCTGTTCACCCACATCCGGCCCCCGTGGGACTGGACGATGTGCTTGGCAATGGCCAGCCCCAGCCCCGTCCCGCACTGGTCCTGCAGCCTGTCCGCCTTGTAGAACCGCTCGAACACGTGCGGCGCGTCCTCAGCCGCCACGCCAATGCCGCTGTCAAGCACCCGAACTTCCAGCCAGCGCCCCCGACGCTCCACCTCCACGTGGACCTCGCCCCCCGAGGGTGTGAACTTCACCGCGTTCTCCACCATGTTGGAAAGCACCTGCTGTAGCCGGCCTTCGTCCGCAGTCGCTTCCAGCGTCCCGTCCTCGTCCAAAGCCGTAAGCGACACTCCCTTCTCCCGCGCCTGCTCGCCGTGGATCTCCACCACCTCCTGAATTACCCGCCCCACGTCAACGGGCGACAAACTGAGCTTCACCTCACCGCTCTCCAGCCGCGACAGGTCCAGCAGGTCTTGCACCAGCGCCGACATCCTCTCCGCGTTAAGGATGATACGACCCAGAAATTGACGCGCCGCCTCCGGGTCCTCCATCGCCCCATCCTGAAGCGTCTCCGCAGACGCCCTGATGGAAGCCAGCGGCGTCCGCAGTTCGTGGGACACGTTCGCCACAAACTCCCGCCTCGTCGTTTCAACCCGCCTCATCTGGGTCAGGTCGTGCAGCACCAGCAGCACCGACTCCCTTCCCTGCAGGGTCAACGGCGTGGCTATGACGTTGAAGAATCGACGCTGACGCGCCAGCTGAAGCTCCAGCGTCTGCGGCGCCCCGGTTTGCCGGCACCTCGACACCAGCTCGCTCAGTTCGTGGTCCCGCACAACCTCGATGAACCGCTGCCCCACCTCCGAACCCTGCGGCAGCCCCAGCGCCTCACGGGCTGCGGGATTCGCCAACGTCGTGTGCCCTTCGTGGTCCAGCAGGGCCACCCCGTCCGTCATAGTCGCCAGAATCGTGGAAAGCTTGTCCCTCTCCTCGGAAAGCTCCGTCACTATCCGCTTCACGCTGTCCGCCATCGCGTTCAGCGCATGCGCCAGTTCCCGCGTTTCCCGCACCCGCCCTTTCGGCATCCTGTGGTCCAGGTCCCCCCTCGCCAGCCTGTTGACCACCGCCGTCAGAAGACGCAGCGGCCCCGTCCGTCTCCGCACGCGAATCAGCGCCATCAGCGCGCAAAGGACGAATACCGCTCCACCGGTTGCCAGCAAAGTTACCACCGCCGTTCCCGCTTCATCCAGCCGCACCGCCAGAAACGCGGCGCCGGCCCCCGTAACCACCGCCGAAAGGACTCCACATATCAGCAGAAAGCGCGCCTCAGCCACCGATACCCCCTTCATCTCACCCTCCTCTTAGCCTCCCCCTCTCCCCCATTCCCGCGAAGGCGGGAATCCATCCCCTGTTCCAACGGAAAACTACTCCTCAAACCGGTACCCCGTCCCGCGAATGGTGATGATGTGACGCGGCGAACCCGGCTTCCTCTCTATCTTCTCCCGCAGCCACCGAATGTGAACGTCCACCGTCCGCGGGTCCCCGAAGTATTCCGTCCCCCATACCTCGTCCAGCAGCTCGTTGCGCGTGTACGCTCGCCCCGGATGTCCCGCCAGAAACGCCAGCAGGTCGTACTCCTTCGGCCGCAGGTCCAACACCTTGCCCGACACGTGTGCCGTCCGCGCCTCCAGGTTCAGCGTCAGGTCTCCCACGCTGATGCTCTTCTCATCTTCCGGCGGGCCCACGTCCATCTCCCGACGCCGGATGAGCGCGCCCACCCGCGCCAGCAGTTCCCGGATGCTGAAGGGCTTGGTCATGTAATCGTCCGCTCCGAGCTCCAGGCCCCCCACCTTGTCCAGCTCCTGGTCACGCGCCGTCAGTATGAGGATGGGCGTCGCCATCTCCCTCCGCACGATGCGACACACCTCCAGCCCGTCCAGACCCGGCAGCATAATGTCCAGAACAATCAAGTCCGGCTTATTCTCACGCGCCATCTCCAACGCCGCGTCCCCGTCCACCGCCTGCAACACCCGGTAACCCTTCCGGTCGAGATTGTACGCAAGGACGTCTTGCAGCGAGTCATCGTCCTCCACCACCAGCACCGTCCTCTGTATCTCCTTCATCATACTCATCGCCTATAGAAGAACCTCTGCATAACCATCATTCCCCCTCCCCTACTCCCCCATTCCCGCGCAGGCGGGAATCCATCCCAATCCCCTTCCCTCCTACCTCCTCTTCCTTGAGGGAGAGGATTGAGGTGAGGGTCCTCCCCCTTTCTCTTCCCCGCTCACCCTGAGCCCATCCTGAGCTTGTCGAAGGACGAAGGGTCGAGCGCCCCGAGCTTCCGCAGGCGGGAATCCAGTCCCCTCTTCCCCTCCCCCTCGCAAAACCTCACCGTCCTACGCCCCACCCGCCGCACTCGCCCCCGCAATCCGCCCAAACACCGACCCCGCCATCAATCCCGCGCCGCCGGGATAGTTGTGATAGAAAAGCCCGCCTACCAGCTCTCCCGCCGCGAACAGACCCCGCACCGGCGTACCCTCCGTGCTCAATACCTGCGCCCGATCGTTTATCCGAAGCCCCCCGAAGGTGAACGTAATACCGCAGGTCACTGCGTATCCCAGATAAGGCGGCGTATCGATGGGCAGCGCCCAGTTGGATTTCGGCGGCGTTATCCCCGCCGTCCCCTTGCCGTCCAGCACGGCGGGATTGAACTCCCCCTCCTGCACCGCCCCGTTGAATCCCTCAACCGTTGCGACGAGCCCCCACGCGTCGATGTCCAGCGCATCAGCCAACTCCTCCAGCGTATCCGCCTCCGCCATCGTGCACTGCGCGATGCTGTATTCGTCCCTCAACAGGTGCTTCACCTTCCCGTCGAAGATCTGAAAGGCGGCCCGACGTGGCTGGTTCATTATCTCCCTGCCATACTTGGCGTAGGTGTAGTTGCGAAGGTCCGCCCCCTCGTCCACAAACCTTCTCCCTTCTACATTAACTATGATCCCGAATGGATAGGAATGCTTCTGGAACAGGTCCGTCACGTTCCGGTCCCCCGTCGGCGGCGCGTTCAGGTCCCACGCGACGGCATGGCACCCGCTCCAGTGACCGTACGACTGCGCCCCCACATCCAGCGCCATGCGAATTCCGTCCCCCGTGTTGTACGGCACCCCGCGCACCTTCACCAGCTCCCAGCCCGGCCCCAGGTAGCGCGTCCGCATCTCGGCGTTGGCCTCGAAGCCGCCGCAGGCCAGCACCACCGACTTGGCATCCACGTCCCGCATCCCCTCGGCAGTTTGCACCCTCACCCCGCACACCCCGCCCCTCTTGTCCGTCAGCAGCTTCACTCCCTTGGATTCGTACCAGACGTCAACGCCCCGTTCCAGCGAAATTTCAAATAGCTGGTCGGAAAGTCCCTTACCGCCACCCACGGCCTCCACCACCAAACCTCCCCAGAAGCGATGCTTGCCGTCCCGCATGAACGACTGCCGCCCGTACAGCGGCACGAACCTAAGCCCCTGCCCCCGCAGCCACCTCAGCGTGGGATGCGAATGACTCACCAGCGTTTGCGCCAGGGCAGGATCGCTCATCCCCTCCGTCACCCGCATCAAGTCGTCGTAGTATTCCGCTTGGGTGTAGCTGCCCACGTCCAGCTTCGCCTCTTCCTCCGCAGACATGTCAGGAATCAGCGTCTTCACGTCATCCAACCCCCCGTAGGCGCACCGAATAGCCCCGCCGGTGAAGTAGGTGTTGCCGCCCCGAAAATACTCCGGCGCCTTCTCCAGCACCAGCACGGAAGCACCTGCCTCCCCGGCGGAAAGGGCGGCGCAAAGAGCAGCGTTCCCCGCCCCCACCACCACAACGTCGTAGGCCTTCGACATAACCCCTCCTTACTGAGTACGATGCTATGCCCCATCCCCAAACGTGTCAAACCACCTCACCGCTGTAAAAGGATTCGTCACCCCTGCGAAAGCAGGGGCCCATGGCGGGGCGGTGCCGGACTGGGTCCCCTCCCCTTCTTCACCCCCCCTACTCACCCCACATGTCATTCTGAGCGGAGCGCAGCGGAGTCGAAGAATCTCGTTGCGAGCCACGCCCAACACTCCCCCCATTCCTGCGCAGGCGGGAATCCACACCCGTTCACCCTCTCCCTCGATGGGAGAGGGCTGGGTCGAGCGTACACCCCTCCCCCCAAAGTGCCATTTCGCCCCTTGTCACCATCCCCCACCCCCTGCTACCATCCCCATCATGATGCAAACAGAACGAATGTGACAGTACATGGAGAAAATAGACACAATGCTGGACGCCCTCGGCAGGCTCGTCAGCAGCCAGCGCCGCTACACCTGGCGCTGGCTCCCCTACCGTCCCGACCCTGACGGACCCTCCCCCGACAATGCCCCTGTCCCACCCCATAACTTCCCCGAATCCTCCCTCTCAACATGATGCTCAGAGGGTGTCTAAAAAGCATTTGAGTGTGCTAAGCGGCGGAGCATGAGGCCAGTCATGGCGGCGTAAACCCATGCTTCTGTAGTCTGAGGCAATTCCTCATAGTCCTTGCTCA
>DAOUKX010000048.1:0-5534 GCA_034420855.1 Dehalococcoidia bacterium
GTAGGAGATGGCATCGTGGATCAGGACAGCCTCAAACTTCCGGCCCAGCCGCACCGAGCGCATGTCCCCCAGATGATGCTCCACGTCGGGGTTCAGCGCCTTGGAGTGAGCCAGCATCTGAGGCGAAATATCCACCGCCGTCGCCTGTACGTCGCCTGTTAGATGGGAAAGCAGGTGGCCGCCGCCGACTCCCAGCTCCAACACCTCGTGCCTGCCGGGACCCAGCTTTTCCCGAATCGCCTGCCGCCAGAAAGACGCTTCTTCGGTGTACTCTTCCGGCGGGTCTAGCAACGGCCACAGGTGCGCCAGGTCCTTATAGAGACGGTTCTCCATAGCGCAAGGGATTATATCACTGTCCTATCCGGCCACTTCCTCCCATCCTCCATCCCGTTTGGCTGTCCTTGTGCTACCATTCCCTCTGGGCTAGCCGTGGAGAAGATAACCGACGCATATCAATCGAAAGGACGTAGACCGCTTGTAATCTGCGACTTCTCCCCTGCTCGCGGTGTGTTCCTGGGCATCCTGGAAGACGTACGGAAGTTGGACGCCGACTTCATCTCGGTGAACTACACTCCCGGTCGTGTTCCTCGAGCCGACTCCGCAATGACCGCCCACGCCATCCACCAGCACACCGGACGAGAGGTGCTCTTCACCGTGGCTACGCGGGACATGAATCCCCTCGCCCTGCAAAGCCACCTCTTGGGTGCCGCAACTATTGGATTGCAGAATGTGCTCATTCTCGGCGGTGACCCCTTCCCATCCACCCGCCGACGCAAAGCCGGCGCTGTCGGAGCCATGCTCCCCACGGAATTGATGCGGATAGTCAGAGGCATGAACGAAGGACTTGACCGTCGTGGTCGCCCCTTGGAAGGTGCCACTGACCTTTGTGTCGGAGGCGCCATCAACCTGTCCGCTCACATCGAATCCGAGACTCGCCTCACCCACGCAAAGATTCATGCCGGCGCTCATTTCTTCGTCACCCAGCCTGTCTTCGACCCGCAGCGCGTTAGAGAGCTTCGCACGGCGTACGCGGACTCAGTCGGGGAACCTCTCAATGTCCCGGTTTTCTACGGAATCCAGGTCCCTCGGCTTGGCCAGATCACCTTCTCACCCGTTCCTTCCCGCTACCAAGAGCAATTGGATGGTGGACGTTCCGGCGAAGACATAGCTGTAGAGGTTTGGGAAGGTCTAAGTAAGGAAGGAGTTGACGCCCTTTACCTGGTGCCTCCCGTCGGCCCTAGCGGGGCCAGAGACTACGATGCCGCGGCACGTTTCCTGCAGCGTGTCCGCGCCTGATAATCCAGCCCTCAGTAACGCTTTCTCATTGCTACCCATTTCCCTTCTGTGCTACCATCGATATCCGTTGCCCATCCGCTATCCACGCATGAGTTTCGCAAACAGAACAAGCACTGGAACAGCCCCACGTGTCCATTGACCATCAGCTAAAGGGCGTCTGCCCCTCAAAAGGCACGGCGGTGACCATCGGCACCTTCGATGGCGTCCATCGGGGCCATCAATATCTGTTTCAGAGCCTCAAGAATGCCGCCGCCTCCGAGGGACTCCTTACCTGCGCCATCGTATTCCGCAACCAGCCCCGCTCCGTCCTTGTCAGAGGGGCGCAGGTTGAATACATCACCCCTTGGGAGGAGCGCAGGTCCCTGATCAAGGCTCAGGGCGTGGACCATCTGGTTGCCCTGGATTTCACCCGGGAGTTGGCATCCATCAGAGCGCGGGAATTTGTTGAAATGCTGGTCGTGGACCTGAAGATGAAAGCGCTGGTTGTGGGCCCGGACTTTGCTCTCGGTCATCGCAGGGAAGGCGATATTCCCGCGCTGCGCGTCATGGGCCGTGAGTTGGGCTTTACCGTGCAGGTGTTGGAACCCAGGGCCGTAGACGGCCAGCCCATCCGGAGCCGTGTCCTGCGCAAGATGATCAGCGGCGGTCAGGTTGTCGATGCCGCCGAAATGCTCGGACGTCCCTTCTCCCTTAGAGGTATGGTAGTTGAGGGAGACCGCCGTGGTCGTGGCCTTGGCTTCCCCACCGCAAATCTCGCCCTCGGAGAAAGTATTCTTGCCCCAAAACATGGCATCTACGCCACCTGGGCCGGCTTCCGGGGCGAAAAAAGACCCTCCGCCACCAGCATCGGCGTCCGTCCCACCTTTGGCGGTGGCCCCCGCTTCGTTGAAGTCTACGTGATGGACTTCAATGGAGATTTGTATGGAGAGACCATTGATGTCGAGTTCGTGCGGCTTCTCCGCGACGAGCAGTATTTCGAGTCCGTTGATGCGCTGGTCCGTCAGATGGAGATGGACGTGGAACAGGCACGAGCCGTCCTCTCCAATGAGGTGGTGGGCCAATGAAATTGGATGACGCAGTTCTCCAAAACATACTGCGTAAGGGCGTGGTTGAAATCATCGTGGAGGGGGAGTTCGTCAGCCTCCTTCAAAAGGGCGATCCCCTCCGGCTGAAAATGGGCTTCGACCCCAGCAGGCCGGACATCCACCTCGGCCACGTCATTGGCCTACGCAAGCTGCGCCAGCTTCAGGAGCTTGGCCACAAAGTCATCCTCATTGTTGGGGACTGGACCGCGCAGATCGGCGACCCCAGCGGCGAGTCCGCAACCCGACCTATGCTCACCCACGAGCAGGTCATGGCCAACGCAGAGACGTACCTTGAGCAGTTCTTTCGCGTCGTGGACAAGGACCGAACGGAAACCGTCCTCCAGAGCGAATGGTTCGGTAAGTTCACCCTCGCCACCGTTCTGGACCTCACCCGACGTTTCACCCTCGCCCAGTTCCTGGAGCGTGACGACTTTGCCCGCCGCTACAAGGCCAACCGCCCCATTGCCATCACGGAATTCCTCTACCCCCTCCTGCAGGCCTACGACTCCGTAGCCATAAAGTCCGACGTTGAGTTCGGTGGCACCGACCAGAAGTTCAACCTTCTCGTGGGCCGCCAGCTTCAGTCAATGATGGGTCAGAAGCCGCAGCAATGCTTCCTGATGCCTCTCCTGGTGGGCACAGACGGCGTACAGAAGATGAGCAAGAGCCTGGACAACTACGTGGGTGTGGACGAGCCTGCCCAGGATATGTTCGGCAAGCTCATGTCCATCTCGGACAGTCTGATGCTGGACTATTTCGATTACCTGACAGACGTTACGGCAGAGGAAGTTGGAGAGATGCGAAGGGAGCTGGCCGCCGATTCCGTTAATCCCATGGATCTGAAGAAGAAGCTGGCTGCCGATATTACGAGCCAATTCTATCCCGGGCAGGATGTTCTGGATGCTCGCGCTCACTTCGAACGGACGGTACAGCGCAGGCAGCTCCCTAAGGACATCCCCCAGGTAGGCTTTAAAATCTCATCCTCAACCGTGAGTGTATATCAGATAAGCGGGTCGTGCGAGGCCAGAGAGATCAATTGCACCGGCGAGGGCGATCAGGTTGCAGTCGCAGACCTCATCTGGGCCGCAGGACTCGCCAAGTCCAAGGGCGAAGCCAAGCGCCTCCTCGCCCAGTCCGCGGTGGAAGTGGACCAGGTACGCCACCGCGAACCTTGGATTCAACTGCGAGACGGAGTTGTCATCAGGGTCGGCCGCCGCCGCTTCGCCCGTCTCTCAAATCTGGACGAGTCCCCGTGATGCCCATAACGAGATACTTCCCCGCCATCCCCGCGAAGGCGGGAATCCATCTTTCCCGTGAGGGCGGCATGCGAGCCGCATGTTCCCCTATCCCACCGTCCCGCCAGTTAAAGGAGACAATGTGAACATTCCCAGGCAGAACCTCAGGATTCCGGGCCCGACGCCCTGCCCCGAAGAAATTATGGAGCTCATGAGCAGCCCCATGATCAATCACCGTGGGCCGGAGTTCAAGGAGCTTCTGTTCAGCGTCACCGACAGGCTCAAGCAAGTATTCCAGACCGGCAACGACCTCTATATCCTCACCGCCTCCGGCACCGGTGCCCTGGAAGCTTCCCTCGTCAACACCCTTTCTCCCGGTGACGAAGTCATCGTGGCCGTCACCGGCTCCTTCGGCAGCCGCTACGCCGACATGGCCGAAGCCGTGGGGGCTTACGTAACTCGTCTGGATTTCGAGTGGGGCACTGACGTGGACCTAGAGACACTCCGCGAGGCCCTCCGTGCTCTGCCGGACGTGAAAGCAGTCCTAGTCACCCACAATGAGACCTCCACCGGCGTCGAAAACGACCTGGAGGCCATAGCCGCAGTGGTCAAGGGCGAGTTCAATAAACTCCTGCTGGTGGACGCCATCAGCAGCCTTGGTTGCGTACCCCTCCCCGTCGACCAATGGCGCTGCGATGTTGTCGCCACCGCCTCCCAGAAGGGGTTCCTCACGCCACCCGGCCTCTCCTTCATCAGCTTCGGTCCGGAGGCTTGGGAGGCCCGCAAGAGCTCGACGGCTACCAGCTTCTACTTCGACCTTGAAGCTGCCCAGTCCTATCTGGAGAAGGGACAGACCCCCTTCACTCCCAATCTTTCGCTTTTCTATGCCCTTGACCGCTCGCTGGACGTAATGCTGGACGAGGGACTGGAGGAGACCTACACCCGCCACGCATACTTCGCCGACATGACCCGCCGCGGCGTCAAGGCACTGGGACTGGAACTCCTCCCCGAAGACCGTTGCGCCTCCAACACCATCACCGCCGTCCGCGTTCCCGAAAGCATCGACGCCAAGGCCCTGGTGAACACCCTCCGTCTGGAACACAACGTCGTTGTCGCTGGCGGCCTTGGTCAGCTGGAGGGAAAAATCATCCGCATCGGTCACCTGGGCGCCGTGTCGGAGTCGGATATCGTCGGCTGTCTTGAAGCCTTGGGCAAGACTCTTGAGGCAATGGGTTTCAGAGGTTAACTCAGGCATTTTCGACACTCAGTGGTCCCTTTCAACGCCTAAATGACTATAATTCGTTACACCTATTCTTAGAAATTCTCCGCTGACTTCCCTATAATTCGCTCAACATAACAGAGACTTTGGGTTCCGTGACAGGATCGGACGATGTTACCTGCTCCGAGGTCACGGAAACCGGAAGGAGGCGCCTGCCATGACACAGATGAACAGGGCCATGGCAGCCTTGAAACTCAACCTGGCGGAGATGCGTGCCCGCGACGACAGTTTGAAGGCCCTGATCCGCCAGTTCGAGACCCAGCTTAAGCGCATCCCACGGCAGGCCATGTACGGTCGAGCTCCCCTCAACCTGGCCTTGGGCTCCATGGCTGAGATCGAGGAGCGCCTCCTCCATTCCCAGACCCAGCGTCGCCACCTTCTCACCATTATGGAGCAGGCCCGACTGGAGCTTGAAGCCCTCGTCCTCGTCCAGCGTGTAGAGTCGGCTCGTGAACAGCTCGTTCGGCTTAGGAAGCAGCTTGTCGACGACGCCAATGAGGATGCCCAGAGCGAAATCATTCGGTTGGAGACCTACATAGCTCAGTACAGCAAGCAGGCCGAGCGGGCCATTACCAACGGCTTGACTCAACAGGCAACCTGACAATGGCCAAATTGTCCCCTCTCCCTCGACGGGGGAAG
>DAOUKX010000049.1:0-4313 GCA_034420855.1 Dehalococcoidia bacterium
GTGAGCGGTGGGGGAGTCGCCCTCACCTCAATCCTCTCCCAGGACGGGAGGGGAGGGAAGGGGGTTAGCGCTTGGTGTATTGAGGGGCGCGGCGGGCGCGCTTGAGGCCGTACTTCTTACGTTCCTTGATGCGGGCGTCCCTCGTGAGCAGACCGTGACGTCGGAGAGGCGTCTTCAGGCTCTCGTCGAAGGCCACGAGGGCGCGGGCGATGCCGTGTCGGACCGCTTGACTCTGGGAGGAGATGCCGCCGCCCTTGACCTGCGCCATGACGTGGAACCGGCCAAGGCTGTTGGTGACTTCCAGGGGCTCCTTGACGGTAATCTGCCAGATGAACCAGGGGAAGGCTTCTTCCAGGGGCTTGTCGTTGACCCGGATGATGTTGCCGTTGCCTAGGTACAGGCGCACCTTGGCAATGGAGGTCTTGCGCTTGCCCGTTCCGTAGTAGTATTCCTGTTCAGTGGCTGTCTGGACCAATTGGCTGATTACCTTTCTCTAATTTGCGGCGGCTACCTGGGCCTGGTGGGGGTGGGTCTGGTCGGGGTAAACCTTGAGCCTACGAAGCATCTCACGTCCACGCTTGGTGGCAGGGAGCATTCCCTTGACGGCCAGCTTGATGACCCTGTCCGGGTGATCTTCCAGCATGTCGCGCAGGATGGTGGACTTGAGGTTGCCGGTGTAGCCGCTGTGCCGGTAGTAAGTCTTCTGGAGGAGTTTTTTTCCCGTGACGCGGATCTTGGAGGCGTTGATGACTACAACGTAGTCGCCGGTGAGCACGTGGGGGGTGTATGCGGCCTTGTGCTTGCCCTGCAGGGTCTTGGAAATCTGGCTGCAGAGGCGTCCGAGCACCTGGCCTTCCGCGTCTATGACGTGCCAGGAAGCGGTGATTTCGTAAGGTTTGGCTGAGTAGGTCTTATTTCGCTTCATCTCATTAGTTCTTTCAGTTTGGCGGGAAGTCCTGGTATTCCACTTTCATGAGGCATAGGCCCCTGGCAGGAAGCCCGGTGACGGAATTGGCGTTCATTATACCATTTCCCAGGGTCTGTTTGACCACAGAAACGGGGGCTTTCCCTCTTCCGACTTCCACGAGGAGTCCGTTGGTCCTCAAAATCTGGTGCATCATGAAGGCGTTGGCTTCTGCTTCTATGAGAATCCGGTCACCGTCTCTCCAGACATCCCAGCGCTTTACGTGCCTGACAGTCGACTTGTCCGGCGGCATGGGAACGGTGAAGGGAGCGAAGTCGTGGATTCCCACCAGCTGCTGGGCGCTATCTTGCATGGCGTCGACGTCCAGGGGGGAGCGTATCCAGGCGCTTCGGTCATGAAGGAGGGGGGAGGGAGTGCTTCGATTCAGGATGGTATATCTGTAGATGCGGGCCAGGGCGTGACGACGTGGGTTGAAGTCCGGCGTGGTTTGGTGGGTGTGTCGGACCTTGATGTCCTGGGGAAGATGGTGGTTCAGAGCCTTGGTCCAGGTTTCTTCCGATAGCTCGGAGTCGGTTTCGAATGTAACCACCTGCCCAAGGGCGTGGACGCCTGCGTCGGTGCGGCTGGCCCCTCTTACGCGCACCTCCCTGCCTGAAATTCTGGCGATGGCCTTTTCCAGTTCGTGCTGAATGGTGGGGAGATTGGGCTGGAACTGGAAGCCGTGGTAGTTCCCGCCGTGGTACTCGATGATGAGGGCCAACTTGCGGGCTGGCTCAGTTTGTTGAGGCAATGCATGACTCTGGGGGTGCTTAGACGAGTTCCAGCTGTGCGAGGGGAGCGGCGTCGCCCTTGCGGCGGCCAAGCTTGATGATGCGGGTGTAGCCGCCGGCGCGGTTGGAATAGCGGGGAGCGAGGTCGTCAAAGATCTTCCTGACCACGGTCTTGTTGGGAATCTTGGCCGTGGCGAGTCTGCGATGATGGAGGGTGCCCTTCTTGCCGTAGGTGATCATCTTTTCGGTGAAGCTGCGGGCTTCCTTGGCCTTGGCCTCGGTGGTGATGATGCGCTCGTGGATGATGAGCTGGGAGGCGAGGGCGCGAAGGAGTGCGATGCGCTGGGCGGTAGGTCGTCCGAGCTTTCTACCGGCTACTCTGTGTCTAACCATTGGAGGCTACCTCCTCTTCCGTAGAGAGGGCGGCTGTAGCCTCCTGGGGCTCTTCCGCGGCGGGCTCTTCAGGTTCTTCCTGGAGGCCGTAGCCTATGTCCTTGAGTCTTTCCTTGAGTTCGTCCAGAGACTTGACGCCGAAGTTCCTAATTTCCTTTAGTTCGTCGTCGGTCATTTCCAGAATCTGCCCGACACGCTGGAGTCCGTGATTCTTGAGGGAGTTCAGGGTGCGTGGGGAGAGTTCCAGCTTTTCTAGGGCCGTCTGGTAGACTTCGACGGGAACGGTGCGGGTGCGCATCAGGTCCTCGGGGCTGATGGCTCCGCTCGCATCCAGACTGTTGAACATGAAGAAGTGGTCGACGAGGACCTCGGAGGCCTTCCTCAGGGCTTCGGAGGGGGTGATTGTGGCGTTGGTCCACACCTCCAGGATGAGGCGCTCGTAGTCCGTGACCTGGCCAACGCGGGTCTTCTCCACGGTGTAGTTGACCTTGCGGACGGGGTTGAAGATGGCATCCAGAGGGAGGACGCCGCGGGGCATGCTCTCGCCGGAGGAGGCGGGCTGGTAGCCCT
Source organism: Dehalococcoidia bacterium (assembly GCA_034420855.1). GTDB lineage: Bacteria > Chloroflexota > Dehalococcoidia > Lucifugimonadales > JAPULR01. The sequence continues at coordinate 2,659 of DAOUKX010000049.1, forward strand.
TGCCGGGTTCCACGTTTAGCTCGACGGCGAGGGAGCCCTCGGGCGAGTCGATTGTGGCCAGGTGCTGCTCTGGGTTGACGATTTCAAAGTCGGAGGAGGTGGCGATGTCCCCGGCGGAGACCATGCCCTCTCCAGCGATTTCCAGACGCATCTTGCCCGGACGGCCGGTGACGGAACGTATGCGGACCTGGCCGATGTTATAAAGGATTTCCATAACGTCTTCCTTGACGTTGGGGATGACACTGTATTCGTGGAGAACTTCCTCCACCTTGACCCAGGTGACGGCGGCTCCGGAGATGGAGCTGAGGAGGGTGCGGCGCATGGGGTTGCCAAGGGTGGCGCCGTATCCTCGTTCCAGAGGTTCGATGTGGAACTTACCGTAGGTGTCGGTGACCTCTATGATGTTAATGCCCGGGGTGATGGGCTTTTCAGGGGCGATGGGGGATTCTTCCACGAGGCTGTTGATATCCAGCATTGGGGCGCTACCTCGAATAGTACTCAACGATCAGACGGGTATCGATGGCGGTGTCCAGTTCCTCGTCGCTAGGGAGCCGCCGGACGGTGGCTTTCAGGTTCTGCACGTCCAGCTCCAGCCACGCGGGGACGGGACGCTTGGGAAGGTCGGCGGACATCAGCTTGGCGTACTCGCTGTCCTTCCTGGACTCCTTCCATTCGATAACGTCTCCGGGTCGAACGGCGTAGGAGGGGATGTCTGTCTTGCGGTCGCCGACGGTGAGGTGGCCGTGGAGGACTATCTGGCGGGCCTGTCGGCGGGAGTCGGCGAAACCGAGGCGGTAGGCGACGTTGTCCAAGCGAGTCTCCAGTTGGCGTATGAGGTTCTGGCCGGTGGACTCGGCCTGTCTGAAGGCCTTGTCGACATATCTCCTGAATTGGGCCTCCATGATGCCGTACATGTAGCGGGCCTTCTGCTTTTCGCGAAGCTGAATGCCGTGGTCGGAGATGCGGCGGCGTCGCATGGAGCGGTCGCCGGGGAGAGTGCGGCGCCGGTCGACGGCGCACTTGGGGGTGTAGCACCGCTCCCCCTTAAGGAAAAGCTTTTCGCCCACTCTGCGGCAGAGCCTGCAGGCCGGGCCTGTATATCTTGCCAACTTTTTTTCTCTCCAGTTATTTCTATTGGGCTAGGAATCGGGCGGGTTTCAAACCCGCCCCTACGGGTGGCTATCAGTTCTTAAGCGTTTACGGCTATACCCTTCTTCTCTTGGGGGGTCTGCAGCCGTTGTGGGGGATGGGAGTAACGTCGCGGATGCTGGTGATGTGCAGTCCGGCGGCCTGCAGGGAGCGGATGGCGGCCTCTCTGCCCGCACCGGGGCCTTTGACGAAAACGTCCACTCTCTGGAGGCCCTGGTCGAGGGCCTTCTTGGCGGCCTGTTCCGCCGCGCGTTGGGCAGCGAAGGCGGTGCCCTTGCGGGAGCCCTTGAATCCGCTGGTGCCCGCGGTGGACCAGCCGATGGTGTTGCCCTGAACGTCGGTCAGGGTGACCTGGGTGTTGTTAAAGGTGGCGCGGATATAGGCACGGCCATTGGGGGGGACGCGCTTGTCGCGTCTTCGGCTTCTCTGTCTTGGCATCTATCGATAACCTCTGATTTACTTCTTCATTCCAGTGCGGCGTCCGCGACCGGCGACAGTCTTGCGGG
>DAOUKX010000050.1:0-3079 GCA_034420855.1 Dehalococcoidia bacterium
GCCTCCCATAAGCCTCTCTGATCAGATCGCTCTCCCAGCATCACTTCTCTCCCACTTCATCCATTTCCTACAGTATAGTCCCTCTATACCACTTTTCGGCCAGACTTCTAGGATGGTTGCAGAAACACCATCCCCTACCAAACTCTGCGCACGTCGTACCGGTCAAAAATGGGCTCGTTAGAAATGACCACAAGATCCCGTGACAAAGCCTGTGCAATTAGCATTCGGTCGAAGGGATCCCGGAGCGGCCCCGGAAGCACTCCCGCTCGCGCCGCATCTTCAACGGTCACGGACAACCCCTCGAAGCCCTGGTCGGCCACCACCTCGACGATATTGCCAACTAGAGATTCCGCCTCCGGTAATTTGCCGATTCGATGCTTGGTTGCCATCTCCCAAGCAGATGCCGCACTAACAAGTACGTCGTTGTCATCGTCCGCTATCGCCCGTCTTGCGGTCTGCGACAGCCGCCTGTCGTTGATAATCCACCAGAGAAAAGCGTGAGTATCCAGGAGAAGGCGCATAGGCTATCCCTTTCCCTCCCACATAGCCAACTCATCCTCCTGCAACGGCTGCATGACAAGATCGCTTAGCTCCTCCCACACCCTGTTCCCCTTCAATGAGCCGGGCTTCCGCTTGCCCCGCTTCTTTTCGCCCACCAATCGAGCCACCGGCGTCCCGTTGCGGGCGATGATGACCTCCTCACCCGCCTCCACCTGTTTCAACAGGCGCGAAAGGTTCGTCTTCGCTTCATGCACGTTTACAGTAACCATATCGACCACCTCTTACATCCGTTTAGCTAAGTGTATGACTAGCATTGCTGAGAGTCAAACGAAAACGACGCCGCGACAGCTTTCCCCATCAGCGAAGCTGCCTCCGTGTAATTTCCCAAGGTGCACCGACAACTTTCGCTATCGCCTCAGAGGCATGCAATTCCTCCCGTGGTACGGAATCTCTATTCCCTGGGGAGACCAATCAGTCCGTCAGGGCCCGCCTGACTTCACGCGCCTTGACACGGTCTCGTAGTTGACGCCCAGCTTCTTCGCCGTCTCCACAGATCCGGGTATTCTGAGCAGGTCGTGGAGCAACACCTCGAGATTCTCCTACAGCATACTCTCCAGACCCGTCCGGTGCTTCAATTAGTCCCACTCTATCGAACCCTCACTTTCCATTTCCCTCCAAGGGAACTTCCAAAGCTGTGGGTGGGAACTGTTGCCAGAACCTGCTGTGGACTGCAATTGATTCCTCCGATGGGCCTGTAGTGGGCCAATGGCCCTGATTCAGCCGTGGAAAGAAGGCAGCTCCCTCGAGACAACTCTCTGCTTTTCCTGTACACGGCCATGACATCGCGGATTTCCGCCCGATTCCCATGCCTCAAAGGGGGGCGTGCGCGCGCCGGGGGTATCCACACCCCCCGCTATGAGGCCTTGGATAACGTATTCGGGGCCGCCAAACTCAGTGCAGGCACAGGAGGGTTCTTGCCAGTGAGGTGGCCAGCATGAGAAGCGGACGCGGCCTGATAGTCAACATGATTGGACGACCTATATTGTCCGCATTTGTCGTATCGCCAGCAATGATGGCTGAAGCGGTGGTTGAAGGGGCTCACGACACCCTGTGTTGGAGGTGAATTCCGTGTTGTTTCTGCTTTTGGAAAAACCGGCTATTGACTGTAACAATTCTCATTCATCAGGAGGTAAACAAAATGCAAGACAGACCAATTAGACGGCGAGAAGTTGAGAGATGGACGAGCATGAGTCGATCTTCAATCTATCGGCTGATGCAGGAGGGAGCATTTCCTCGGCCTGTAAGAGTCGGTCCCACTGCCGTGAGATGGAAGGTAAGCGACATTACGGCTTGGATCGAGTCGCGGCCAGTGGCGAGGAGTGAATTCAGCTAGTACAGCGTTGTCATCGCCAGGTTTATCGCAGTCATCGGTTCAACCAAGCAGGTAGTCTGCCCACCGCTGCATCACCTCCCTTCGCTTCTTGAACAGGTCTGAGCGTGCATAAGCGGCCTCGGTACTGTTGCCTATGGTGTGAGCAAGGGCGGCCTCTCCGACGGCCCAGGGGGTATCCGTCTGCTCCATACACCATGTCTTGAAGGAGGTCCTGAACCCGTGGACCGTGGCGTGTTCCGCCAAACCAAGGTCCCGGAGAAGTTTCGTCAGCGTCATGTCGCTCAACGGGTGGCGAGGCTTCATCAACGAGGGAAAGACCAGATTGCTACCGTCATCGAGCAGTTGTGCCGTTTCCAATACTTCCAAGGCAGCGTCAACGAGGGGCACGCGATGCTCGACACCCGCCTTCATCCTGTTGCCCGGTATCGTCCATACAGCATTGTGCAGGTCGATCTCGTCCCAGGTGGCTCCCCTGGCCTCCCCGCTCCTCGCCGCCGTCAACACCAAGAACTTGAAACACAACCGGGACGAGAGGGACGAGGAAGACGCCTCCACCATTCTGAGGGCAACTCCCACCTCCTGGTAGGGGAGAGCGCGGAAGTGGCTCTTGACCGCAGGCATGGGCGGGAGCGCGGCATCGATGATCTCGCCAGCAGGGTTGAACCCCACGTAGCCGTGGGCCATTGCGAAGGCGAAGACGGCCCTGAGGTGTTGGCGCAGCTTCCTGGCGGCCGATGGTTTGGAGGTCCAGATCGGAGTTAATATGCCCAGCACGTCAATCCGACCCACACGGTCAATGCTAATATTCCCAAACGCCGGAAAGGCGTATTTTTCCATCTGCCCCCGCCAGTTAATTGCGGTCTTCCCGCTTTTCCAACGAGGAGCGTTCGCCAGCAAGTATGATTCACTCACCTCCTGAAACGAAGGTACCCTCTTGGACTTGCGTCTCTCTGCCACCGGGTCTCGTCCGTCAGCAACAGCGGTCCGATTGCTTGCTGCTCTTTGACGGGCCATGGCGAGGCTCACAGTAGGAAAACCTCCCAAGCCGATGTCTCTACGCCGTCCGTCTATTGTTATTCTCTGAATCCACGACTTCGTTCCACCCTTGGGTATCTCAAGGTAAAGACCGCCTCCGTCACCGAATCTTCCTGGCTTTGCAAGTGCATTGATCCTCTTTACTGTAAG
>DAOUKX010000051.1:0-8056 GCA_034420855.1 Dehalococcoidia bacterium
ACTCGCGCGCGGCTGGCCTCATCCAAAACAAGGGTGACGGCGGAGGACATACTGCGGGCGGGCGACGAAGGCCGCAGGTGACCTGGGTTGCCGACGCGTCCGCACTCGTAGCGGCGCTGGTGGACCCTGGGAGCAAGGGTCGATGGGCGCGTTCCACGCTCTTCAATGACAGCTTGGTTGCGCCGGAGTTGGCTTTGGTAGAGGCTACCGAAGTTTTGCGGCGCATGGAGCAGAGGCGCAAAATATCACACGATGAAGCAATCTCCGCCCACGCAGGCTTGCTTCGTATGGAGATAGAAATGTATCCCTTCGGCCCCTTCGCGCGGCGTGTCTGGGAGTTGCGGAGCAACCTGACGAGCTACGACGCGTGGTATGTTGCACTGGCTGAGCCGCTGAATTGTCCATTGGCGACCCTCGATCTGAAGCTCAGTCGCGCCAACGGTCCCGTTTGTCAAATGGTTGTGCCGCCCCTTTCCTGACAGGCATAATCAGAGCAGACAAAGAGGCGTGGCTCAGGAGGTCTTCCTATGCAAAGTGATGCGGCGACGGTTGAGGAATATATTTCCGGGTTGAGTGAGGAGCGGCGGGAGTGGGTTTCGACGGTGCGGGAGGTGGTGCTGAAGAATCTTCCCGAAGGGTACGAAGAAGTGATGGACTTCGGGATGATTGCCTACGTTGTGCCCTTGTCCGTCGTGCCCAAGACGTATAATGGGCATCCGCTAATGTACGCGGCGATAGCGTCGGAGAAGAACTACGTGTCGGTGCATCTTATGAACATCTACGCCAGCCAGGAGACGCAGAAGTGGTTTGTGGACAGCTACAAGGCGACGGGAAAGCGGATGAACATGGGGAAGTCCTGCGTGCGGTTCAAGAAACTTGAGGACCTGCCTCTGGAGCTGATTGGGGAGGCTGTGGGAAAGACACCGTTGGAGGACTGGATTGCGGTGTACGAGGCGTCGCGTCGGCCGCGTAAGGAGCGGTCGGCGAGCAGGCGAAAGAAGAAGAGCTAAGGGTCACTGCGTGACGGCAAGTTTTGCGGGGAAGGGCGTGGGATAGGAGGCGGCGAGATTCCTAGACTCCGCTTCGCTGCGCTCGGAATGACATGTGAGGGGCTAAGCTACACTCAGGATGAAAGGTGGGAGTGTGCTGCGGTTGGGATGAAATGTGGAGGGATGGATTTCCGCCTACGCGGGAATGGCGGGAGTGGAGGGGGTTAGAATTCGAAGAGGACGGTCTTGACTTCTTCGATGTCAGCGTTGGGGGTGAAGCGCCAGACGCCTATGTAGCCTCGACTGAGGTCTCCGTTGCTGTCCCAGTCGGCGGAGACGGCGACCCCTTCGTAGTTGATTTCTTCCCCATTGCTAAGGAGTTCGAGGGCTTCCGCGATGCCGTCGAGAGTAGCTTGGACTAGCTGGCCCGGTGGGGAGCCGATTTGGCGGAGGTGGTCGCGGATTTCGGCTCCATGAAGGCTGCCTGCAGCCTGGGCTGCAAAGGCGATTGCCATGACTGCGTCGTAGGTCTCCCTTGTGTATGGCAGACGGGGAAGGCTGCCGTACTCTTCAATGAAGGCCTGTTCCCAGATTCGGGAAGCGTCGTTTTCAGGGGCGGGTGCGCCGGCGGTTCCGTGCATTCCGGCGAGGTGTTCTGCGCCGACGAATTTTACGAGGCTGAACCGCTTGGCGGCGTCGCCGAAGGTGAAATTGCCGTAGAGACCGCTGTCAACGGCTTCCTTGACGAGGGGGAGGGCGACGGACTCGAAGGCGATGACTACGAGGGACTGGGGGTTGTCGGTGGCGCTTTCCTGAAGCTGGGGCAGGAAGGAGTCCTGATCCAGTTCGACGGAGACGGCGCGGACCTGGCCGGTCCAGGCGTCCTGGAAGGTCTGAGCGAGACCCTGACCCCAAGCGTCGTTCTGGTAGATGAGGCCGACGTTGTCGAAGCCCAAGTCGCGGTTTACCTGGGCTAGGACGGGCCCCTGGGCGTTGTCGGAGAGGGCGGTGCGGAAGAAGAAATCATTATCTTCGACGGTGGAGAGGAGGGGAGAGGTGGCTGATGGGCTGATGGTGGGGATTTGCCTGGGACCGGAGACTTGCCGGGCGACGGGGAGGGAGGCGGAGCTGGCGTTGGGGCCGACGATGGCTTGGACACGGGCGGCGTTGACGAGAAGGAGAACCCGTGCCAGGGCCACATCGGGATCGCTGGTGGCGTCGACGGCGAAACCTTCGACGGGTCGGCCGAGGATGCCACCGGCTTCGTTCAGCTGTTTGATGGCGAAGTCGAAGGCCTTCTGGCGGGCCTGGGAAGCCTCAGGCGAGTCGGTGAAGTTCAACACCAAGCCGATTTTCAGATGGTCTCGGGGCGAGCCCGAGTCTGAGTCGTCGCCGCACGCAATGATGATGGCGATGGTAAGGGACAGGATGAGAAGGGCGAAGATTCTGGTAAGGGCTGGGAGCATCGTTATCACCGATGAGAAGATTGGGGATGATGATAGGGGGAGTCGGTTGGTCTTTCAATGGTTGAGGACGTCCGGTGATATACTCTGGTGCGGCAGAATGATGAAGGCAGGGTAAGAAATTGAGAATTGAGGCGATACTTGCTTGTATGATACTGGCGGCGCTGGGCGTGGCGGGCTGCGGGGGTTCCGACGCTCCTTCGACGCCTGACGAGAAGGTGCAGCCGGATATTACGCTGCTGCAGGCTATTGAGTTTGAGAACGTTCAGATTGTACAGCAACACTTGGATTTTGGTACGGACCCGAACCTGGTGTACATTCCGGAGGGGTTTCCATTCTCAGGGGCATCGGCGTTGCATCTGGCGGTGTTGAAGGATAACGGGGAGATTGTAAAGCTGCTGCTGGACAAGGGGGCAAAGATTGAGATTAAGGCCAAGGACGAATTTCAGGGTACGCCGTTGATATGGGCCGCATTCTGGGGGTTGTACGACATGGCCAAACTGCTGCTGGAGGAAGGAGCGGACGCAAACGCACAGGATGTGAACGGCAGCACACCGTTGGTTGGGGCGAGCGTGCAGAACCCGTTTGTGGGGAAGGATGACGTGGAGACGTTTATTGAGAACCGAGCCAAGATTCGGGAGTTGCTGAAGGAGCACGGGGGCAGGGCCAGCAAGTAATAGTGTGGAAAGGGAGGGCTAGAATTGGTAGAGAGGAATGGGGAGGAAGCAGGCCAACCATGAGGGATAGTCAGACGTGGGCCACGAGTGGATTCCTAGCTTCGGAGAGCTTTGCGTAACCCACCTATAAGCCCCATCCGTCACCCCGATTACCCTCACCCCTTCGACAAGCTCAGGACAGGCCAAACCTTCCCTCGTCAAAGGGGGAAGGGTGAAGAAGGGAGGGTGAAGTCGTTGTGGTTTGGGGTTGGGCGCGAGTAGAGGGGCGGGCGGCTCGCGAGCCGCTTCTACCGGGGATCGGGAGATCGACCCTTCGACAGGCTCAGGGTGAGCGGAGGGGGGTGGGGCCCCGCACGCGCGAGGGCACCGAGAGTGGAAATTGGCAATGGTTCTACGTGTGATAAAATTAGTGTAGTTCGAAGCGTGGAAACAGGAGGGAAAGATGCCGCTGGGCAATCTGGGAAACATCGTCAGGAATAGTATTGTTGGGACCATTCGGGGTGTGGGAGACGTGGTTGGGGCGACTATCGACACGACAAGGGAGAACACGGTCAAGGCGCTTCAAGGCGTCCGTGATATCAGCAGTGAGGCGACCGGCGCGGTCACCGACGTTATTGGCGGAGTGATTCACGGAGTCGTCGAAGTCGGCGGTGACGTGGCCGGGGCAGCCAAGGGTGCTGTCATCGGCACCATTCAGGGAGTGGGAGAGGTTACGACGGTTACGGCCGGAACGCTGAGCGACACGGTACGAGCGGCCATCAAGGGCACCCGTGAAGTAGGCGGGGACGTTGCTGAGGCCGGTCGAGGCGCTGCAGAGGGCGCCATCGCGACGACGAAGTCGCTGTCCGTGAGCCTGGAGGACGCTGCTACGGAGGTCTCCCGCGGCGCCATCCGAGGGGCCCACGAGGTGGGAAGCGAGCTGACAACTACTGCAAAGTCGGTGGTTGTGGGCAGCGTCAACGGAGCGGAGGAGATAGGCGGAAGCGCAACATCGGCAATCACAAACAGCGCCCGAGGGCTGATCAAGGGCACGTCTGAAGTTGGCGGCGACGTGGCGGGGGTAGCCCGAAGCGCCGCCGAAGGAGCAATCACAACCAGCAAAACCGTTGCCGTGAGCCTAGAAGAGGCTGCTCAAGAGGTGGCCAGCGGGGCCATCAAGGCTACCCACGAGGTGGGGAGCGACTTGGGGAGCACGGCGAAGTCGGTAGTTGTGGGCAGCGTCAACGGAGCGGAGGAGATAGGCGGGAGCGCAACATCGGCAATCTCCAACAGCGCCCAGGGACTGATTCGGGGCGCATCGGACGTGGGTGGCGACGTGGCCGGAGTGGCGAGGAGCGCCGCCGAGGGTGCCATCAGCACCAGCAAGTCCGTTGCAGTCGGCCTGGAGGATGCAGCATCGAGCGTAGCCCGCGGAGCCATCAAGGCTACTAGCGAGGTGGGCGCGGATGTGATCGATACGGCCAAGGCGGTAGTAGTCGGCAGCGCCAACGGGGCCGAGGAGATCGGCGAAAGCGTGACTTCGGCGGTTTCCAACAGCGCACGGGGTGTGATTCAGGGAACGTCCGACGTTGGCGGAGACCTGGCGGCGACGGCCCGCGGCGCGGTTGAAGGAGCCATAGACAGCGCGAAGTCCGTCAGTGTCAAGGCGGAGGACGCGGCATCGGCTGCGGCTACGGGCGCCGTGGAAGCGGCAAGCTCAATCAGCGATTCCGCCGGCCGGACGGTGCGGGACGCCGTCACCGGCACCATCAGCGGAGTGGCAGTGGTGGTGAAGGCACCGTTCAACCAGGGCGGAGATAAGGCTTAGAGCCACTCCGGGCGGAAGCCCGTAAACTTCAGGGAATAACCTGGGGCCAGTCGCGGGAACGGTCGGCGGCTGGCCCCTTCTGTTGAGAATTAGAGTCATTTGAATGGCGCTTACTTCAGTCATCAGGCCGTGGAATCATAAGGGCGCAATGGCAGATGAATCCTAGAAAAAGACTGGCACCGGCACCGGCGACAAACCGGTTACGGCGGATAATCCAGAGGTTTCAACTGGTGGCCGAAGTCTTTGGGGCAGGGGCTGACAGGCTGAAGCGGGAACTGAGCTCGACCAGGCTGGGAAGAAGCACGGTAGCCAGGCTGACGGTGCGGGTTATCCAGGAATTGGGTGACGACGACGCTACGCACATGGCGGCCAGCGTGAGCTACTATGCAGTGCTCTCCTTGTTTCCCTTAGTGCTGGGGTTGAGCACAATCATCAGCACACTGGCCAACTCCCCAGACAGGCAGGAACAGGTGATAACGTTTGTCGTGGAATATCTTCCCGGCTCGGAGGCCTTCGTGAGGGACACCCTGGCCAGCCTGGCGAGATATAACGCCGCCTTCGGGATTGTTTCATTCTTGAGCCTGTTGTGGGCGGGAAGCGCAGTCTTCGGGGGCATTACCCGAGCGGTGAACCGGGCGTGGGACGTGAAGAAGGACCCGCCATTCTATAAGAACAAACCCAGACAGCTTTTGATGGCCGCCGGAGTCTCGCTGCTTTTCTTCCTCTCTGTGAGTACTACGGCGCTGTTCCGATTGGCGACTTCCTACACGGTGGGAGGGGCCCCATTGGAGGATTATCTGGGGGGCTGGGGGATGGCAATTCTAATGGAGATCCCGGTGCTGCTGGTGAACTTCCTTATCTTCGCGGTCATATACAAGTTCCTGCCCAACACGAAGACGTATTGGAGGTACATGTGGCTGGGCGCGGTGATTGCAGCCGTGCTATTCGAGGCAGGGAAGCACCTGTTCATCTGGTACCTGGACAACTTTGCGGACTACAGTGAACTATACGGGAGCGTGGCATCGGTGGTGGTGCTGATGGTCTGGGCGTACTTCTCCGCATTCATTCTGATACTGGGGGCGGAGATCGCATCGGAGTACCGCAGGCTGAAGCTGTCGATCGAGCGGGGCCACGAGGACTGATGGCATCGGGCACCTTCGTAAACTGAAGTAATTGGAGGACAATTATGCCTTACCTTGTAACGCCGGACGGAGTGCCCCTCTACTATGAGGATGAGGGGCCGAGGGAAAACAGGGCGATATTCCTGATTCATGCGGAGCCGTTCAACACGAAGTTCTGGCAGAAGAATATCGGCCCTATGTCGGAGGAGATAAGGGTGGTTTCGATGGACGTTCGGGGGCGGGGGGAATCGGGCAAGACGGACGAGGGCCTCACCCTGACGCAGTACGCTCACGACTTCCGGTTCATGCTGGAGAGTTTGGATCTGGAAAGGGTGGTTGCAGCGGGGTGGTCCATGGGCAGCGCAATACTGTGGAGATACGTGGAACTTTACGGTGAGGATAGGATGGCGGGGTTTGCGGACGTGGACCAGCGACCGTACCGGTTTCAGGGTCTAGACGGACTGCTGGAGAAGCTGGATGCGATAAAGCATCGCCGGTTAGAAGACCATCGGAAGGCGGTGGTGGACTACTTCGGGCCGGAAGCGAATGTCTCCGACGAGTTGATTGACTGGATGTCCTACGAGTGCATGAAGACGCCGACGGCGACACACCGAGCGGCGGCGTGGGAATCGTACTTTGCGGATTTTCGCCCGGTGTTGAAGACGATGGAGACGCCGAGCAGGGTATTCTGGGCGAAATATGGGGTTATCGACGAGCCGACGGCGAGGCTGCTTCTGGGGAGCCTGAAAAATTCACGGGAAGTGTTCTTCGAGCACAGCGGTCATCTGCTGCCGTGGACGGAGAAGGAGAAGTTCAACGCGGGGATGCTGGCCTTTGCGAGGGAGGTGCTTTAGGGATTGAGAGGGGTTGGCCGAGGTGTGGAACTAGGTCCAGAACTTCCACTTGGGCTGTTCGGCGTCCGGGTCTGATTCAGGCTGGCCGAGAGCATCCACTAGAGTCTTGATAGCCGCCTGGCTGTGTTCCAGCCGGCCCAACCTCTCGTCCACCTGGACGCAATACCTTTGCAGCTCCAGCACTCCAGCCGCGGCCTGGGTGTGGTCCTGGTGGACGCCAAACATGGTCTCCCGCAGTTCTTCCTGCAGCTGCTTGACCTGTCCTATGAGCTCCCGAAGCTGGGCCTGGTCTTCCTTCATGCTGGAAAGAGACTTCTTCAGCCTGACGTGTTCCCGCTGAATTTCGGTGACGGTGGACGTCAGAGCCTTGTAGATTCTTTCCTGGTCTTCTTTCTGCTCTTGCTCCAAAGGATCACCTCCTCCATGAGGCAATTTCACCCCAAAGAGGGGAGGTTGTCAATTCTGTGGAGGCGGGCGGAAGGATAGGGGGAGAGAGGAAGAGTGGGCCCCGCTTTAGGAGTGGCGTTGACGGGATGGGCGTCAAACTTTAGCTTAGGGGAAGAGAGCATCTGTAATGGGGGGTTGGCATGAGCAGACTGGATTTGGCGAACGGTACGGTTGCAGGGTTTGCGGGGCTGCTGGAGTCGGGGGAGCTTTCACCGGTGGAGTTGACGGAGGCGACGCTGAAGCGAATCGATCGGCTGGATGGACCGTTGAAGGGGTTTACGACGGTTACGGCGGAGTATGCCTTGGAGCGGGCGCGGGAGGCGGAGGATGAGATTCGGCGGGGTGACTATCGGGGGCCGCTGCACGGCATTCCTTACACCCTGAAGGACCTGATAGACACGGCGGGGATTCGCACCACCTACGGCTACCTGAGTCATTCAGACTACGTGCCGGAGACAAGCGCGCGGGTGCACGAGCTGATGGAGGCGGTGGGTGGAATTCTCGTGGGCAAGGTGAACTGTCACTTCCGGCGCGACGTGGCGGTTACGTGCTTCAATCCGTGGGATGTGAGCCGGTCACCGGGGCACTCGAGCGCGGGTTCCGGGCTGGCAGTCGCAGCGTCGATGGGGTTGGTGTCGATAGGGTCGGACACGGGCGGCTCGGTGCGGATTCCGGCGGCGTGGACAGGGGTGGTGGGC
>DAOUKX010000052.1:0-29437 GCA_034420855.1 Dehalococcoidia bacterium
CGCCGCCTGAGCAAGGACTATGAGGAATTGCCTCAGACTACAGAAGCATGGGTTTACGCCGCCATGACTGGCCTCATGCTCCGCCGCTTAGCACACTCAAATGCTTTTTAGACGCCCTCTTAGTCTGTCACGCAGGTTTCCCCTCGGAACGTAACGCGGCTAACGGCGTAAGTTTGGCCTCGGTTTGCTGCTGTTAGATGTTTGGGGGGAGGGTGCGGGAGCCGCCGTCGACGATGATGGTTTCGCCGCTGATGTAGGAGGCTTCGTCGGAGGAGAGAAAGAGGATGGTGTCGGCGATGTCTTCAGGTCGTCCGATGCGGCCCATGGGGTGAGTCTCGGCAATTTTCCGCAAAGCATCGGCGCTGCCGCTGCTGCCCCTGGCCTGGGGAGTGTCGACAGTGCCGGGGGCGATGCAGTTGATGCGGATGCCCTTCGAGGTGTACTGGCTGGCGGCGCCTAGCGTGAAGTGGATGACCCCTGCCTTGCTGACGGCGTAAGGAAGGGAGCGGGCGTAGGCGGAGATGCCGGCCATGGAAGAGATGTTGACGATGGACCCGCCGCCGCCTCGCTCCATGACGGGGATGGCGGCTTTGCAGCAGAGGAAGAGGCCGCGCAGGTTGGTGTTCATCATCAGGTCCCAGTCGCGCTCGTCGATCTCGGCCAAGGGGGGCGACAGGAGGAGGACGCCGGCGGCATTGACGAGGACGTCCAGGCCGCCGAAGCGGGCCGTCGTTTCATCGACCACGTGTTGGACCTGGTCAGTCTTGGAGACGTCGACGGGCACGGAGGCGGCGTGTGGGGTGATGTTGCGAAGTTCTTCGAGGGTTTGGGCCGAGAGGGCAGAGTTGCGGTCGGCTATCATGACCTTCGCGCCTTCCTGGGCGAATCGGAGGGCAGCGGCGCGTCCGATGCCGGAGGCCCCGCCGGTTATGAGGGCGACTTTGTTCTGCAGTCTACCGTCCATGTAAACGCCTAGCTGAGGGATTCTTCGATGAGAGCGTTAAGGCGTCCTTCGACGGTCTCGTAGTCAACGGGTTCCACGGGTATGGGAAGCTGGTCAATCTGCTCCTTCAATGGGCCTTTCAGGACCTGGGCTTCATCGGGAGATAGGTCCCACTGGTCAACCAGGTCGTCGGGGCTCCACTGGGCAATCTGGCGGAACCCGTAGTCCTCCACGGCCCGCTTGGCAATTTCCTTCAGCTTGTCCATGTCAATTTCCTTCTGCGAGTGATGTGTGCGCGGCCTATCTCCTGCCGTATGCGCTCCGGGCGCCGCCATCCACGACGTAGGTGGCGCCGCTGACGAACGAGGCTTCGTCGGAGGCCAGGAAGAGGATGGCGTTGGCAATTTCCTCCGGGCGGCCGATGCGGCCCATGGGATGTTCAAGGGCGGCCTCTTCAAGGGTCTGGGCACTCTGGGTGCTGCCCCTGGCCTGGGGGGTGTCAACGGGGCCGGGGACGACGCAGTTGACGCGGATGCCCTTGGACGTGTACTGGCCGGAAATGACGGAGGTGAGGTGGATGACGCCGACCTTGCTGATGTTGTAGGGCAGGGAACGAGTCCAGGCATCGAGTCCCGCCGAGGAGGAGATGTTGACAATTGACCCGCCACCGTCGTTCTTGAGCATTTCCGGTATAGCGGCCTTGCAGGTGAAGAAGGTGCCCTTGAGGTTGGTATCCATGATTAGGTCCCACTGGCGCTCCTCGATGTCCACGAGAGGCGGGGTGAGCATGAGGATGGCGGCGAGGTTCACGAGAACGTCGACCCTGCCGAATCGTTCGACGGTGGTGTCGACCATGTTCTGGACCTGGTCCCATTTGGAAACATCGACAGCGACCACGTCCGCGTCCGGGGTTATCTTCTTGACCATGGCGAGGGTTTCGTTGGCGCCTGTCATGTTTCGGTCGGCTATCATGACCTTCGCGCCCTCTTCGGCGAACAGGACGGCTGTGGCGCGCCCCATGCCCGTGGCCCCACCGGCCAGGATTGCAACTTTGCCAGCCAATCTATCGCCCATCCGAGAACACCCCTCCGTACGTAGATAAGGGTAATAACCCTTTAATCAGGGCCATTATAGGTTGGGGTAAGGAACGTAGCAAGGCAGGATCGTGGCCGGGGAGAAGCTGGATTCCCGCTTTCGCGGGGAAACGGGTGAGGAGAGCTGTGTCGTCCCGCTGTGAATTTAAGGAGGGTGGCAAGTCGATGTTCACGTTCTTTACCCTCATAGGCAATGGGAGTAGAATGCCTAAATGGAAGTCCTAGAAAATATCGGCTGGATACTTCTTTACATCTTCGTAACGACATTCGTCCCCGCCCTTGTTGTGCTGATTGCGAATTTCCTGACGGGGCTGGGCTTTTTGATTCGCGACCTGAAGTACGACCTGAACAAGGCGCTGAACAAGCGCAAGGAGCAGAAGGAGTATGGGGGAGGGGAAAGCGGCTAGGTGTGAAGGCGTACAAGGCGGTGATTTTCGACCTTTTTGGCACTTTGATTGATCTGCCGAACTATCATGAGAATAGGGACGAAATGGCGGATACCCTCGGCATTGGCAGGGACGAACTGGCCAGAGAATGGGCGAACGCTCTGCATGGGCTCATGACCGGCAGCTTCTCTTCCATGGAGGCGGCCCTGATGCACATATGCGGAAGACTAGGTGTGAATCCCAGCGATGAACGAATAAGGGCGAGTGCCAGACTACGACAGAGATTCTCTCAGGACGCGATAGTTCTCCGCCCGGGAGTGGTCGAAACGCACACGGCGCTGAGGAACCGAGGGTACAAAGTTGGTCTGATCAGCAACTGCACGGAGGAGGTTTCCCAGTTGTGGGACTCGACTCCATTCGCTTCGTTGTTTGAGGTGGCCGTGCTGTCTTCCGAAGTAGGCATGGCTAAGCCAGACCCACGGATCTATGCGCTGGCGGCGGGAAGGTTGGGAGTCGACGCCAGGGACTGCCTGTACGTCGGGGACGGCAGCGACGGGGAGCTCAGCGGTGCGGAGCGGGTGGGGATGACGGCGGTGTTGATGCGCGCGCCGTATGATCAGGAAGACGGAGATCGTCAGGGTTGGGAGGGACAGCGGATTTCGTGCATTGCGGAAGTTTTGGGACTGGTTTGAGTGGGATGGGCAGTTCGCCCATTCCAATTGAGTAGACATTTGGGAGTCTGTACAGCCCCACCCAGGAACCCCTACCCCTTCGACAAACTCAGGACAGGCCTAACCTTCCCCCTTGATGGGAGAAGGGATATTTGAGTTCTCCACCCCCACCGGCTGTGTAGTGTGGGTTTCTGAGTTCGTCCCTATCAGGCTGGCGAGGGCGGTCTTGATTTCGAGGCGGGTTGCTTCGTCACACTCAGATGGAAGTGTGCGTTGGAGTGCCTCCCGAGCGTCTGGGCCGCCAAGCCTGCCCAAGGCCCACGCAGCATGGCGGCGAACCAGGGGTTCGTCATCTGCGAGGACGCGGCACAGGGCCGGGACTGCGGAGGGGTCGCCAGAGTTCCCGAGGGCGACGCAGGCGTTGCGTTTGAGACCTGCAAGCTTGGCGCGCTTAAGGGGGCTGCCGGAGAAGCGTTGGCGAAACTCGTCGTCGGTCACATCAAGCATTTCCAACAGTTGCAGGGTGGTGAAGCGCTTCTTTTTGAAGGCCTGCTCCCGGGTGTAGAGGGCTTTGACGTTGACGGGGCAAACGTCCTGACAGATGTCGCAGCCGAAGACCCAATCGGACATGAGGGAGCGGATGTCGAGGGGGATGTCGCCACGGTTTTCGATGGTCTGGTGGGAGATGCACCGCTGGTTGTCGATGACGTAAGGGGCGGGCAATGCGCCGGTGGGACAGGCCCGCAGACAGAGGGTGCATGAGCCGCAGTTTTTCTTGAGATCCAAGTCGGGCTTCAGCTCCAGGTCCGTCACCACCTGGCCGAGGAAGACCCAGGAGCCGTGGCTGGAGGTGAGGATGTTGGTGTTCTTGCCGAACCAGCCGACGCCTGCGCGCTGGGCGGCGGCCCTGTCCAGCATAGGCCCGTCGTCAACGTACCAACGTGCCTTGATGTCCCGGCCGAGACGTTCCGAAAGGCCGCGGACGTAGAGCCTGAGTCGCTTCTTCATCACCTTGTGATAGTCGTCGCCCCAAGCGTAGCGGGCCACTTGGCCTTCAAGGGTTCGGGGCGAGCCGTTGGCAGGGAGGTAGTAGCTCAGGGCCACGGAAATGACGCTGCGGGCGCCGGGGAGAAGCTGTTGCGGGTCTGTGCCGCGCTCCACACGCGCCTCGTTGAACCAGGGCAAGCCGTCCATAAGACCGTCCTGCAGACGTTGGAGGGTTACGCGCTTGTGGTCTTCAAAGGGGTCGGCTGCAGCGATGCCTACGAGGTCGAATCCCACCTCAAGGGCGTAGTCCTTCACCAGTTTCTCAAGGGGTGCTACTTTGTTAATGGTCATTGGGGATTGCGTTTTTTACTGGCTTGCAAGGGAGTGGACGCTAGAGGGGCTTGCGGGAGGCGTAGCCCTCGTTGACGCCGTGCCAGAATCTGATGTCATCTTCTCCACGGACCCAGCAGAGGAAGATTTCCCTGCCTTCGCGACGGGACAGGAAGTCGACGAGGCCGGACTGTATATGTCGTACGATGATGCCGCGGTCCGTAATCTCTCGACCGAGGTCGGTGGTCCTGGTCATGGCCTCTTCCACCGCCTTCTGGGAGTCGGCAATCTGCTTTTCCACGCCGCCGTGGCCGTTGCTGCGGCTCTTTCTGTAGACGTCAATGGTGTCCTGCTGTCGGCGGTTTTCTTCTTCCCTGGCTGCATCGAGTTTATCAAATTGCGCAGCAAGCCAGGGCAGCATGCTGCGGGCTTCCTGGAGGGTGAAGTAACGCTTGGGCACCTATTTCACCCCCATTTCACTCTTCCCCAATCAAGGGGAAAAAGGGGGTGAAGATGGGCTCGCGCCTTGGCGGGAGAAGAGGTTTGAAGAAGGCAATAGCTATTTTCATTTTAATAACAATAGCACGGTGATTCGGGGGCTAATGAGGAAGGCGGGCGAGGGGAGCTTTCTATCCGTCTAGCCGGGGGCGGGCGATGAAGAAGCCCCAGATGACGACGAGGCAGATGAAGACGAGGGTTTCGATACCGCCGGGCCAGGGGGAGAAGTCGATTACTATGGAGAGGAGGGCCACGGGAAGCACAAACCAGAGAAGCCACCGCTTCAACGTTGTCATGTTGGCCTTACCCATGAACTCCCTCCGATGATTCGTCGATTTTGTCTGCCTGCGCCGCTATGGAGCGGGCCTTGGTGCCGGGGGCGGGATTCGAACCCACACACCGATAAAGGTAGCGGATTTTAAGTCCGCCGCGTCTACCATTCCGCCACCCCGGCTCTTTTTCCCTGGCAGGTCCCTGGTGATTTGCCACGCGGGTAGCTGCGGGAAGTGGATTTCGCCAGCGCTAGGGTCAGGCAATCCAGAAGGGAGGAAATTGGAGGCGACGGGCGGAATCGAACCGCCGAATAGGGGTTTTGCAGACCCCCGCCTTAACCACTTGGCTACGTCGCCTTTTGCCTAGCTCCTTGGTGCCGAGGGCGGGACTTGAACCCACACGAGCTTTCGCCCACAGCCCCCTCAAGACTGCGTGTCTACCAATTCCACCACCTCGGCACGGCAGACAGTAAATACTATATCAGAAAGGGTTGCTGCGCCGAAAGGGGAGAAGGTTGATTGTGAGTTCGGCCTCCGGAGGAAGGGTGGTTGTTGATGATTGGCAGGAGCGGGAGGATTCGAACCCCCGACCACTGGTTTTGGAGACCAGCGCTCTGGCCAGACTGAGCTACGCTCCTGTGGCACCCCTGGAGGGATTCGAACCCCCGACGCGCGGCTTAGGAAGCCACCGCTCTATCCTCTGAGCTACAGGGGCGTGTGGTGGAGATAGGGGGAATCGAACCCCCAACCTCGGCATTGCGAACGCCGCGCTCTCCCAATTGAGCTATATCCCCGCGGGTGGCCACCCTCTGAGAGGGCCGGAATTGTTCCCCTCCAGTGCGTGGGATTAAAGGAAAATGCTATCTTACGGTGAAAGCGGGTGTCAAGGGAGAGGGGGAATTGAGGATAGAAGAGTAGCTTGGTATTTTGGTTCCCCTTCTGTCAAGACGACCTTGATTAAGGAGTCATTCTTTTGTAAAATTATTACCTAATTAGTAATAAAATGAACCAAGTAATGAATGCGCAGCTTAGAAATGGAGGTGAATTTGAGGGATGGTAGGCAACTATGGAGATTCGCTTCAACCGACGTAAGGATCAAAAGACCTTTGAGTCAAAAAGGGAACTCCAAAAGAAGTTCGGTGATCCCGTTGCAAGGAAGATAATGGCACGTATGGCAATCTTGAAGAATGCGCCCAATCTAACTGGCGTTCCTACCACTCCTCCTACGCGTCTTCACCAACTCACCGGAAACAGAGCAGGACAATTCGCAGTAGATCTCGGGCAGCCATACAGTCTTGTATTCGCGCCTAACCACGAGCCTTTGCCGACGAAAGACGACGGAGGGCTGGACAGGGGGAGAGTAACCGCGATTATAGTTTTGGAGGTCGTTGACTACCACTAGGGAAGCAAGCTATGGCCAGAGCGACATATGCATATCAACCGGACTATGCCGTGCCGCCAGGAGAGGTTCTTGAAGAACAACTGGAAGCATTGCAGATGTCTCAAGCAGAGTTGGCGAGAAGGTGCAACCGGTCGCCCAAGCTGATCAGCGAGATAGTGTCGGGGAAAGCACCTGTGGAGCCGGCGACGGCGGTCCAGCTTGAGAAGGCGTTGGGGATAGACGCCCGGATCTGGCTCGGCATTGAGGCAGACTACCGACTGCACCTGCAACGTGAGAGTGAGGTAGAAGAAACTGCAAAGCAGGCAGTCTGGGCGAGAAAGTTTCCTATAGGTGAATTGATGAAAAGGGGTGCTATTCCAGATTCAGCAAAGAAGGCAGACAGGGTTGGAGCAGTCTTGAGATTCTTCGGGGTGGGGTCTGTAGATGTTTGGGAGGCAACGTATGGTGGAAAGCTACTTTCCAGTGCAGCATTGCGACACTCTCCTTCCTTCAGAAGCAATCGTTTCGCCCTTGCGACATGGCTACGATTGGGAGAGATTGAGGCAGACAAGATATCCACCCAGCCATTCGACAAGGCCTCGTTCATCAATGCGTTAATCAAGATTAGGAAACTGACGGCGGTCCGCGAAACTACATCCATCGATAAGGCGCGACGATTATGCCAAGATGCGGGCGTTGCCTTGACCATCGTAAAGCCTATACCAAGGACTTCACTCCACGCTGTTTCTCGATGGATCTCGCCCCAAAAAGCTCTCATGCAATTGACCGCACGTCACCTGAGGGACGACCAGCTCTGGTTCAGCCTCTTCCACGAAGCCGCCCATTTACTGCTCCACGGAAAGCGCCGAGTGTTTGTATGGACGAAAGACAATCAGGACGCAAAGGAAGAGGAACAAGCCAATCGGTGGGCCGCTGATTTTCTGATTCCTCGAAGAGACTGGAGACGGTTCTCGGACGCTCGACACTTCGATTCCGGGGATGTTTATACTTTCGCTGACGAACAAGGAATTTCCCCGGGGATTGTTGTGGGACGATTGCAGCACGAAGAAAGAATCCCTTACAGCCATCTCAACCATTTGAAGGCAACGCTGGAATAGCAGACTTAGAAGAATTTCGATAGAGAGTCGCGTGGTGCGCATTTGGGTTGGCTGATTGCATCGATCTTATTGGGACTGGGTATCGCTTCCAGGTCCGGGGAGATGAGCGTGTTTAAACCGGTGGGCTGCGGGCTGACGCTTGCGGCACAGCATTTTGAGAACATTAAACTGGGCGTACTGATGCTTATATCAGGCAGATCGTTCATTCTCGGTTGGCGTGCAACTTCGTCCCTGGAATCGCGATTTTTCATAGGCGGAAGGAACTGCTGGCGGTCAACGCCTAGACGAAGAATAGCCATTGTGAAGCAACGATTTCTTGACACTCAGTTTCCGCAAGGGCTATCATTACGCAATTCGGATTCCTGCATATCAAATACGAAAACTGAATAGTAGGGTCTAGTTTTTCGGAAGGACGGTGACTATCTTGCCGAACTTTATTACCGCCTTCCTCTCAGCACTGACAGGCAAAGGCATCAAGGCCGCCAGGCTAGAAGCTCAGCAAATAATCGAGGAGGCAGAAGAGCAGAAGCGCAAACTCATACTAGAAGGGCGAGAAACAGCCTTGAAGCTCCGGTCGGGCGCTGAAGAGGAAATCAAAGAGAGACGCCGCGACCTGCGGACGCAGGAGAAGCGCCATCGACGCAGAGAAGAGAACTTAGAGAACCGGGGTCAGTCCCTGGACAAGCGGGAAACCGCCATTGCAACCAAGGAGGCGGGCCTAGAAGAGGACAAAGCCCGCCTGGACGTACTGAAAAAGGAGCAGGTTGAACAGCTGGAAAGGATTGCCGGCCTCTCTTCCGAGGAGGCCCGCAGCGTGGTCCTGAACCGGGCAGAACAGGAGATGAACCACGATCTGGCCAAGCGTTACTACGAGTTGGAACGGCAGATGCGGGAACGGGTGGACGACGAGGCCCGGAAGGTAATTACGCTGGCTATTCAACGACTTGCCTCAGACGTAGTCTCAGAAAGAAGCACCTCCCGAGTGGCCCTGCCCAGCGACGGGATGAAGGGACGGCTGATCGGCCGCGAGGGCCGCAACATCCGCGCCATGGAAGCCGCCATGGGCGTGGACATTCTGATAGACGACACGCCGGAGATGATTACTATCTCCTGCTTCGACCCCATCCGCCGGGAGATCGCGCGGATTGCGCTGGAGAAGCTGATACAGGACGGGCGCATCCACCCCAGCCGGATTGAGGACATTGTCCGCAAGTCCCAGGTGGAGGTTGAAGAGACCATCTACAAGTCCGGGGAGGAAGCGACCTTCGACGCCAACGTGAAGGGGCTAAGTCCTGAACTGAAGAAGCTGCTTGGCAGGTTGAAGTACCGCTACAGCTACGGGGAGAACATCCTCCAGCATTCGGTGGAAGTGTCCCTGCTGGCGGGGATGATTGCCTCCGAAATGGGCGCGGACATCGAAGTCGCCAAGGCCGGCGGGTTGCTGCACGACATCGGCAAAGCGATGACCCACGAAGTGCAGGGAAGCCACGTGGACATCGGCGACGACATTGCCGAGAAGTACGGCATAGACGCCGAGGTGCGCCGAGCCATTGTGGAGCACCACGAGGATGACCGCGGATCCGTGGAGGCGCTCATCGTAGCCGCCGCCGACGCCATCAGCGCAGCCCGGCCGGGCGCACGCAAGGAGAGCCTGGAGCAGTACATTCAGCGGTTGGAGGCCTTGGAGGGCGTTGCCACCAGCTTCGACGGAGTGCAGAAAGCTTACGCCATACAGGCGGGCCGCGAGGTGCGGATAATCGTCAGGCCGGAACACATCGACGACTTCGAGGCCGCCGTGCTTGCGCGGGACGTGGCGAAGAAGGTGGAGGAGGATCTGATCTATCCCGGTCAGATAAAGGTGACCGTGGTGCGGGAAACCCGCAATATAGAGATTGCCCACTAGCCGTTCTGAGCACTGGACGATTAGCTGCCATGACATGCGCATCCTTCAGCGTCGATAGGAGAATTGCCGTCTTTGGATCCGATTACATCAATCGCCAGAGGGGCCCCTACGCCACCTCGGACACCCTCATCTCACTCCTCTCCCATTATGGGAGAGGAAGCAAGAGGAACTGGTAGTACACCGTGCGCGTGCTGATGATTGGCGACGTTATGGGCAGTCCAGGCCGCAAGGCGGTCCAACGGCTGTTGCCTTCGCTGCGCCAGGAGTACGGCCTGGACCTAGTGGTTTGCAACGGAGAGAACTCCGCCGGAGGGTTAGGCATCACCTACAAAACGGCCCAGCAGCTTCTGCAGGCAGGCGTGGACGTGCTGACCACCGGAAACCACATCTGGAAGAAGAAGGAGATCATCCCTCATCTGCAGGAAGACCTGCCCATTGTGAGACCCTCCAACTTTCCCCCGGGAGTGCCCGGAAGAGGGCACCTCAGGGTGGGCAACGTGGTAACCTTGAACCTGATGGGCCGAGTATTCATGGAGCCGCTGGACTGTCCCTTCCGGGAGGCGGAACGGGTGCTTGCGGCGGTTGGAGGGCCACCGGAGACGATTGTGCTGGTAGACTTCCACGCCGAAGCGACCTCAGAAAAGCAGGCCCTTGGCTGGTTTCTGGACGGGCGAGTGAGTGCCGTTGTGGGGACTCATACCCACGTGCCCACGGCGGACAACCGGATAATGCCGGAAGGGACGGCCTTCGTATCCGACCTGGGGATGGTTGGACCGATCAACTCGGTTATTGGGACGGACCCCAACGTGGTACTGGAGAAATTTCTGACCCAGACACCGCAGCGATTCTCCGTGGCCAAAGGCCCGGTGACTTTCAACTCCGTGATGGTGGAAATTGACGATGAGACAGGCAAGGCCTCCCACGTGGAGCGGGTAGACAGGCTGGTGGAGTGAAGGACTTGGCTACCGTCGACCTCCATATGCACACCACAGCCTCCGACGGGCGATTGTCGCCGACGGAGCTGGTGAACCTGCTAGGAGAGCGGGGACTTCGGTTCGTCTCTATCACAGACCATGACTCCACGGAGGGACTAGCGGAGGCCTTCGTCGCCAAGGAGAAATTTCCTGACCTGAAACTGATTCCGGGCATTGAGCTGAGCACGGAGGCGGGCGACTCGGAGATCCACGTGCTGGGATATTTTCTGGACTGGAAGAACCCGGACTTCCAGCGGGTATTGGCGGGTTTCCGGCAGGGCAGGGTAGGCCGGGGACAGGCAATGGTTGACAGACTGGCGAAGCTGGGACTGCCCGTGGAGTGGGAGCGTGTGCTGCACTTTGCCGGAGACGGGGCTGTTGGACGTCCTCACATTGCCCTGGCGATGGTTGAGCAAGGCTACGTGCCCGGAATCCGGGAAGCCTTCGACCTCTACCTGGGGCGGGGCGGCCCTGCCTACGTGGAGCGGCAGAAGCTGAGCCCTGTGGATGCCGTCGGCATCATAAACGGGGTTGGGGGGGCTGCCGTGCTGGCCCATCCCTCCTACGTGAACAACCTGGAGTCGCACCTGACGCAGATGAAGGATGCGGGGCTTGCGGGTATGGAGGTCCATTACGGGCACTATCCGCCCAAGACGGTAAGGGAATTGGGGGAGACCGCCAAGCGCTTCGACCTGCTTGCCTGCGGGGGCAGCGACTATCACGCCCTCGGCCAGGCAAACGAGACTCTGCCCGGCAACGCCGGACCGCCGGAAGCGGTGGTGGAAGCGCTGTACGATCGTCGCGCCCGCGGCGCCGCCAGCCCGACGGAGGACTAGGGCAGAGAGAGGCCCCGCGCCGTGGAACTGGCTCTGCTATTCGCCTATTCCTACCTGGTGGGGTCCATACCCACGGCATATATCATCGGCCGGTGGGTCCGCGGCATCGACATCCGCAAGTACGGCAGCGGCAACGTGGGCGGCTCCAACGTATTCGAGCACGTTGGCAAGCGATGGCTTATACCACTGGGTATTTTCGAGATTTTCGTCAAGGGTGCGTCACCCATATGGGTAGGGATTCTATTGCTGGACGTGCAGGTGGATGGGCCGACGGGCGTCTGGACCGCCAACTTCCTGATGGGCTTCGACCGCAGCACACCCGCGCTGGCGGCGGCAAGCCTGCTATCAATCTCGGGGCACAACTGGCCCATATTTCTGAAGTTTCAGGGAGGGCGGGGCATCGGGACAGCGGCGGGGGGACTTCTGGGCATGGCGTTCTACCAGCTATGGCTATTCATTGCCGTGGGACTGCCGGGGTACTTCATACGCCGGTCCGCCTTGATGGTGTTGTTGTCGCTGCTCCTGCTGCCCCTGTGGACGTTCCTGCTGGGGCAATCGACGGTGGTGGTGTGGTACTGCTTTGGTATGATTGGGATAATCGTCATGAGGCGGTTGACGGCAAACGGGAAGCCCAACGTTCCCGGTTATTCCAGGACCAAGGTGTTGTTCAACCGGCTGGTGAGGGACAGAGACGTGGATGACCGGGACGAGTGGATAAGCCGGGAGCCCACTTCCAGCAAGGATTCCGGGGGCTGAGGAGGATATGGAGTACCAGGGGGCCGTTAACTACTGCGCTACGCACCGGAACGTGGAGACGGGACTGGCTTGCGGCAAGTGCGGGAAGTTCATCTGCCCGCGGTGCATGATTCAGACACCCGTAGGGAGCCGGTGCAACGACTGCGCCCGGGTGAGGAAATCACCGGTGTTCGACGTGAGCGCGACACAGTATTTGCTGACGTCCGCAGCGGCGGTGGTGTTGGGGGTAATTCTGGGACTGGTTGGGGCTGTGCTGCGGATGGAATTCGGCCATTTCCCTTTTGTGACAGGGATTTTGGCCGCCGGAGTGGGCTATGTGATGGGAGAGGCGGTCAGTAGAGTCGCCAATCGCAAGAGAGGAATGGGCCTGTCGATAATTGCAGGTGCAGGAGTCGGGACAGCATTCGCGATAGCAGCGGCAATCATCCTGTTGCAGCCCCTCAGGTACAGATACGACATTCTGGATATTGGGTTCGCGCTGCTATTCCTGGGGCTGGCCGTGTACATCGCCGTGAGCAGGGTCCGTTAGCTCCTGCCACAGTCGCTGAGTGGTGTCGGCGGAAATGCGGTAGTTGAAACCGCGACGGCGCAGGTAGCCCATCATCCTTGTATAGAAGGTGCATCGGTCCAGGCTGGCCAGTCGTCTAAGAAACTTGACGCCGACGCGCTGGGCCATGTCTGCTTCGTTGAGACCCTCGAGGGCCTTTTCGGCGACTTCTTCCTTAACCCCCCGCTGGAATAACTCCTGACGGATCATGAACGAGGAACGAGGAGCGTGGCATTCCCGGCTGTTACGCCAGGCTCTGGCGAAGGCGGCGTCGTCCAAGAGGCCGGCCTCCTTGAGCCTTTCCACCGTTTCCTGGACCTGCTGAGGGGAGAAGTCCTTGGCGAGGCGTCGTCGGATTTCCGCTACGCTGCGGGACCGGTAGGAGAGGAAGCGGAGGGCAACGTCCCAAGGGGTCTTGGGAGTCTTGCGCCGCCTGGAAGGCGTCCTGCGTCCTCGCTGAGAGGGGGGAATGGGTATCAGTCGGCGGGGGCTGCTGCGGGCACAGGCTCCGTCTTCTCACCCCGGATTAGGGCTTCAATTTCGAGGGCCATTGACTCATTTTCCTGGAGGAACTGCTTGGAGTTCTCCCGTCCCTGGCCGAGGCGCGTTTCACCGTAGGAGTAGAAGGAGCCGCGCTTCTGTATCAGCCCGCGGGCGGTGCCCAATTCCAAGAGGTCGCCGGTCCAGCTGATGCCCTTGCTGTACATGATGTCGAACTCGGCGACGCGGAAGGGGGGAGCGACCTTGTTCTTGACCACGCGGGCGCGAACGCGGCTGCCGACTATGTCGGAGCCTTTCTTGAGGGCTTCCACCCGGCGGAGGTCGATGCGGACGGAGCTGTAGAACTTGAGGGCGCGACCGCCGGGGGTGACTTCCGGGCTACCGAACATGACGCCGACCTTCTCGCGGAGTTGGTTGATGAAGACGACGGCGGTGTGGGAGCGGTTGATGGCGGAGGTGAGCTTGCGAAGGGCCTGGGACATGAGGCGGGCCTGCAAGCCAACGTGAGTGTCGCCCATGTCGCCCTCGATTTCGGAGCGGGGGACGAGGGCGGCGACGCTATCGACGACGACGACCTGGACGGCGCCGCTTCGCACTAAGTACTCGGTAATCTCCAGGGCCTGCTCGGCGTCGTCGGGCTGGGACACGAGCAGGGAGTCCACGTCGACGCCGCAGTTGCCTGCGTAGATGGGGTCGAGGGCGTGTTCGACGTCTATGTATGCGGCGACGCCGCCCTGCTTCTGGCTCTCGGCCATTACGTGGATGGCAAGGGTGGACTTGCCAGCGGACTCCGCGCCGTAGATTTCGGTGACGCGTCCCTTCGGTATGCCACCGACGCCGAGGGCGAGGTCGAGGGCCAGGGAGCCGGTGGGGATGACTTCGGTGGCGTGGACCGTGTCGGACTCACCGAGCCGCATGACGGCTCCGCGGCCGTAGTGTCGCTCAATCTGAGAAAGTGCTATTTCCAGAGCATTCTGTTGCTTCTTTGCCATTTCGCCTCCAATAGGCGATATATTAACACAAAATTTTGCTAATAGCAATTTTGTTTGGCCGCAATTAAGGCGGCTCTCCAATCACCCCATCCCAACCTTCCCTCATCGAGGGGAAAGGGGTCTAATGTCAGGGGATGTCGCGTGGGAAGGTTAGGGTTTGGGGGTGTATTTGTGGCCTAGTTCGGTTTCCCAGCGAAGGTAGTGGATGGTGTCAGCGTAGGAGCGGTGGGGGCCCATGACCACAACGTCGGTGGGCGGGGTCATGACGCCGGATAGGCCGTTCTCGGCATCCAAACCGTCGCTTCGCCAGGCTGCCATGCCTCCGTCCAGCACGGATACCTCGGAGTAGCCCATGTCTGTCAGCGTCGCGCCTGCCAAGGCGGAGTCAAGACCGTTGGCGCAGGTGACGAGGATTGGTGCGGCTTTGTCGGGGGCGACGGCGGCGATGGTGGATTCGAGCCAACCTCGGGGGGTCCAGCGGGCGCCGGGGACGTGTCCGTCGGCGAATTCAGGGCTCATACCTACAAATATGGTTGTCGATGTGGTCATGGATGCGGCTGTTTGGGGTGAGACGGCTTTAGTCTTGGCTCTTGCGTCTTCGAAGCCGAAGGGCAGGGATACCGGCATACCTTCTTCCAGATTCCAGCCCTGGGTGTTCCACTGGGTGACGCCGCTTTGCAGGGCGCATACGTTGGGGAAGCCCATCTGTCGGAACCAGGACGCGACGAGGGTTGCGCGGACGCGTCCGTCGCAGGCGAAGACGATGAGGGCATTGCGTACGGGGGCAACGTCGTCGGCGCGCTGAACGGCCTGGCCGCCGGGGAACCAGCGGAAGCCCGGGATGTGACCGGCGCGATATTCCTCCTCGCGACGAACGTCGACGAGATATACGCTCTCGCGGAAAGCGCGGGCCATGACATCCTTGAGGTCGTGAACGTCCATGAATTGGACGCCGTCTTCCATAGCCGCCTGCCCAGCGTAGGTGGCGGCGCGGACTTCGCCCTCTGCGGAGACGGCGGGCAGGGAGAGTCTATCGGCGCCGGTCTCCAGTTCAAGGCCGGCGAGGACCCATCCCGCGGTGCCGTTCTTCAGTCCGTAGACATTGGGGACACCCATGCGCTGGAGGGCGCGGGCGCCGATGATGCTGCGGGTTCGACCGGCGCAGTTGAGGATCACTGTGGTGTCGGGGCCGTGCTCTTCGAGGATGTCGGTGACGTGAAGGGCGAGTTCGCCGTTGGGCACGCTGCGGCCTCCGGGGATGCTGAAGTTCCGGTACTCCTCAGGGGTGCGGGTGTCCATGATGACAAGCTTTTCGCCGGAGTCAATGCGACGCTTGAGCTCAATGGAGTCAATTTCGGGGACACGGTACTCCACCTCCATGCGCTCGCCGAAGTCCTTGCTGGGGACGTTTGTGCCCCACTCGGTGGGGAAGTCCAGGGACGTCCAGCGGTTGATGCCGCCTTCCAGGATGGAAACACGGGTGTAGCCCATCCGGCGAGCGGTGACGGCGGCGAGTGAGGCCTGGCGTTCAGCGTCGTCACAAAAGATGAGGGGCGCGCCGCTGAAGGGGACGAGGGATGGGAGGTCGTACTCGATGCGGTGACGAGGGAGGAGGCTGGCACCGGGGATGTGGGCGCTGTTGTAGCTGCCTGCGTCCCGAACGTCGAGGAGGGCGAATTCTTTGTGGGAGGCCAGAAGGGAGCGGAGTTCGTGGGCTGTGGTGAAGGTGGGCATTTTTCTTCCGATTAGCAGAGTGGGTTGCGGGAATGGATGCGGGACTCACCCCCATTCCTTCGACATGCTCAGGGCAGGCTCTAACCTACCCCTGTCAAGGGGGATGGGACTATTCGTTGTTGGCTTTGCCAGAGACGTAGGAGGAGACGCGGCCGGTTTTGAGGTCAAATTTAGACCGCTGGAGGCCTTCAAGGGACCTTCCGTAGACGTGGACTTCGACGGTTGGAAGGTTGGACTCATTGTCTATCTGGTGGATTTCGTCCACTTCGGGAATGAGGAGGGAGACCTCGCCGGGCTTGGAGAGGGCGACGCGGTCCTTTTCCAGGATGGCGTATTCCTCGTTGGTGCGGTCGTCGAGGCGACGGAAGCGGGTCTCCGCTAGGACGTTTTCCATGACGCCGATCATGCCCCAGGTGCGGTGGTCGTGGGGGCCGATGTGGTCGCCGGGGCCCCAGATTACGGAGGAGACTGAGAGGCCGTTTTCGCCCTGGTGGAGCTTGTAGCTGCCGTGGCGGGCGCGGGGGCCTCTCCCGAGGGGGACGCGGTACTCCTCCGGGATGGCCTCCGGATTGCGGATGAGGCGCTCAAGGTAGACGGAGCCTTCGTCGAAGATGCGCTGCTGGTCGGGGGTTTTGGCGAGGAGGGCGTCCATGTCTTGGATGAATTCTTCGAGGGTGTATTTGACGGCGAGCATGGGGCACCTCCGGGCGCGCAGGGTGTAGGTGGATGTTAACACGGAGGTGGGTGAGGGGGAAGGGGGTTAGAACTGGCGGTAGCCGTTGACGATAGGGAGGCGGCGGTCTTTGCCGAAGGCCTTGGAGGTGATCTTTACGCCCGGGGGAGACTGGCGACGCTTGTATTCGTTGCGGTCGACGGCGGTCATCACCTGGCGCACAGTGTCGGAATCGTAGCCGAGAGACAGTATGTCCGCATAGCTCTTGTCTTCTTCGACGTAAGCCTGGAGGACGCCGTCCAAGACCTCGTAGGGGGGAAGGGAGTCTTCGTCCTTCTGGTCGGGGCGCAACTCGGCGCTGGGGGGCTTTTCGATGATTTCCCGGGGGATGACGTTCTTGGGCAAGCCGTTATCGTTGCGCCAGCTAGACAGCTCGTAGACCAGGGTCTTGGGCACGTCCTTCAGCACGGCGAATCCTCCGGCCATGTCGCCGTAGAGAGTGGCGTAACCCATGGCCATTTCGCTCTTGTTGCCTGTGATGAGGACGAGCCAGCCAAACTTGTTGGAGAGGGCCATGAGAAGGTTGCCTCGGAGTCTTGCCTGGATGTTTTCCTCAGCGATGCCTGACTGGGTGCCGTGGAAGGGGTCTGACAGCATGTTCAGCATGGCCTGATGGCCCTCTTCTATGGGGATGGTCAGCATCTCCAGGCCAAGATTATCAGCCAGGGCTGCGGCGTCCAGCAGGCTGCCTTCACTGGAGAAGCGGGAGGGCATGGCGACGACCTTAACGTTCTCCGGGCCGAGGGCGTCGGCGCCGACGCAGGCGGTGAGGGCGGAGTCGATGCCACCGGAGAGTCCCACAAGGACCTTGGAGAAGCCGTTTTTCCTGACGTAGTCGCGGGTACCCACGACGAGGGCGTTGTAGACCTCGGACGTGCCTTTCAGGACCGGAGAGATTGTCGTCTCATCCAGATTAGGGCGGTCTCCTTCGTAGGCGTCGGACACGTGGATGACCGAGCTGGCCACAGAATCCTGGAGGTCGACGGGAGGCAGGGGTTGCTCATCCGAAAGGTGAATATCCACGACGAGGAGGTCTTCCTCGAACTCCCTTGCGCGGGCGATGAGATTGCCGGAAGGGTCGAAGACCACGCTGGCGCCGTCGAAGACCAGCTCATCCTGTCCACCGACGGAGTTGACATAGGCCACGTGGACGCTGTTGTCTTTTGCGGCGTTTCGGACTATGTCTTCCCGCACTCGCTGTTTGTCTATGTGGTAGGGGGATGCGCTAATGTTGATGATGACCTCGGCGCCGGCGGTGGACTGGCAGGCGGTGGGGCCATCCGCGAACCAGATGTCCTCGCAGATGTTCACGCCCACGCGGGCCCCGCCGATTGTGAACACGGGGAAGCTGACGCCGGAATAGAAGTACCTGTCTTCGTCGAAGACGCCGTAGGTGGGAAGGTGGTGCTTGCGGTACATGCCGGCCAGGCGGCCCTCGGCGCCGATGGCAGCAGCGTTATAGACGCGGCCGCCAATGGGGTGAGCGTAGCCGATGACTGCCGTGATGCCATGGGTCTCGTCAACGGCCTGATAGACGGCTTCCAGATTGTCGAGAAGGAAGGCATTTCGAAAGAGAAGGTCCTCGGCGGGGTAGCCCGTTACGGCCATCTCCGGAAAAGCGACTACGTCGGCACCCACGGCGCGGGCCTGATCGGTGAATTCTAGGATGCGCTTAACGTTGCCCTGGAGGTCTCCCACCACGGAGTTCATCTGGGCAAGGGCGACTCTGAGGGTACGCATTTCTCTTCAGCCTTCGAGGGGTATTTCAAGTATAGCATGGGAGGTTGTGCTGGTGACGGGTTTGGGGCGCTCGAATTACGAAAACGGAGGGAGTTTAGGGTAGTGGGGCTGATTGCAGTTGGAGGAGGAAGGAGGCTACGGCAACGAGATTCCTCGGCTCCGCTTCGCTGCGCTCGGAATGACATTTGGGGGGGTCGGTCGGAATGAGATTTCCGGGAAGGGGGCGGCGTTGCTTAGCCAAGGTGGCAAGTGGTATTCTTTGGGATAAGAATTTCGTCGTCCGGGAGGGCCCCATGCCAAAGCTAGGACCGCTGGAACTGGGCATCATACTGGCCATTGTGCTGGTGATTTTCGGAGCCGGTCGGCTGCCGGAGATTGGCTCTGCGCTGGGCAAGGGCATTTCTGCGTTCAAGCGCGGCGTGACGGGGGAGAGCAAGCCGGAAGAGAAGTCGGTGGAGGCTTCGGAGAAAACAGAGGCGGAGAAGTAGCTGCCGCTACCGTTTGACGGCGTCAGGCCCCCCGATTCGGGGGGCTTTTTGGTTGGGGGGAGAGTGTTTGCGAGGGCAAGGGAAATCACCCCCCCACGCGGTGGAAAGGATCGTCGAGGGGAAGGGATTATCGGCGAGCCCTATTCTTGATCGGGTGTGGGTCTGGGTTTGCGGCGGACAAGCTTGGCGAGGAGGATACCCACTTCGTAGAGGACTATGAGGGGTATGGCTACGAGGGACTGGTTAATGGGGTCGAAGGTGGGAGTAATGAGGGCTCCGAGGATGAAGGCTACGACTATCCAATGCCGACGCCAGCGGGCGAAGCCGGCGGCAGAGACGACGCCAAAGCGGGCGAGGATGAGCATGACAAGGGGAGTTTCAAAGACCAGGCCCATCCAGAAGAGCAGCATTGTCATGAGGTTTACGTAGCTGCTGATTCGGACTGTAGGCTCGGCGATATTGCCGCCAAAGTTGATGAGAAAGTTGATAGCAGGCGGGATGAGGACCAGGTATCCGAAGGCGGCCCCGGCGGCGAAGGCAAGAAGCACGGCGGGCAGGAAGGCGTAGAGGTAGCGTTTTTCTCGGGAGGTCAGGCCGGGAGAAACGAAGAGGATTATCTGGGACAGGACTATGGGAAGGGCCAGCACAATTCCCGTGACGATGGAGACCTTCATTGCCACGCCGAAGGGCTCCAGAACGTCGATGAATACCAGGCGGCCCGGCTCATCGGTGAGGGTATTAGCGGGAAGGAGCAGGAAGTCGATGATCCACCGGTGGAATACGAAGGCGAGGACGGTGGTCACGGCCACAGCGAGGGCCGAGATCATCAGCCGTTTTCGGAGTTCCAGCAGGTGGCTCTGGAAGGGCGCCTGGCTCACGGGCGGTCCTTTCGCCCGTGAGAACGGTCTTTTTTGTCGCCATCATCTTCGTCGACGAGACGGGTGAACTGGTTCATGGCGTTTCGCAGCTCTGTAATCGTGCGTCCCAAGCCCTTGGCGACGCTTATCAGCTGTCGAGGGCCGAGGACGATGAAGCCTAACAACAGTATGACAATTAGCTCCATGCCGCCGATGCCAAAGAAGTTCATTCCTTTTTTCCTCTTTTTCGAAGATGCCGCTGGCACTCGACGGACAGCGAGAGAGATTCTACGCTAAATCCCGACTCTCTGAGCAGGCGCGCCATGGTGCAGAGGGGAAGACCGATGACGTTGGATCGACTTCCTTCGACGTTGGCTACGGGGTTGAGAGTTGAATCCTGGACGCCGTAGCCGCCAGCCTTGTCGAAGGGACTTCCCGAGGCTATGTATTGATCAATTTCGGAGGCGGAGTAGTTTCTCATGAGGACGCGGCTCTGGCACAGGGCAGTGCGGGCATCGCCGGTTGCACCGTCGACGACGGCTACACCCGTCAAGACGCGGTGGACGCGTCCACGGAGACTCATCAGCATTTGCCGGGCCTGGTCAGCGTCGGCGGGCTTGCCCAACGCGCGACCATCCAGCACCACGAGGGTATCGGCTCCGACGACGGGGCGGTTAGGGCGCCGGTCGGCAACGGCCTGGGCTTTGGCCAAAGCGAGACGGACTACGGTGTCTTCGGGGGCTTCTTCATCCAGGGCGTTCTCATCTACGTCAGGCACCACTTCATCAAAGGGTGCCTCCAGGTAAGCCATCAGTTGACGGCGGCGGGGCGATGAGGAGGCGAGGGTAAGTCCGTCCAAGGGACGGCGTAGGGTGAGGACTGCGATGCACTCGACGTGGTGGGTCTGAGGGAACATGTCAACGGGAGTCACGCTTTCCAGAATGAAATCGTTCTTGCAAAGGATTTTGAGATCGCGGGCAAGGGTTCCCGGGTCGCAGGAGACGTAGACTACGCAGCGAGGCTTCAACTCGGCGAGGGCCTTGAGGGCGGAGGGGTGACAGCCCTTGCGGGAGGGGTCCAGGATGACTCCGTCGGGCGGCGCTTGAAGTTCAGGCAGGACTTCTTCAGTACGTCCCTGGAGAAATTCGACATTTGGGACGTCCTCAGCGTTGGTTTTGGCATCTTCGACGGCTGCCGGGGAGTCTTCTATGGCGATGATTCGCCCGGCGTAGGGGGCGAGGAGCAGGGCGAAGGTGCCGACGCCGGCGTAGGCGTCGACGAGGGTTTCGCTGCCCGAGAGCTTCAACCCTTTCTTAACCAGGCCTACAAGCCGCTCCAGTTGCCTAATGTTAACCTGGAAGAAGGATGGGGAGGCGATGCGGAAGGGGTGACCGTTGACAGTTTCCACGTAGTGCTTCTGGCCGGTATCTACGGGGACGTCCGCCTCCTTGAGGGTAGGCTGGACGAGGTAGTCGCCGGTATTGACGCCCCAGCGGACAGAGAGCTGGGTGGTCTCGTCGCAGTGTCCCTGTAGCTGCTTCAGAACGTCGTTGACGCCGGGGTCCATGAGCATACATTCGTCGACGGTTACGTGCTTGCGCGTCTCGCGGTTGACGAAACCCAGGGAGCCGTCCTTTCCGACGGTGAAGCGCGCGTGGTTGCGGTAGCCGAACTGGCCAGGAGAAGGGACTATGGGGAGAACCGGCGGTTTCTCAAACCCTCCCACGCGCCGGAGGGCGTCGATTACGGCATCGGACTTGTACCGAAGCTGGGCGTCGTAATCGACGTGCTGCCACTGGCAGCCGGTGCAAGGGCCGAAGTAGGGGCATGGGGGGTCGACTCGGTGAGGAGAGGGTTCGATAACTTCCAGGACGCGGGCTACTACGTAGCGCCTGCGCTCACGGAAGACCTCGGCCAACACCTCCTCCCCAGGGGTGGCTCCGAAGACGAAGACGCGGTGGCCTTCCACCACGGCGCTCGCTTCGCCAAGGCGTCCCCATGAATCGGGGCGCAGGCGGAGTTTTCTGCCCAGGAGGCCGGTCCTTCCTGCTCCGTTCAGATTGTTCGACAAGGCTTTGACCTTCGTTTCATTTGCATCGGGCTCACCGTCGTTGACCGATGACGGGGGTGGGTATACACTTGAATATAGAGGGGACATACCCCGCTGAATATATACACAATAACCTTACACTGGAGGAACCGATGGCGAAACCCTTTGCCGTGAGCGATGCTGAATTCAACGCAAAAGTAGTGGAGTCGGAGAAGCCCGTGCTGGTAGACTTCTGGGCGGAGTGGTGCGTTCCGTGCAAGATGATTTCCCCGATTGTGGACGAGCTGGCGGAGGAGATGGACGGGGTTATGGACTTCGCCAAGGTGGACGTGGACTCCAGTCCGATTACCGCCGTTACCTACGGCATCCGCAGCATACCGGCGCTGCTTATCTTCAAGGGCGGCAAGCCGGTGGAGCAGATAGTGGGCGCGGTGCCGAAGGGGCAGCTCAAGAAGAAGATAGAGGCGGCGCTGGCTACGTAATTTTCCTCGTTGCGTCGGTCTTTGTGCCGACGCGGCATTTTTTGATTAAGCCCCAAGGTTAATTAAGGGGCGAATACGCGCATTTTTCGGGAGTGGATGGGGCCCGGTGGCTCTCGCGGACTTCAAATCCGTTGTATCCCGTCACAACCGGGATGGGAGGGTTCGACTCCCTCCCACTCCCGCCACTATTCCAGTAGTATATGAAAAGACCTCCAGCCGATAAAGAAGAAAACTACGTTCCGGATGGCACAGCAAACTGGCTCAACCCCAACACCCAACTGTCCGTTATGCGGAATCAAAATGGTCCGGCGCACAAGGCGGAGAGATGGGAGTCCATTCTGGGGATGCAGGAACTTTCCTGCTTGCAAAGAAACGCTGGACTTTGATGTAGACCAACAGGGTCCGACCGTCGGAGACGCAATCGGGGTACTCCCTCAAGTTAGAGTGCGCTGGGATGACGCCACCTTCGACAGACCTGGTTGGACGTGCAGGTACACGACAGCCGGTGGAAGGCTGCGCTCCTCTCCTGTTCTAACGCACGTCTCCAACGAGTTCCGGCAGTGCTGGATTGCACGCACATGGGAGGCAGCCACAGCTTCGCCGACGGTGCGCAGAGTGACAGGAGCTATCAGAAAGCTTGTCCAGCGAGGGAGCAACCCGCCTATTCACCCGGGGTCGGAAAGGGAATTACTATGCTCGCTGGGGTTGGAGAAAAACATTCGCCCATCCCCATTGCCGGGAGACATGAGCGTTCGATTGGAGCCGGATGAATTTCAACGATCCGGAGACATGGGACTGAGCCTGTACGATGGAGACTTTGAGTGGGACTCCTCCATACAGCTAGATTCAGAGTACGAACAAAAATTTATCAGACGTTGGGTTCCGGAAAATCTCTCCCCCGGCGCTGCGAGATGGTTCGTCCCTCAGGCTTCTTTCGATGCTCTGACTGTGGGAGTAGGAGACGATGGCCCATCTGGGCAAAGAGTTGATTTCCTGGTCCATCCACCATTTGGGAAACGTTTTGTTGTGGAGATTGATGGGCCTCAGCATGAAGATTCCCAAAGTCCTGACCGTGAAAGAGATGGCATGCTCGACCGGGCAGGCATTGAGGTGGTACGCATACCAACATCCGAGGTTGAGCGGGGCACGGGCGAAAATCTGGAACGAATAAAGACGTTATGGGACAACCCTCGACGGCCGATGGACGAGAAGTCATCGAAAGCCGTATTGGTCCCGGTGTCCATACATCGTTTGATGGTGGCCCTGCTTGATGCCGTAGAAGGCGGCAAATTGGGAGAGGATAGATGGGTGGTTGAGGTGGATGGGGAACCTGAACTGGAACCCTTCCTGCTCTGGCCCTACCTTCGGTTGTTCGGTGCAATGGACCAATTGTGGGGACCATCGGCGATGCCGGAAGAGATTCTGCTGAAGGCCAACGGCAGTTTGACAAAGTTCGATGGTCAGTCATCCTGGAAGCCCGCAGCCTTCGATGCTCTGGAAACAAAACCAGACTTGATAATTCGCTTACAGCCGTATCGAACCAGCGTGGACAAGCTGGAGCCGCCGGGCGGGGATGTTCCAGAAGTGGTGGTCAGAAGCGCCCACTTGCCGGTTATGGTGGGCGATGATTTATTCGAGCCAGATGCGGGAACCACCATTGCGGATACTGCAAATTCACAAGACTTAGAGGAGCCGCTCACGGAAATCCTCCAAGCGGTTTTTGCCAAAAGGAGCTTCCGGGACGGTCAGCTTGAGGCTCTCGTTGAGATTCTGGAGGGGCGCGATTGCGCGGTGTTGCTACCCACAGGAGCGGGAAAAAGGCTCATCTACCCGATGGCTGGCATCTGTAAGCCGGGCAGGACGATTGTCGTAGACCCATTGATCGCGCTGATTGAGGACCAGCAACGAGGGCTTGCAGAGCATGGCATCGATAAAGTGGTGGGATTATCCAGATTCGAGACGGCTCAAGGGAGGCTAGGCGCCCTGCTACAGAAAATTGCAGCGGGAGATGCCCTTTTTGTCTTTGTAGCCCCCGAGCGATTTCAGCAACAAGACTTTCGTGAGTCAATTTCATCCCTTGCTCAAAACACATCCATCAATTTAGTAGTAGTCGATGAAGCTCACTGCGTTTCCGAATGGGGGCACCAGTTCAGACCTTCGTATCTGACGCTGGGACAAGTGCTGAGAGACAGATGCAAGTCCTGGTCTGGCTTCTCTCCGCCCCTGCTGGCCTTAACGGGTACAGCTTCTAGGGCAGTTCTTAAGGACGTTCTTACACAGCTAGACATTTCAACAAGATCTGCGAATTCCATTGTCAAGCCGGCAAGCTTTGACAGGCCGGAGTTAGAGATGGCTGTACGAGAGTCTAAACCAGATGAAGACCAAGCAGTATTAACCGGGGCTCTAAGGGGGATGCCCTCCCGCTTTGGCGTTCCAGACTCCGAATTCTTCCGGCCCAGAGGATATAACACCTTCTCCGGCTTGATCTTTTGCCCTCACACCAGTGGAGATTACGGCCCTATTGCTCTCCAGAAATCTACCACCGGAGTAATGGGCTCTCCGCCTGCAATCTATTCTGGCAGCCCGCCAAGAGAATATGGAAAAGCCATCTTCAATCCACAGGAATGGGAAGTTAAGAAGCGAGAGTTTGCTGAAAGCTTCAAGAACAATCGCATTCCACTCATGGTCAGCACAAATGCCTTCGGGATGGGGATAGACAAGCCCAACATTCGCTACGTTTTCCATTACGGAATGCCGCGTTCCATAGAAGCCTACTACCAGGAGATTGGCCGGGCCGGGAGAGATCAAAAGCCAGCCAAATGCCTACTCATTTGGCACGAGCGAGACCCCGACCGGAGCAACAGGCTCCTTACCGGCAATCTGGAAAATGTGAGGAGTGAGCATAAACCTATCCGGCGCGTAGATAGCGATTCTATAACACAGCAAGTCTACTTCCTCTTGGACTCATTCAAGGGCGTGGAGAGAGAAGTGGCGGAGGTGGAACGCTTGGTGAATCATCCCGAGGTGAAGCCTAATCTTGGGAGTATCAGGAATATAGAATTGGCCAAGGGGCGTGATAGGGAACTCATGGATAGGGAACGTGCAATATATCGGCTCATGCTTCTCGGCGTAGTTGAAGACTACCTAGTCGAGTCCGGCAAGTTCGTAGTGAAACTATCCAAGGTATCGCCTGCAAGCATATCCGATTCTCTGTCGCACTATGTCAAGAGAACCGATCCAAGCGCCCGACCGTCGTCAATGGCCAGAGTTATCTCCGAGCGCAGAAACATGGATCTTCCTGACGCTGTATTGTCGGCGGCAAGAGCGCTTATAGAATTCATCTACGACAACATTGTTGAGTCCAGGCGCCGCTCTCTTCGAGAAATGTACTTGGCTGTTCAAGCGGCTTCAAATCAGATGGGAGACGTGCTTAGACAACGAGTGCTGGACTATCTGACGGAAGGAGATGTCAGCCCAGTACTGGAAAGACTAATTGATCTCACCCACTTCAATTATTGGGATTGGGAAAAAGAAATCGCCAAATTCGAAGGGGTGGACGACGCCAGGGAGCTACGCGGCGCTTCCGCTAGATTACTTGATTCCTACCCTATTCATCCCGGTCTACAATTCGCCAGGGCTTATGCTGAGGTTCTGCATACTGAAGGCAATCTGCATGATTATGCTGCGAATCTGGAGAACTCTTTGCGATCTGCCCAAGACCGTTACGGAGTTACCAAGGATCTTCTCAACGACTTCGCCCGTCGTCACTTGGAATGGCTGAGATCCAACTCGTCACAAGGTTACTATTATGCGCTGGACGTAATTGACAAGCTCGAAATTGCGCCAGAGCCCATTGCTCAAATCGAAAACTTGACTATACGCACTAAGGGCGGAGACCTGGGGATTCGGGCTATGGCATTAGCCAAAAGACTTGCCAAGATAGCCAAAGACCTTGAGCAAGGCGTCAGGAGGTTCAATAAGTGACAACGGAAAACCGCAGTCCCCTGGAGTTAGACGTGGTGGTACAGAGATTTGCCGAATCCGCAGACGCATTGTCCAATGTGCGGGAGCAGCTAAGGATTTTGACAAAGCTTCGCGAGGCCGAGGAAGAAGCCAAAGCAAGCATCGCAAAGACGGCGGAACAGATAGAACGGTTCGTCGGAGAGGCTGCAAAGGCATTGAAGGGACTGCAACAGGCTCAGACCAGGGCGTCGGAGGTTCTCGCGGCTGGGGCCGACCTGCTGGACGGCACGGAGTTGAAGACGATATCAGAGGTGATGCAGGCCGATTCCCAAACCATCAACCGGATTGATAAACGTACCGAGAGCCTCAATGAAATGGTCACGGCGCTACCGGGGCAGATAAAGCGGCTAGAGGATATCGTTAAGGGCAATGCCAGCGCAATCTCCAGAATTGACGGTCAAGTCTCGGCCCTAGATACCAAGATGTCGGGCGTGGCAGATGAGATAAGGCAGATATCAGAGATGACGCTGGCAAATTCACAGGCTATCTCAGCCATAGACAGCCGTTTTGACGATCTAGAGTCCCAATTGTCTGAGATACTAGCTGCTTCGAAAGAACCCAAAATCGTAAAGCGCTTCTTCTGATAGTCTCGCATATCTCTGGTTGCTTGCCGTGGTCTGGATGCTCTGATACTCTGAGCTTCACTCTTTGAGCCGAGGGGCTTATGGCCGATTCCTCCCGAATTCGTGCTTCCCTGTTTGTTACGTGCCTGGTGGACCAGCTTTTCCCTGAAGTGGGGGAGGCTGTTGTGGAGGTGCTGCGTCGACAGGGGGTGCGGGTGGACTTCCCACCGGACCAGACCTGCTGCGGCCAGCCGCTCTTCAACTCCGGCTTTCGCAAGGATGCGGCAGAGTTAGGACGTCGAGTCCTTGACGAATTTGAGGAAAGCGAATACGTTGTCGTGCCTTCCGGGTCGTGCGCTTCGATGATGAAGGTGTTTTACCCTGAGATGTTTCGGGACAATCCCGTGTACGGACCGAAGGCGAAGGCGCTGAGCGGCAAGGTGTACGAGTTCTCCCAGTACCTGGTGAAGATGCTGGGGGTTGAGGACGTGGGGGCGGAGCACAACGGGAAGGTCACGTACCATCCATCGTGTCATCTGCTAAGGGAGCTGGAGGCAAAGGAAGAGCCGGTATCGTTGATCAATGGGGTGAAAGGGTTGGAGTACGTACCGCTGGAGGATGCCGACACCTGCTGCGGCTTCGGTGGGACATTTTCGGTGAAGTATCCTGACATCTCGCAGGCGATGTTGGACGACAAGATCGCGAACGTGGTCAAGAGCGGAGCGTCGACGGTGACGGCATGCGACGCAAGCTGCCTGATGCAGATTCGGGGCGGGTTGAGACGGCGCGGGGCTGATGTGCAGGCGAGACACCTGGCCGAGATTCTGTGGGGTTCTTCGTAGGCGCTGATACGAATGCCGCGCACTGAATCGATCCAGATAGGGACACATTGTCCTATCCAAGGGGAAGAAAAATGGCGGAAGTAAAGACGCAGGAATTTCGACAGGCCTCCGCGAAGGTGCTGGCCAACGCCAAGCTACAGTCCTACTTGGGCCGCTCAATGGGCACCTTCGACGGGGCGAGGGCAGAGGCCATCGAGGAGATTTCCAGGCAGCGCTGGGATGAACTTCGTCAGCAGGGGCGGGAGATAAAGCGTCATACGCTGGACAACCTGGACTACTACCTGGAGTTGCTACGGGAGCGGGTGACGGCGAACGGCGGACACGTTTACTTTGCCAGGGACGCCGAGGAGGCGCGGGCCATCGTGGGTCACATCGCCAAGTCGCGGGGGTTGAAGCTGGCCATCAAGAGCAAGTCGATGGTGTCGGAGGAGATGGGGTTGAACCCGTTCCTGGAGGGGATGGGCGTGGAGCCTGTGGAGACGGACCTGGGGGAGTACATCATCCAGCTTGCGGAGGAGACGCCCTTCCACATCATTGCGCCGGCAATGCACAAGTCCAAGGAAGAGGTGTCCGAGCTTTTCGAAGAGAAAATAAACCGTCCGAATCTGGAAGACATCGAGGCGATGGCCGGGGCGGCGCGGGAGGTTCTGAGGGAGAAGCTGGTGAGCGCCGACATGGGCATCACTGGGGCGAACTTTCTGGTGGCAGAGACCGGCACGGTGACGCTGATAACCAACGAAGGCAACGGGCGGTTCTGCACGTCGGTGCCGCGGGTGCTGGTGTCGATCACGGGCATGGAGAAGGTTGTGCCTTCGATGGAAGATCTGGCTACATTCCTGCGCCTGCTCCCGCGGGCGGCGACGGGACAGCGCATCAGCAGCTACGTGACGCACGTCTACGGGCCGAAGCGGGGCGAGGACGAGGACGGGCCGGAGGAGTACCACCTGATAATCGTCGACAACGGACGCTCCCGGCTGCTGGCGGACCCGGACCTGAGGGAGGCGCTATACTGCATCCGGTGCGGGGCGTGCCTGAACACATGCCCCGTGTACCGGAAGGTGGGGGGGCACTCCTACGGCTGGGTGTATCCCGGGCCAATCGGGGCGGTGGTGTCGCCGGTGCTGGTGGGGCTGGACCGGAGCAAGGACCTACCCAACGCATCCAGCCTGTGCGGCGCGTGTCGCGACGTTTGCCCCATCAAGATAAACATCCCGCACATGCTGTTGAAGCTGCGGTCGAACCTTTCGGAGGGTTCGGAGTTGAATACTCGGAAAGCGTCCATAGCGGACAGGATGCAGGCCGGGGTCTACCGACGGCTGATGAGCAGCCCGCGCCTGCTGGGACTGACGCGGAGATTGGGACTGCTGGCGCAGTGGCCCTTCTCAAAGGGGAGGTTCATACGAAAGATGCCACTGCCGCCATTCTCTCAATGGACGCGGACGCGGGATATGCCCGCGCTGGCGCCCAAGAGCTTCCGCCAGATCTGGTCGGAGCGGCTGGAGGATGAGGGGCGATGACGGAAACTCTGGGGACGCCGCCGGAACAGTTCATTGCATCGGTGAGAGAGGCGCTGGGGCGCAAGGCGGGGCCGCCGGAGCGTCCCTATGCCCGGATGATGGAGGAACGGGACTCTGTTGCGGAGCGGGAACGGGTGATGATGGAGCGGTTGTCCGCGAATCGACGGGCCAACGTGGACGAACTAGCGCGGGTGGCAGCGCTGAGGGGCTGGGTGGTGC
>DAOUKX010000053.1:0-20011 GCA_034420855.1 Dehalococcoidia bacterium
AGTTGGACCCCTTCGCCACCCATCGCACCACCAGCTTCGGCCTCAATAAGAACCGCCCCCCCGGCGACGCTGTAGTTGCTGGCCACGGCAAAATAAGCGGCCGCCTCGTATTCGCCTACGCCCAGGACTTCACCGTTCTAGGCGGTTCGGTCTCCGAGACCGTCGGCAAGAAGATCTGCAAGGTCATGGACCTTGCCATGAAGGTCGGCGCCCCCGTCATTGGCATCAACGACTCCGGGGGCGCACGCATCCAGGAGGGCGTCCTCAGCCTCGCCGCCTACGGCGATATCTTCCTCCGCAACACAATGGCCTCCGGCGTCGTCCCCCAGATTTCGGTCATCCTCGGACCCAGCGCCGGTGGGGCCGTCTATTCCCCTGGAATCACTGACTTCGTCTTCATGGTCCAGGGCGTCGGCCAGATGTACATCACCGGCCCCGACGTTATCCGCGCCGTCATGGGCGAAGAGGTAACCCACGAAGAACTTGGCGGCGCGTCCGCCCACGCCATCCGGAGCGGCGTTGCCCACTTCGTCTACGAGACCGAAGAGGAGTGCATGAAGGAACTTCGTCGCCTCCTCTCCTTCCTCCCAGCCAACAATATGGAAGACCCCCTCTTCCAGGAACCGTTGGACCCTACCGACCGACTCGACCCCGGGCTTCTGGACGTTGTGCCCACGGAACCCAACAAGGCCTACGACGTTCGTGAAATCATGGCCCGCGTGGTGGACGATGGCGACCTGATGGAAGTTCACCAGAACTTCGCACCGAACATCGTCGTCGCCTTCGCCCGCATGGCCGGCAAGCCCGTAGGTCTTGTCGGCAACCAGCCCTCCCACCTCGCCGGGGTCCTGGACATCGACGCCTCCGTCAAGGCCGCTCGTTTCATTCGCTTCTGCGACGCCTTCAACATCCCATTGGTCACCTTTATAGATGTTCCCGGCTTCCTTCCCGGCACCGACCAGGAGCACGGCGGCATCATCCGCCACGGCGCAAAGCTCCTTTATGCCTACGCCGAAGCCACCGTCCCCAAGGTCAGCGTCATGATCCGCAAGGCCTATGGCGGCGCCTACATCGTCATGAGCAGCAAGCATCTCCGCGGCGACGTTAACCTCGCCTGGCCCACTGTTCAGATCGCCGTCATGGGGCCCGACGGAGCAGTCAATATCATCTTCAGGGAAGCTATCGCCAACTCCTCCGACCCGGAAAAGACTAGGGCCAAGTTCATCCGCGAATACGAAGAAGAACTCGCCAACCCCTACGTAGCCGCGGGCTACGGGTTCCTCGACGACGTCATAGACCCCGCCGAGACCCGCCCACGCATCATCGCCGCCCTGGACATGCTCAAGGACAAGAAGGACACCCTCCCTCCCAAGAAGCACGGCAACATCCCCCTCTAACCCTCTGATTCCCCCTCCCCCATTCCCGCGCAGGCGGGAATCCATCTTCATCGTTCCCTTCTCCCACATGTCATTCCGAGCGCAGCGCAGTGTAGTCGAGGAATCTCGCTGCCGGGAATCGCCAAACTTCCACCACACCCACTGTTCATGCACTGCCAGAAACCCAAGGCGGGTCGTGGCTGCGTTGATTAATTCGTCGCCCCTGGGAATGCAGAGGCCCACGGCGGGGCGGTCTGGGCTGGGTCCCTTCCCCCATTCCCGCGCAAGCGGGAATCGATCCCTCCTCTCACCAACATTTCATCATGAACGCAGCCGAGGAATCCCCTTCTCCCTGCTCACTCTGAGCCTGACGAAGGGTCGAGCGCCCGGTGATCCCCTTGTCCCTCACACTTACCCTCAGCTAGAATCCACCGACCCATCCCCTGCGTATCACTACCAGAAACTCCAAACATAGGCGGAGGATTATGACAAATACCCGCATTCCCAAGGTTGCCCTGGCCCTGACTGCTTCCCTCCTCATCCTGGCGCTCCTCCTCATCGCCGCCTGCACGTCAGAGCGACCCGAATCCACGCCCGTGGCAACCTCCGTACCCGCGCCAACGGCTATACCTACTGCCGCGCCAGCGCCCGCCTCTGCTGCCACCCAAGCTGCCGCTCCGGCTCACACCTCTGCTCCCACCCAAGCCCCTGCGGCTGTCCCCACGCCCACTCAGGCGCCCGCAATCACAGCCACCGCCGTCCCAACTCCGGCAACACCGACGCCCACGCCAAAACCACCCCCGCCGACGGGCCCCATCGCCCCTGAACTCGTGGGCACCCAGGAATGGGTCAACTCGGACCCCCTCACCATTGAAGGACTGCGCGGCAAGGTTGTACTTGTAGAC
The DNA here is from genome assembly GCA_034420855.1 of Dehalococcoidia bacterium. Classification (GTDB taxonomy): domain Bacteria; phylum Chloroflexota; class Dehalococcoidia; order Lucifugimonadales; genus JAPULR01. Next base: position 2,282 of record DAOUKX010000053.1, read on the forward strand.
TTCTGGACCTACACATGCGTCAACTGCATCCGCACCCTGCCCTACCTCAAGGTTTGGCACTCCAAGTACGCCGACGATGGCCTAGTCATACTTGGCGTCCACACCCCCGAGTTCAGATTCGAGCATGACATAGACAACGTCCGCCAGGCCGTCGCCGACTACAGCCTCACCTATCCAATAGTCCAGGACAACAACTTCGACACCTGGGACGCCTTCAATAACCGCTACTGGCCCGCCAAGTACCTCATCGACCAGAACGGCGTTATCCGCTACCAGCACTACGGCGAGGGCGCCTATGCCGAAACCGAAGCCATGATTCGCGAACTTTTGGAAGAGACCGGCGTCAACGTCTCCTCCATCACCCCCCTGCTGGCCCCCGACCAGGACCTGGACTTCGCCTTCAAGAACAACTTAGGCGCGGAGATAACCGCCGAGCTCTACGGCGGGTACGAGCGCAGTTGCAGCCTCTACAGCCTCTATTCCAACAGCTACATCGCTGCCCCGGACTACTGTGGGTCCAGGGACCAGGTCGTCGAATACACCGACGACGGTACTCGCAAGACTCACGCCCTCTATCTACAGGGTTCTTGGCTCGGGGGAAGAGAGAGCCTTAAACACGCCCGTGAGACCACCAACTACGAAGACTACATGGCCTTGCGCTTTGCCGCTAAGAGCGTGAACGTCGTTCTGACCCCTGAGCAGGAAGAGACATTCAAGGTACTCGTTAAGCTCGACGGCGAATACCTCAACGAGTTCAACAAGGGCGAAGACGTGGTCATCGAGGACGACGGTAGAAGCTTCCTCATCGTAGACAAGCCCCGCCTCTACGCTGTCGTCGAAGCGCCGGAATACGGCACCTACGAACTGGAGCTAAGCTCCAACTCATCTGACTTTGCCGTCTTCGCCTTCACCTTCGGCGTCTACACCGAGGGCATCTAACCCCCTGGAAGACGCCAAAAACTCCTTCCCCCTTGACGGGGGAATGTTGGGATGGGGGTGATTCCCTCCCTTTTCTTATTCACGCGAAAGCAGGAACCCACGGCGGGCTGTGGCTGGGCCGGGCCCCACTTCCCTTTCTTCCCCCTCTCCCTTAAGCGAGAGGGTTGGGGTGAGGGTGACTACCCCCCACTCGCTCATCCTGAGCTTGTCGAAGGATCGAGCGAGGCAGCCGAACTCCCCACGTCCTCGCGGATACGGGGCCCATCCCCCCTTTACATCCCATCCTGACACGGCATAATGGGGGCATGCTCTACAAGGCCTTCCTGCGGCCTCTCCTCTGGTCCCTCCCTCCCGAGCGTGCCCACGCCCTGGGAGAATGGGCGTTACGCAGAAAGCTCCTCTGGAAGCTGCTCGCCCCCTTCCACAACACCAACGACCCCGCCCTGACCACGTCCCTCGCCGGCATCCCCATCCCAAACCCCCTGGGCGTAGCCGCAGGCTCCGACAAAGACTGCGCATACCTGGATTCCCTCATGAATCTCGGCTTCGGCTATGCCGTTGGAGGCACCGTCACCCTCCACCCCCGCCCGGGAAACCCCCGACCACGCCTCCTCCGTCGGCCCCGCCAGAGGGCCCTCGTCAACGCCCTCGGCTTCCCCAGCCTTGGCATCGACGTTGTCGAAGCCCACCTACGGAAACAGTCCGCCACCCCTCTTGTCCTCAGCATCTCTGGCCTCACCGTAGACGAATTCAGCCAATGCTACCTGAGAGCCGCTCCCCTCGCACGGGGAATAGAGCTCAACGTCAGCTCCCCCAACACCGCCGGCCTCCGCGTGTTCCACGAACTCTCCGCCTTCCGGGAGCTTCTCGAAAGCGTCAACTGCCACCGCACCGCTCCCCTCTTCGTCAAAATTCCTCCCTACCACGATCCCTCGGAGCAGGAAAACGTCCTGACCCTCGTCCGCATCGCCCGCGAGTTGGGCGTCGACGGCATCACCGCCGCCAACACCCGCCCCGTGAAGGAGCCCGCCGTCAAGATGGGACGTGGCGGCCTCAGCGGCAAACCTCTCCTCCCCGACACCCTCCGCATCGTAGCCGACGTACGAACCGAGGTCGGCGAGTCCATGACCGTCAACGCCTGTGGCGGCATCTCCAACGCCGATGACGTGGTCAAGGCACTGAAGGGTGGCGCCGACACGGTTCAGATATACACCGCCCTGGTCTACGAAGGCCCCGGCCTGGCGCGCAGAATAAATCGCGACCTCAGCCGACTCCTCCATCAGCACGCCCTGCCCACCATCCGTCACCTCAGACCCTAACCACCCCCACGCCCAACCCCAACGTGCTATCATTACCCAAACCTTCGAAAGGAATCCTTCTTCCGTGCCACAAGAAGGAAAAAGAAGCTTGGTGCAGGCCTTCAAGAACCTCTTGGTCAAACTCCCCCTATCCCTGAAGACGCGCCTCTTCGTGTCTAACAACTCCATCAAGATTTTCGGACTCCACCTTTGCTGCGGCAACCACGGCCAGCCCGGATGTTGAATGCCCCCGGACTCCTCGTCCGGTTCGGACGAACACCACCATCATCACCACCACGAATAACTCCGCCAAAGGACCACCCTCCGGGGACCGGCGATCATTGACCCCGCCATTTTGCTGCGATATAGATAACTCCACTTATCCCCCGCACCCGGCAAGGCCCCGCACCTTAGACCCATGCTGACTCGGCTCAGAAACGCCCCCCTCCGCCGTCCCTGGGTAGCCATTCTGGTCCTGGCCATAGCCCTCGCCGCTGCGATTTCAGCCTGGCTCGTGCTGGACAGCTCCAACCCATTCCTCGGCGAACTCCCCCAATATAATTCCTTCCACGGCGCCAGCGAATTCGTCGTGGGCGAGAACCGCTTCCCCTTTGCCCTCGCCTCAATGGAAGGAGAACCTCTCGCCAACGCCGCCGTCTCCGTCAACTTCTACTTTCTGAAGGACTCCGAGTGGCAATACAGGTTTCGCCGAAACGCCCAATACCGCGAGGTTGAAGGCGTCACCCCTCACCTCCACGACGACGGCTTCCTCCACAGGCACCTGGACGTACGCGGCCAGTACGTGGCAAACGTAAACTTCCAAAGCCCCGGCGTCTGGCAGGCAAGATTCACCCTGACCAACGACGAATCAAGCCCGACAGTCGGCAACCTCGCCTTCCACGTCCTACGAGAACCCGTCGCTCCGGGCGTGGGCCAACCCGCGCCACCCATCCACAACCTCACCCTCTCAGACGTTTCCAGCATCCACGAAATCGAGACCCGCGACCCACCCGACGACATGCACCACCTCTCCGTCGCCCAGGCCCTGGAGCAGCAAGAACCCTTCGTCGTCGTCTGGAGCGCCCCCATGTTCTGCACCAGCGCCATCTGCGGCCCCGTCCTTGACGCCGCAGTGCGAGTTCAGGAAAAGCTCGGCGAAAGGATAAACTTCATCCACATAGAGCCTTGGGACCTCAAGACCGCCCGAACCGAGGGCCGCCTGGTCCCCATCCCTGAATTCACGGAATGGGGATTAACCACCGAGCCCTGGGTTTTTGTCATCGACGCTCAAGGTCTGGTCCACGACAGGTTCGAAGGCTTGGTCACCGACGCGGAATTCGAACAGGCAGTGACGGCCGTCTTGCTGGAAAGCACCTAGCCCCTTTGTAAGAGAATTCGTCACCCCTGCGAAAGCAGGGGCCCATGGCGGGGCGGTGCTAGGCTGGGTTCCCATTCCCATCCCCCATTCCCGCGAAGGGAGACCTTTGAACAACCTGTCCAGTTGTCGCAGGTTTGTTTATCCGTGATGAAATCAGTTGCATTGGACAGAGATTTGGGTGAGGTTGCGGGGATTGATGCTCCTTGAACTCCAAGCTGGGCCATTAATCGGCTGACATCCATGCGCCCGGGGTAATGGAAGCTGCTCCTACAGTGGGTTTATGCCGTAGCTCCGGCCAGTTTGACCAACTTCCTGAGGTTGTAGGCCATCAGCTTGAACCACATCTCCACGCCGTTGCGTGCCAGACCCCGGTAGCGGACTCAGCTGCATCCGTAGCTGCGTTTTAGAGTGCCGAACACCTTCTCCACCCTCCTGCCCACAGGCTCCATCAACTCGTTGCGTCGCTTCTGCCAATGGGGCAACCCCTTCTGATGCTTGTGGGTCCTATGCATCATTCGGTCCTTGATCCCCTAGGACTTCAACCCCTCCCTCCTCACTTTGGACTCATAGGCTTTGTCTCCGTACTCCCTTTGTTCATCGCCGCTTATCAGATCATCAGCCACCTCCCTCTCATCGGTCCTGGCAGGGGTCAGCGCCCCCTTGCGCACCAACCCCGTTCCTTCATCCTCACCCAGGTGCACCTTCTAGCCAAAGTGGGTCCGCGCCCCTCGACCAGTGTAGCTCCAGTCCCCATCCGCGTCTGTCTCTCTCTTCCCTCCCTTGCCCCCAGACATCTGTGGTCGTTTCACCTGGGCTTCCACCAGCGTGGCCTCCATCAACGTCCCGACCTTCACCATCATCAATGCCCGATAGCTGGGCGTCCCTCAGCAGCAAAGTAGATCCCTTCCACAAGCATGGCGAACTTCTCCCAGTCCTCCTCCTCCCCTATCCGCTCCAGGCGTCTGTTTTTCCCAAGACTCTCAGGCAACAGTGTCTCCTCTATGGATGGATGCCCCATCTGTCGATGCATCCCTTCCTCCTCATTCCCCTGTCGTGCTCATGACTTTCCCCCATCAACTGAAGTTATGCAAAGCTCTCCACTGGCGGGAATCCACCCCCATTCACCCTGAACTTGTCGAAGGGTCGAGCGCCCTGAACTCTCACATACCATTCTGAACGCAGCCGCGGAATCTCGTAGGCATCCACATACAACCCCCTTTCTCGCGTAGGCGGGAATCCATCCTCCGCTCACCCTGAGCCTGTCGAAGGGTCGAGCGCGACTCCCCCTAAATCACCATCCCCGCCAGCCCCTTCAACGATTCAGCGTTAACCTCCCCCAGATGCACATGCGCCACTCGACGGTCAATGGCTCGTAGCGCCCGGAAGTCCGCCAGCGCCTGTGCCTCCAGAAGCGTACCGAAGGAATACTCCTCCCCCGGTATCTCCAGGTCAAACCCGCCGTCACACGTAATCTGAATGAAAAGCCCCTCGTCAGGCCCGCCCTTGTGCATCTGCCCCGTCGAATGAAGAATACGCGGTCCGTATCCCACCGTAACGGGCACCCCGTACCGCTCCGTGATTCTCCTCCGCAACACAGCAAGAGCCTCGTCCATCTCCGCCGTCTTGTGCGCGTACGCCATCACCGCCACGTAGTTACCGGGCCCGGCTTCGGTCAGCAGTTCCCCAACGGATGTGCTCGGCTTCCGAGCAGGCAGACTCCCCGACGCCAGGTACTCTGCCAGCACCACGTCCGTCATGTCCTTGGCCAACTGTACGTTAGGCTGGTCGAAGGGATGAATCCTCATCATCGCTCCCGCCACCGCCGTCGCAAACTGCCACCGGAAAAACTCCGCCCCTATCCTGTAAACGTCCTCCACCTCAATCCTCAACCACGGATGACCCGAAGCCTCTACCGCCACCATCGTCTCGTGTAGCGAAGAGTCCTGGTCGTCGCTCAACTGCAGAAACACGAAGAACCTGTCGGAGCCGTACTGCTCCGACGATAGCGGCGGCTCGCCCCTCACAGGAACAATCCCCTTGCCGTCCTTGCCCATGCTCTCCGCCAGCATCTGTTCCGCCCACAGCCCGAAAGACTCCAGGCCCGGCGAAGTCGCCAGCGTCAGCTTGTCCCGCCCCTGGGCAGCCAAAACTGCAATGACCGCTCCCAGCCACGCCCCTGGATTCTCAGAGACGCTTCTCCCCGGCCTGCACAGTTCCGCCATGCCTCCAGCCCCATCGACGATTCGAGGCACGTCCATTCCCGCCAACACCGCCGGCGCCAGGCCAAGCGGAGACAGGACGGAATACCGGCTTCCCACGTCGACCGGGTTATAAACAACCTCCCGGAATCCATCCTCCGCCGCCAGTTGGTCTAGCGGCGTCCCCGGCGAGGTAATCCCAACGAAGCTGTTGGAAGCCGGAGCCACGCCCCTGTCCTCTACCAGCCTGCGAAAGAACTTGTAAAAGCACGTCGTCTCCAGCGTGGAACCCGACTTTGACGAAATGACAAAAAGCGCCATTGCCGGATCGATTTCCTGCACCACCTCGTCAATCCATTCCGGACAGGTGGAGTCCAGCACAAGCAACTGCGGATAACCTTCGCCGGACCTCGCCAGCATCCGCAGGACCTCCGACCCCACGCTGCTGCCCCCCATACCCGCCAGCACTATGTGCCGAAACCCCTCGCTCCTGATCTCCTCCGTCAGCCTCTTAAGCTCCGGCAGCCGCTGTCCCATCCGTTCAGGGGCGTGAAGCCACCCCAGCCTGTCCGTTATCTCCGTGGGGTCCGGACTCCAGACCGTGTGGTCCTTGGCCCAGAGGCGGGAAACCACGTCCCCCGCCTCAATCTTTCGGATTGCGGCTTCAACTGCAGCTGAATATCGTCGTAGATCCGCTCTATATCCCACCTGCTGCAAGGAATCACCGCCTCTTGGCTGCCTGAATTTAGCTTGGCAGATTATAGAGCCTCACGCAGTTGTCCCACAATATCTTTTCCTTGGTTTCCCTGCTGAACCCCTCCATCGACAGAAAGATGTCCAATGCGTGAGGATACGACGAGTCGTGATGCGGATAGTCCGTCGAAAGCACCAGGTTGTCCGGCCCAAGCTGCTCAACCGTATGCGCCCCCAGGTACTCGTCCACGTCAATTGATGCGAACCCCTGCCGCTTGAAATACTCCGTGGGCGTCAGTTCAAGGTCAGCCGCTTCCCACGGCCCGAAAATCTCCCGCTCCTCGTCCAGTCGCCACAACCACCAGGGCAGCCAGCTGCAGTTCCCCTCCAGAAATCCCACCCGCAGGTTCGGATGACGGTCCATCACCCCGCCGCAGATGACCCCCGCCAGGCCCAGCATTAGCTCCATAGGGTGCGTTGCGGCGTGCGCCACCACGAAGGAGTCCAGGAATCGGTTCCCGATGTGCTGCTGGTACGCTCCATGAATCCCGTGGAAGCACACTGGCACGTTCAACTCCTCGGCGGCAGCCCATAGCGGCTCGTAGTAGGGGTGGTACCAGGGACGCCGGTTTACCGGATTCGAGGGAAGCACCAGCGCCACCGCACCAAGCTCCTCCACCGACCGGTGGGCCTCCGCGGCTGCCAGTTCCACGTCCTGCAGCGGCATCTGGGCCGTACCCCTCAGCCGGGTTCGGTCCACCGCGCAGAAGTCGTACAGCCAGTCGTTGAAGGCCCTACAGATGGCCAGTGCCAGGTCCCCGTCCATGCCGTCCAGCGCAATCACGTGCGCCCCGAAAGTCCGAAACAGCACCGCCACGTCTATCCCTTCCACATCAAGCGCTTTCAGCTGCGATGTCGAGTCGAAGCGCTGAGCGCGCGCCTCCGCAAACCTGTCCGTGATGTTCTCGTGCCTGCCCGCCAGGCTCCCCGTCCGGGCCTTAGTCTCCGAGTGGGCTGGAAACACCTTCCCCTCCACGTGCCATCGGTTGGCGAACCCCTGGCTCAGCGGGTCCCCCCGAAACACCGGCGCCCGGTCCATATAGGCGGGGTCGATATAATTCTGCCACAGGTCGTTGGGCTCCAAGACGTGCATGTCGCTGTCCACAACCCTGAATCCGTCCTTTGCCATCAGGTCAATTCCACCTTTCTTGCAAGTCCATCATTCGCGCAGAAATCATCCGGTCGCCGAACTCATCGCCCGACGCGGATAATCCCCCATACATTCTATGCCCTTTCCCGGCAAATTGGCACCTTCCGCCCAAACCGGCTTCCATCACCCCTTCTCCCCCCTCCCCAAATGTCATTCCGAGCGGAGCGCAGCGGGGTCAAGGAATCTCCCTGCCGGAATTCGCTAAACTTCCACCACACCTCCCCCATTCCTGCGCAGGCGGGAATCTACCTCCTCCCACCCTCTCCCCGCTCACCCTGAGCCTGTCGAAGGGTCGAGCGCCCGGAGATCCCGTAAGGGCGACCCTTTTGATCGCCCTTCACCTCTGCCTACACATCACCCTAACCGTAACGACTTCCTCCTCACCAAAATTGCAATTTTGCCCATTGTCAGCTACCCCCACCCTTGCTACCATCCCTGCATGAACCACCACAACCCTGCAAACGCAATTCGCAACGCAGCAGAGAACCCCACCCCGCCCCTCTCCTCTTCCCGGCGTCTGACCACTTGCGACGCTCTCACCCGACACTCGTTTTCCAATTTTTTGAAACCAATACCCCCCAATTCCCCCCGTTCTCAGGCACAAATTCACCCCAAAAACCCCCATACTCGTTTTCCAAAACAAGTCCCTTCCGGGCCGAAATCCCCCAAATAGGTGAACTCCCTCCAAACACCCCCAGCACCCATCCATTCCCCCGCCCGCTCCGTATAGACTTATGGGAAGCATCCACCCCTCATCCTCAATCACGTCCGCTCAATTCCCATAGAGAGGCCTTCATTGACAAAGTTCCGGCTGCCCTTCATTGCCGCCTTGATACTCACACTCTCCCTTACCCTCGCCCTCGCCGCCTGCGGTCAGGACTCCACCTCGGAGCCTGCAGAAACTTCACAGCCCGCTCAAGCCACACCGGCGCCCCAGCCATCTACGCCCTCCGCCGCCACCTACACTCCCACGTCGTCTCCTAGTCCCTTTCCCTCACCCACCGCCTACGCCCGCTTCCCCGTCAACCGGCCAACCTCCTTCGCCCCCAGAAGCCCCGACCCTACGCCCATCCCTGAACCCACCTCTTCCCCAACGCCTACTCCACCGCCCTCGACGGCAACCACCGCAGCCCCAACCCCCATTCCCTCCACCCCGGTGCCAACTGTGACTGCAACAGCACAACCCACTCCCGCCAGCCAGGATCCCTACGATGATCTCAACGTAATTACCCTCTTACCCAAGGACGGCATCCCCGCCATCCTCGACCCAACCTTCATAGACGCCACCGAAGCTTGGGAGCAATACCTCCCCGACGAACTCGTCCTCGGCATCTCAATCAACGGTGAGCACAAGGCCTACTCAGTTCCCTATCTCAGCAATCGCGAGATAGTCAACGACGAGCTTGGAGGTGTGGCCATCGCGGCCACCTGGTGACCCCTCTGCTTTACGGGCATGGTTTTTGCCCGCGATATCGGCGACCAGACCCTCACCTTCGGCGTCTCCGGTAAGCTCGTAATGAACACCCTCATCATGTACGACCACCAGACCGATAGCCTCTGGAGCCAATTCTTAAGCACGGCCATCCGCGGTGACCTGAGAGGAACGGAACTCGAACTTCTCCCCGGCCTCATGACCGATTGGGCCACCTGGGCCGAACTCCATCCCGACACCCTCGTCCTCAACAAGGGCGGCAGGTTCAGCCGCGACTCCTACGAGCGATACTACGAGTCCCCAGACGCCGGCGTCCTCGGCGAGACCAGGTCCGATGACCGCCTCTATACCAAGGAGTACGTTGTCGGCCTCGTCCACAACAACGTCATCCGCGCCTACCCCTTCAGCGTCCTCAACGACTCCCCCGTAGTCAACGACACTGTCGGCGATGACCCGGTTCTTCTAGCCTTTGACGCAAATTCCGGCGCCGGTGTGGTTTTTAGCAGAATCGTAGACGGCCGGATCCTCACCTTCGAGTCCATCGACACCGGAGACGACGCTTCTGAGGCAACCCTATACATCCAGGACACGGAAACAAGCACCCGCTGGCGCGCCCTCACCGGCGAGGCCGTCGAAGGCGAACTTGCCGGCAATACACTCCGGCAGATACCCACCACCCTATCCTTCTGGTTCGGATGGAAAGACTTCTACCCCGACACCGAAATCTACCAGGCCAATTGAAAAGAGAAATTGCACCTTTGACTAATCAACCCACATTCGGCGACTTTGTCCTCGGTCTGGAAGGTCTCGCAATCCTGCGCTCTTGGATGATTGACCCTACAACTGTGAAGGACAGATCTAAGGAGATCGTGGAATTAGTCCGTCGACTGAACGAACCTCCGTGGTCAAATTCGAACCTGGCCATTGAGCGCCCTGTAACATCCGGATATGCACAATCGGTCAACACTTACGACGACGGTCCAAATCCTGTGATACTTGCAGAGGAACCCATAGTTCGCAGTTTGCTCGCCAAATATCCCGCTGGACATGCCCTTGACGCCGCTTGTGGCACTGGCAGACACACTTCATATCTTTCCTCACTTGGCCATGAGGTTATTGGTATTGATGCTACCGTCGAAATGCTGGCAGTAGCAGAATCAAAGGCGCCCTCGGCTCAGTTCAAGGTTGCAGACTTGGCATCAATGCCATTGCCCGATGGCTCAATAGAACTTGCTGTTTGTTCCTTGGCGCTGACCCACTGCCGCAATCTGCGGCAGGCTCTAACAGAACTGGGTCGGGTTCTCAAACATGGAGGAGCCCTGGTTATCTCTGACGTCCATCCTTTTATTGTTATGCTTGGTAGCCATTCAGGATATCCTGGAACAAACAACAAGGCAGGCTTCGTCCGCAACCATGTCCATCTGCCGTCGGCCTACCTCTCTGCTTTTCGAGAAGCGGGACTAGATGTCGTTCAATGCATAGAGCCTCTTTATGGAGACAAGGAAATTGCCGAAATGAGCTTCGCAGAGCAGATTAACGAAGTACGGATGCAGGACCTGGTTGAAGCCGCCGTAAAGGACATGCCAATCGTGATAATATGGGAATTAAAAAGGCGCTCTTAAACTTACTATCGGCACATTAAGCCGAATTAATGAATAAACGGCCATGACTGGTTCCACCCCCAAAACCCTCGCCCTCGGCGCCGACCACGGCGGCTTTGAGCTCAAGCAGCAACTCCTGCCATTCCTACGGAAATTGGGCTACGACATCCACGACGTTGGCGCCCACACCCTCGACCCCCTAGACGACTTCCCCGACTTCGCCCGCGCGGCCGCCGAAAGCGTCGCCTCAGGCCAGGCATGGCGCGGCATCATTATCTGCGGCAGCGGCGTCGGCGCTTCCGTCGCCGCCAACAAGGTCCCCGGCGTCCGCGCCTCCGTCTGCCACGACGAATATTCCTCCCGACAGGGCGTTGAGCATGACGACATGAACGTCCTCTGCCTCGGCGCTCGCATCATCTCCACGGAGCAGGCGAAGAAGTTCGTCGCCGAATTCCTGGACGCCCGCCTGCTGCCCGACGAGAAGTACCGGCGTCGGCTGAGCAAAGTCCTCACGCTCGAGCGAACCTACCTGAAGCCTCCCAGCTCCTGATTCGGCTGGAAAACACGCCTTGCCCAACCAGCACGTACTAGCCTGCGACCTCGGGGGCACCCGCCTTCGCATCGCCCTTGTATCTCTTGACGGTCGCGTGAATGACCGTCAAGTTGTCCGCAGCCCCGACAACAACCCCAATACCCTCATAGACGCCCTCCGAACCGCCCAACGGCAGTCGCCTTACCCCGTAGCCGGCGCCGTAGTCGGCGTTCCCGGCATGGTCGACTACCGCAACCAGGAAGTCGTCAGACTCCCGAACCTGCCCGCTTGGGAGGGCGTAATCAGCAGCTCTCGCCTGTCAGAAGCTCTCAGCCTGGAAACCCTCCTCGCCAACGACGCCGACCTCGGCGCCCTCGGAGAATTCCGCTTCGGTGCCGGGCGTGGCGTCCAGGACATGGTCTACGTCGCCGCAGGTACCGGCGTGGGCGGCGGCGTTGTACTCAATGGACGCATGCTAAGAGGAAGGTACTCCCTCGGCGAAATCGGCCACACCATCATAGATAGAAACACCGGCGAAACCGTCGAGCAGGTCGCTTCCGGCATCGCCCTCCGGCAGTCCCTCGGCATGGACGTTTCTGAAGTCGCCCAACGTGCAGCCAGGGGAGACACTCAAGATTCAAAAATCTTCGATCAACTCCGCAGAGACCTGGCCATTGGCATCCGCAACCTTGTTTTGTGCTTCTCCCCGGAACTGGTCGTCGTCGGTGGCGGAATGACCACCGCCGGCGAGCCTCTTCTCGAACCCTTACGGGCCCTGCTGAAAGATGCGGCTCCCTACCACATCACCTCCCGCGTCCGCGTGGCCCTGGCCCAAACCGGCGACGACGTTGGCCTCCTCGGAGCCGCCGCCTTCTGGTCCGAAACCCACCCATAATCCCTTCCCCTCGCCCCACATGTCATTCCGAGCGTAGCCCAGCGGAGCCGAGGAATCTCATCGCCAGCAGACGCCCAATTCCCCCATTCCCGCGCAGGCGAGAATCCACCCCGCTCACCCTGAGCCTGTCGAAGGGTGAGACACGACAAATAGTGCAATCATTCCCCGTAGAGGCGGCTCGCGAGCCGCCCGACCCTAACACTTCACCCACACCCGTTAGGGACTGGTTTGAAACCAGCCCTCTCTTCCACCCGCCTCCTCTCCACATACACCTACTCACTTCCCAATGCGCCAACCTCTCCCACGACCCAACATTGCCAATTTAGCTGTCACGCAGTGACCAGTGACCCTAGACTCCCTCGTCCTTGAACACCTTCGCCTTTTCTGCCAGGCTCCGAGCCGTCCGCATCATCCGCTTAACCTGCGCCTCCGTCACGGGCCGCTTCACCTTGCCCGGCACTCCGGTCACAAAGGACCCCTCCGGCACCTCCCCATTCGCCAGCACCACCGCATTTGCCGCCACCAGAGTCCGCTTCCCCACCGTAGTCCCGTTCAAAATCGTGCTGTTATTCCCCATCAACGAACCCTCTCCGATTCGTACGCAGTGCACCACCACGCAGTGACCCACCGTCACGTAGTCCTCGATGACCATATGATTCCCGTGGATGACCGACCCCTCCTGCACGTTAACGTACTTCCCCAGCACCACCGGCCCATCCCCATCCCCGCGAATCGTGACCCCCGGCCACACGCTCGAATGCTCCCCAATCTCCACGTCGCCGATTACGTATGCGAACTCGCTCACCCAGGCCGTCTCCGCAATCCGGGGTGTCTTCCCTCCAAGACTCCTAATCAACGTTCCCTCCTCTGTACTAAACTCACCGCTAGAGCAAATAACCTTCTCTACTGACAACGCCACTCTTCAAACCCCTCCCCTTCCCCCATTCCCGCGCCTCTCCTTCGTCATTCCGGCAAAAGCCGGAATCCAGTCTTCTCCCTTCCCTCTTGATGGGGGAAGGTTAGGCCTGTCATGAGCTCATCCTAAGCTTGTCGAAGGGCGAATGGATGGGGGTGCCCCCTCCAATTACCCAACTGTCCCCTCCGCCCTCTTCTTCGTGGGCTGCCTCATAATCAGAAACAGTATCGACCCCAATCCTACCATTGCCGCAATTATCAAAAAGCCGCCCCTGTAGCTGTAGTTGTCCGCCATGAACCCCGCCACCAGCGGCCCCACTATCATCCCCATCATCATTATCACCTGCGAATACCCGTTGATAAGGGCAAAGTCCTTCCGTCCGAAGTAGTCCCCCCGCATCGCCGTGATTATCGGCCCGCGTGTTCCCCACGAAAGACCCTGCACCACTGCGTACACCATCAGGAACCCGAACCCCGTCGCCATTGCCAGCAGCACCATCGCCACCCCGTGCCCCAGCAGGCAGATGGCCGCTATGTGCTTCTTGGAATACCGGTCCCCCAGAAATCCCCCCATGGGCTGGCACAGCATCATCACCGCCGAAAGAACCACCACCACCTGCGCAGCACTCTGCTCGGACAATCCCAAGTCCTTTTCCATGTACGCCACCTGGTGCACCCCCGTCGCCGAGATGGCCACCAGCGCCAGCGCGTGACATATCGAGATGATCCAAAACGCCCAAGTCCCCAAAGCTTCTCGCCACGTAAAGTCCTCATCCGGCGTCGGTGTCATCCTGCGGACCTGCTTCTCATCCTCGGCCGATTCAACCTCTTCCGGGTCGTCTCCGTCCGGCAGGTAGCCGTAGGGCTCCGGACTGTACCTCACTATCTGGGAAATCGGCAGACCCAGAATAAGTAGAAGCGCCCCGGAAAACAGCGCCGTATTTTGCCAGCCGAACTCCACTATCGACCACGCCAGCAGCGACGAAAAATGACGCCTCCCAACCCCAGTCCCAACATCGATATGCCGAACGCCTTGGTCCTGTTCCGCCGGAACCAGTTGTTTATCGCCGCCACAACCGCCGCGAACCCCGCCAGCCCCGACCCCAGCGCCATCACCAGGATCGCCGCGTAGAACGTTACTATGTGAGTGGACCGGCTCAGCAGCACGAACCCCAGCGCAAACACAATAAACCCCACAAACATAACCCTCTGCGGCCCGTAACGCTGGATTAAGTACCCTTCCAAAGGCCCCAACAACCCGCTCTCCAGCCTCGAAAGCGAGACCGCCCCGGACATCGCTGTGCTGCTCCAGCCAAACTGCGACTGTATCGGCAGGAAGTAGAATCCGAACCCGTTGAAGAACAGCCCCGATGACAGCGTCATGCTCACCAGGCCGGCGCCCACAATCCACCAGCCGTAGAACAGCTTCCGGGGTTGTGTCAAAAACCAGCCGACAATCACGGACGGGCCATCAGTTGCGATTCATTATGATATTCGCGGTCTCTTCGGTCCCTGGCCGGGTCTCAGGCGCCGGCGCTCCCCAGACTGCGATTGGGAGTCCGCAGCCGCATCAACATCCGCTGCGACGCCTCCGTCACCTCCCGCACCGCGTCATCGAAAGCCGCCGCATTCACCCTGGAAGGCTTCCGGTACCCGCTGACCTTCCGAACGAACTGCAACGCCGCCGCCTCAATCTCCTCCTGGGAGGCAACTCCCTCAGCCTGCCGCAACGTTTTTATGCTTCTGCACATTATGAACCTTTACCCTTGACGCCTTGCCTGGAGAATCCTATTGACCAAAACTGCCATGCTTCTGCACGTGACAGTGGCGCCTACAGCCGTATGACTCCCACGTCCCCCTCGATGCTGATTTCCGTCCCGTAGGGCTTAGACACCTGTTGCAACCACGTCAACGACTGCTGCGCCACCGGCCCGCGGGCCAGCACCGGCCTCCCCCTCTGGCTCATCGGCTGCTGGAATCCCAAATCTATCGGATGCAACCGTATCTCCTTCAGGTCGCCGTCCTTGTAGTCGCATAGCGCCACCACGCTCCGGTAGAAGACCGGGTCCGCCGCAAAGCCGAACTGTCCGCCGCCGGAACGCGCCAGCCCCCAGTCCCCTGGGTTATGCTCGGTCCCCAGGTTCAACCCCCGGTACACCGGCTCCGGTACCCACTGCACCGTCTCATTCTGAAATATAAAATTCCCCAGGCTGTAGAAAATCGGACGTCCCTTGTAAATCTCTATGCCCCTCAAAAAGTGCGGCCCGTGAGCGAAGAACAGGCTACACCCCTGGTCGATACTGAAGTGCGCGAACTCCTCCAGAAAGCTCGGCGGCGCAATCCGGGAAGCCCCGTGGAACTCCCCTTCCTCTCCGCTTTCGTGACAATGCACCCCGTAAATGGGCCAGTCTGCCGCTTTCTTCGCCCCCCTGATCCAGTTGCCGATGCCCGCCAGGTCGTCTTTGTTGCACGCAGTCGTAATGCGAAACTCCTCCGCCAGGGAAAACTTGCCGCCCATGAACCGCAGCTCCCGACGCGGATCGTACTCGTCCACGTTCACCGGATGAAACCGCCGTCCAGCCATCTCCGTCTCGCTGAACCCCAACTCCCGGTTCGCCTTGTGCAGCGCGTCGAACACGTCTGTCTCCACGTGATGCATTACGTTGTGCCGCAGCGCGTTCACCCCCGGCTTGCCCGGAAAATCATGTCTTCCATGCCCCGCCGGCGAGTCCTTGGAAAACGTCGTCGTCGCACTCATCACGGCCACCCGTCCCCCCGCCGTGTCCAGGTACGCCGGAGCTCGGGCGTGTTCCAGGTCCCTGCCGCCCCCCGCCTGCTTCAGACCCCGTTCTCGGCAGTTCTCCAACGTCTTGAGAAACCCTGCTTCCGAGTAGTCGTAGGAGTGATTGTTAGCCGTTGTCACCACGTCGAAGCCCATCCACTGCAACTCTGTTACGTTGTTGGGCTCCGACACCTGGAAAGACACCGTGTCCTTGTACTCCCAGCTCATCTCGTAGTCGTGGAAGAGCATCTCCAGGTTCACCACGCTGGCATCCGCTCCTTTCAGCAGACCCACCAGTTCCAGGAAGGACTGCTCCTTGTACATCCGCATGGGACGTGTGATCATGGCGTCCCCCGCCACGGCGATGGTTATATTTCCTTGGGCCGATTCGTAAATCATCTCCCCTCCACGACTATTGGTCTACCGCCACCCTTCCCTGAGGTTGGATTCTGAACCAACCCAACCTTAGAGTCAATAGCGGCGTGCTAATGTACAATAGGGTTACCAACCCACAAACGGAGACCTTTGCGTAGTCCTGTCGCGAACGCCCACAAACCCCATCCCTCCTTACCTTCCATTCTCCCGCGAAGGCGGGAGTCCATCTTCTTCCCTCTTCCCCCTTGACGGGGGAAGATTGAGCCAGTCCTGAGCCTGCCGAAGGGATGGGGATGACTCCCCCTCTTACTTCCTCTCCCATCCTGGGAGAGGATTGAGGTGAGGGTGATTGGGGCGGCAATCGGGGTGACACGGCCGGACGGTCTGCCCCAAACCCCGCCTTCCCTCCTGTACAATAGGGCGACCAATCCGCTAACTCAGGAGCGCCGACCCGTGCACTTCATCTTCTGGACTCTCATCGCCATGTCCGCCTACGCCGCAATGGTCATCCTGCTCAAGTTCTCCCTTCGCAGCATCCCGCCCGAGGCCGCCGTCGTCGTAACCAACACCTTCCTCGTGGTAGGAGCGCTCCTCTGGGCAATCTTCCGGGGCGTCAAGATAACGGACCACCTTGGCATGAACCAGCCCACCCTGCTCCTCGTGATATCGGGAATAGCCTTGACAGTTGCCATCGTCAGCCAGTACGTCGCCCTCAGCCGCGGTCCCGTCTCCACCGTCTACCCCCTATTCGGCATGAACATCGCCATCGTCGCAGTCCTCGGCTTCCTCATCCTCAAGGAACCCATCAGCATCGAAAGAATCGCCGGCGTCGTCCTCGCCGCTGGCGCCATCTTCCTGCTGGCCAGATAACATCCACCAACGAAATGAGACATCCATTAATCCCCATTCCCGCTTGCGCGGGAATCCACAATTCCACCCTAAAGGAGCAACCATGATTGGCGTACTAACCCACCACTGGGCCAAGGACGATAAGATCGAAGAAGCTCGAAGGCTGCTCGACGGTAACGGCCGCGCCCAGAGCAAGGCCCCGGGCTTCGGCACGAGGACCACCCTCTACTCCCTCACCGACCCCACGAAAATCACGTCCCTCGTCACCTGGGACAGCAATGAAATCTACGACCAATGGCGCGCCAGCCCCGAACGAGCCGCCGCCATGAAGGGCGCGGGCAACCTATGGTCCCGCCCGCCCGAATCCGAACGCTTCCACCTCGCCGACTAAGGCGTGTTCACACTAATCAACGCATCGAAAATGAGCGCCATCAACATAAAGCCCAGGAAGATGACATCCAGCTTGTCGAAGCGAGAGAAGATGCGCCGAAAGCCTTTCAACCGCCGGAACAAGCGCTCGACCTCGTTGCGCCTCTTATACAGCTCCTTGTTGTACTCCCATGGGTTGATCCGTGTCGAAAGGGGAGGAACAACAGGTAAGAATCCCAACTCCAAGGCTAGCTGGCGTGTCTG
>DAOUKX010000054.1:0-7061 GCA_034420855.1 Dehalococcoidia bacterium
TCTCTGCAGTTAGGCGGTGGATCTGGGTCCCCTTCCCCCAAACCCGTCCGGCGGTGCTATACTACCGCAGAAGTTCGCCCCGGCGGACCGGAGGCTGAAATGCAGAGCATTACCATCGACCGCACCAAGATGCTGAAGGACGAGCCCCACACGGGCCATAACCGCTGGCACCCGGAGGTGGAGCCTAAAATAGAAGCGGAGCCCGGCGAGGAAGTCGTCCTGGAAACCCGGGACGCCTGCGACGGTCAGATACATTTCGGCGATTCGCTGGAGGCGGTTTCCAGCATTGCGAGAGGCGTCGTTCATCCCTTAACTGGGCCGGTCTACGTCATAGGTGCGGAGCCGGGCGACCTGCTGGAGATTGAGTGTCTGGACGTTATACCGGAGGCGGCGGGCTGGACTCGCATCAGCCCCGGAATGGGGTTCCTGAAGGACGTGTTTCTGGAGCCGTACCTGGTGCACTGGTCCATTGACGACGGCTGGGCCACTGCGGATCTGCTGCCGGGCGTGCGGATACCCTATGGGGCGTTCATGGGCACTGCGGGAGTCGCGCCTTCGCACGCCCAGCTTGACGAGTGGACGCGTCGCGAGGCGGAACTCATGGAGAGGGGCGGCACGGTCCTCCCACCGGACCCCACGGACGCCGTTCCCGCCGGCGGGGTTGTTGCTGAACACGGCCTGCGGACGCTGCCGCCTCGCGAAAACGGCGGCAACGCCGACGTGAAACAGCTCACCAGGGGTTCGCGGCTCTTCGTCCCTGTGGCCGTGGACGGCGCCCTGTATTCAGCGGGGGACGGCCACTTCGCCCAGGGAGACTCTGAGTGCTGCGTGACGGCCATTGAGATGGCGGGGACGCAGGCCGTTCGCTTCCAGGTACACAAGGGCGAGGCGGCGCGGAAGAACATCCGCTGGCCCCGTTTCTCTCACGAAGGCTACTTCCAGCCGCCGGAGTGGGCCGCGCCCCGAAGGTTCACCGCCACCATGGGGATGCCCGTCACCGACGACGGGGAGAACCGGGGCGAAGACCTGACCCTCGCCGCCAGAAACGCTCTGCTAAACATGATAGACCTGCTGCAGGAGCGGGGCTGGAGCCGCGAGCAGGCCTACGTCATCTGCAGCGTCGCAGTCGACCTGAAGGTCAGCAACGTGGTGGACGTGCCGAATTACGTGGTCAGCGCCTTCCTGCCGGAGGACATTTTTGAAAACTAGTCCCGCCTTAATGTCATTCTGAGCGAAGCGAAGAATCTCGCTGCAAACACGGAATAACCTGACTGATTCACTAATCTTGCAAAAGGAGAAAAAAGATGATGCTCACCAGAAACTTCATGCCGGAGGGTGGCAGCGCCCTTACAGCCCACAGGCCCGTCATCACCGGCCGCCGCGGAATGGTGGCCTGCGCCCACTACGAGGCGTCCCTGGCCGGACTCAAGATGTTCATGCAGGGCGGTAACGCCGTCGACGCCGCGGTGGCCGCAGCCGCCGCTCTGAACGTGGTGGAGCCGTTCATGTCGGGTTTGGGCGGCATCGGGTTTCTGCTCATCAGCCGCAACGGCGGCAAGGAGCGTCGAGTGCTGAACTTCTCCGGTGTGGTGCCCCAACTGGCCACGCCCGACAAGTTCACGCCGGAGAACCATAGCGTGGGTGTTCGTTGTCCGCTGGTGCCCGGCAACCCCCACGGATGGCTGACAATGCTGGATACCTACGGGAATCTCTCCCGCGAGGCGGTCCTTGCCCCAGCCATCGAACTTTCGGAGCAGGGAATCGTCATTTCCGGGTCGGACGCCCGGTATTTCGAGGTGAACAAGGGCAGGCTGGCCCAGTTCCCGTATTCGAAGGCCGCATATCTGCCCAACGGCGGCTCCCCCAAGGCCGGCGATATCCTCAAGCAGCCAGACCTGGCCCAGAGCTTCAGGGCCCTGGCCTCCGATGGTCTGGACGGCTTCTACCGGGGAGCCGTCGCCGAGGAGTTTGACCGGTTCATGCGCGAGGAGGATGGGCTGATAACCGCGGCGGACCTGGAAGCCTACGAGCCGGACTGGGAGACGCCCATCAGCACCACCTACAAGGGATTCGAGATTGTCACCACAGGCCCGAACTCCAACGCCTTCCAGGTGCTGGAGACGCTGAACATCCTCGAAGCCTTCGACCTTCGCAGCATGGGCCACAACTCCGCCGACTACATCCACACCGTCTCGGAGGCGATTAAGATCGCCGTGCCGGACCGCATTGCCTACGGCGGCGACCCCAACTTCATGGACGTGCCCGTGGCCGGGCTGCTGACCAAGGAGTACTCCCGCAGTCGCAGGTCATTGATGGACCACAAGCGGGCATCCACCGTCATCGGGGAGCGCTACACGGAGAACCCGCCGGAAGACGCCATCCTTGCCGGAACGCCCAGCGTCTACACCATGGGCGAGACGACCCACTTCTCGGCTGCGGACGGGGATGGCACCGTGGCGAGCATCACACAGACGCTCGGAGCGGGATTTGGCTGCGGCGTGGTGGCGGGAAACACCGGTATTCTGCTGAACAACAACATTGACCTGATGGATATAGTTGAGGGCAGCGACAGCCGTCTGCTGGTCCAGCCGGGCAAGCGTCCGGGTAGCAACATGGCGCCCATTCAGGTGTTCAGGGACGGGCGATTCATCCTCTCCATCGGCACCCCAGGCAGCTACGGCATCCCCCAGACGACGACGCAGATGGTGTTGAACGTGCTCGAGTTCGGCATGAACGTGCAGGAGGCCATCGAAGCCGCGCGGTTCCGTGTCATGACGGGCACCACCATCAACATGGAGGAGCGGGTGTCATTGGCGGCGCGAGAGGAACTGACGAGTCGGGGCCACGACCTGAATCTGCTTGGCGAGTGGGGAATGGAGGTTGGCGGCGGTCACGCCATCGGCGCCGACCCGGAGTCCGGCATCCTCATGGGTGGCGCCGACCCCCGCCGTGACGGTTACGCGTTGGGCATCTAACCGGAAGTACCTTCTTACCTCCTCTCCCTTGACGGGAGAGGATTGAGGTGAGGGTGACGGGATAGGGGCGGCGAGGCGTTTCTATGTACAGTCGAGCTTGGGTGATGTCTTCACCCCCATCCTAACCTTCCCCCGTCAAGGGGGAAGGGATTTGGTTGGCCCTAGTCGGCCACCTCTACGATCATCTCGACTTCCACGGCGACGCCTCCGGGTAGGGTGGCCAGGCCCACCGCCGAACGGGCATGCCGGCCCTTCTCTCCAAAGACGTTCACCAGCAGGTCGGAGCAGCCGTTGACCACCGCCGGGGGCTGGGTGAAATCGGGGTCGGAGTTGACCATGCCAAGCAGCTTGATAACCTGGGTGACCTTGTCCAGATCACCAATTTCGTTCCTCAGGTTGCACAGCAGCTTGAGGGCGCAATTCTGCGCCGCCGCATAGCCCTCCTCCACCGTCAGGTCTCTACCTACCTTGCCCGCGAAGGGGGTGCCGTCGGGACGGCTCGGGGTCACGCCCGAGAGGAACACCACGTTACCCGTGCGACGAGCGGGAATGTAGTTGCCGCCCGGAGGCGAGGGATCAGGTATGGTGAGGCCCATTTCCTTGAGTTTATCTTCTACTTGCGACAAAGTCTTTCCTCCTGTTTTGAGTTAATGAAGTGAGTTGGCGAGGGGATCGCCCGGTTTATTGTCTTTCAGATGCTTCTTTGGGCAGGCTGCACACGTCATAGGCGGTCAGCGCGATGACCTTGGACACCTGGTGCATGTGGCTGATTAGAGCATATTCGTCAGGCACCGACGACGACTCGATGCCGCCCGCAGGTCCATGTAGAACCCCGGGGACGCCCGCCTTCAGCAGTTTTGACGTGTCGTCGCCGCTGTAAGACCAGGGCAGCACTGTACCGACTCCGTCGGGATCCCGTCCCGTTACGGCCCGGTACTGGCGCTGCACACTGTCAAGGATGTACTCGTCCTTGGGAAGATCGAAGGGGTCTACTATCATGGTAAAAGCCTGGTACTTGGGCGGCGGAGGCATCTCGATCTCATAGCGGAACTCGGGGTCCTCGCGCCGGATGCCTTCCAGTGCGTTGACCACGTCCTCCCTGATGGACTCCGCCGTGGTGCCGGGCGGGAATCTGACGTCAATGACGATGGAGCAGTAATCGGCGTTGTAGGTGGCCTCCGACCGGTCATGGTCCGGGCCTATGCCGCCGATGATGGTTCCCACGTTGATGCGGGGTAGGCCGGGCAGGTCCGGACGGGGAGCATGCCGGAATTTGATGCCCTTGAGCACGGGGATGACCTTGCACATCTTCTCGATTGCGTCGATGGACTGCTCCGCCAGGTTCATGTGTCGGGCGATTCCGATGGTGTGGATGACCATCTCAGCAGAGCCTGCATGTACTGTGACGATATTTTCCGCACCGAAAGGTTCGGGCACCACGGCCATGTCGGCCAGGGGGCCATGCTGGCACAGATAGTCGGTGCCGACGCCGCCCTGAAGCTCTCCCGCAACACAGGCAACGACCAGGTCCCCCTTCAACGATTCGCCGGAAAGCCGCACGGCTTCAGCGGCTTCTATCATGGCTGCCACACCGCTCTTCATATTGCGGATGCCCGCGCCGTAGAGCCGGTTGTCCTCGATAATCGGCGTCCAGGGGTCCCGCTGCCACTTGTTCGCGATGGGGTTGATGTCTATGTGTCCGTTGAGCATCAGCGACTTGCCGCCGCCGGAGCCCTTCAGGACCGCGATGGTCTGAAACCGGCCGGGTTCCACTTCCTGAAGTTGGACGTCATAGCCGCGCTCCTCAAAGAACTCGGCGAGGAAGCGGGCCGCATCGGTCTCCTGTCCCTTGAAACTGGGGATGCGGATGAGGTCGCCGGCAAGGGCCAGCATCCTGTCCTTGTCTACGGAGTCTAGGATTTTGGCGGCGTGGGGGCTAAGAGTCTGCTGCGCGCTCATTGGGGAGAAGTTTGCCCTATGGGGCCGTGCAGGTCAAGGGGAATCAATTTCGGGTAGTGCGTCAGTTTCAGCCAAGTGGTTTCTCTAAATTGTGTGACGCGTCTGTCTTGATAGCCTGAATCGCTTCGTCCGCAGATGCAAACAGATACTCCTTTGGCAAAAGCTTCCCATTTAGAGTAAAAGCGATAAACTTATCGTTTTCCAACCGTGCCATGCAAAATACTGTAATCAAGCCGGTCTCTTCGTTGCGGAGTGACCGCACTGCTCGTATATTTCCGGTCATCACTTATCCTTCCTAGAACCGTATTATCAGAAGCTTTGGCCCAGGCCTCAGTTGGTTCATCAGAAGGCGTCGGGCCACTGACACATACTCCTCGAATATCTCCAGAACCTCTTCTCTCGCCTCTCCACCTGTTTCCTCCATCCACGCAAACAAATCAGGCAGCACTTGCGCAATTGGGGTGCTTCTGACATGGCCCGCTATACGAGCATTTTCCGCCTCCTTCATGTGCCTGAGCATGGTACACCACCTATTCAGATTCCAAATAGGTGGTTGACGCACCCTAACTATGGTGGTATCATGGGGTCAACCTGTTCGGATTGGCCCGACGCGAGAGCGTCAACCACGAGGGACCCGGGGTTGCAGACCGGGTCTTTTCTATTTGGTTTAATCCACCCTAACACAACCCCAACATTCCGGCAATCACTAACCGGACTCCGCAACCATCATGTAGCCGCCCAAGATGGCGTAGTCTGCTTTCAGTGTGACACGGATGCCGTCCTGTTCCCTCACAATCGTCTCATTTGGAGAGTCCGCGAGTCTTTCCATCATCATGGGCGCCCATAACATATTCATTTCGCTCGTAGGGAAAATAACCTCCATGACTTTCATCAGGTCTGCCATAGCTAGTAGCTGCCATTCCGGCCTATCATTACCCACGGCGGTCAACAGCGTTACCTTGTGGAGGTCCTCAGGTGGTCCAATCAATTCCAGCATCGTGTGACCGTCCGGGGAGACTCCCATCAGTCGTTCCCGACCGTCATCTAATGCCGATTCTTCAAATGTTATGGCGGTGAACTCGGCCAGAAAACCAGCCCGCCCTATACCAATTCCTCGCTTTTGCCCCAACCGAGCTTCACGAATAGAATCCGGCATCGCCCTCCACTCAGATAGTTCCGTCTCGGGTGTCTGGGCGTCTCCTGGCTCAGAGGATGTAGGCTCTGGGTCAGCGGTCTGGCCACAGGCCAAAGACAGTAGGATCAGTAGGACTAGTGATAGAACGGATACAGACCTCAAAGCAGATGTCTCCCTTGTAGCGTGACTTGGGAATGTCTGCTAGAACGGTCCGCAAATCCTTGATAGCGTCAAGGGAGACACAGGGACTCCCAGGACACACTTCAGCTACCAAGGAATGGTCCGTTCTAGCGACGCCAAGCATACGCCGATGCAGGGAGGGCTGCAAGGCTTGACGTTCGGCGGGATGGTGAATATGCTAGCGCGAGATTGAGAAGAGGAGTTGAGAATGGTCAATGCCATCACAGTTTACATAAATGCAGATGAGGCGCTCGAAGCCAAGATTAAGGAAATGGACAGAGTATTTGCCCCTGTGATCAGTTTTGCTTCTATGGCTAGTGGCAGGCAGTATGACCGGATTATTTTCTCAGGCGTAAGTATTCCATTGACCAGTGCAGACTTGCAGAGTATGCCCATTGACCGAATTGAGTGGCCGGATATAGAGAAAATTGTTTCTTTGCTGAATGAATATCATGATTTACGGCACCAAACTCTGACCGCTTGGAATAGGATGTCTGCCAAACAGCAAAGTCGTCTAAAGCCGCCGGAAAACCTCTAAGGATTGGTATGAAAGAAATCCTCCGATGACGGGTGCACCGGATGCGGGTGTCTCGTCTTCATCGCCTTGCTCGTCGCCTTCGTTGCAGCCTGCTCTGCCTTGTGCCGAGATGGCGACGATGATTATTGCTCACCTGAGAATATCGCTTGGCGCGAGGCCCGAACATCCGACGACAACATAGATTCGTGCTATTGGGATGAGATAAAGTGGCGGTGGATAGGTAAGTGAAGCGGTGTATTGGGAATTATTGCCGAACCAGGCTACTCAAGCCTGC
>DAOUKX010000055.1:0-4735 GCA_034420855.1 Dehalococcoidia bacterium
GGCGCTGTGATGAAGACTGGCAGCGACATGAAGAACAGTGTGATGCTGACGGTGGTAACGTCTATCCAGGTGCCCTGCTTTAAGGCCGTGAAAACACCTAAGGGAATGCCCAGGGAAAGGGCCACGATGGATGCCGCCAGCCCAAGCTGCGCCGACACCCAGATGCGCTTGCCAATAAGTTCCGCCACTGTGCGGTCCCGGTACTTATAGCTCTCTCCCAGGTCGCCTTGCAGCAGGTTCTTGATGTATACGCCATACTGAACGAAGACGTTTCTGTCCAGTCCCCTCTGCTGGCGAATACGTTCCACAACCTCGGGATTACTATATTGGCCCTGGAGTACCTGTACCGGGTCTCCAGGGCCATAGGTGCCGAGCAGAAAGGTGATGAGGGCTACGATTAGAAGCAGTACCGGCGTCCACGCCAACCGTCTTATAACGTAGGCACCCATAGAGCGCTGAGGCCTATTCGTCTATGCGAACGAATCTTAGTCTGGGCACTATCAGCTGTGTCAGGTAGTAGTCCTTCACGTAGGGCTTTACCAGCACGTACTGCTCACCGGCATGCCACAGGGGAATCCAGGGCGCTTCGTCCACGAT
This sequence comes from Dehalococcoidia bacterium, assembly GCA_034420855.1. Taxonomy (GTDB): domain Bacteria; phylum Chloroflexota; class Dehalococcoidia; order Lucifugimonadales; genus JAPULR01. The sequence continues at coordinate 598 of DAOUKX010000055.1, forward strand.
TATCTCTTCCGCCTGCTTGTACAGGTCGTACCGCACGTCCACGTTCGTTTCCGTACGGGCCTGCTCCAGAAGCTGGTCCACCTCGGGATTGCCGTAACGGGTGTGGTTGTTGCTGCTTTCGCTGTGGAACAGTATGTCCAGGAAGTTCTCCGGGTCCGGATAGTCTGCAATCCAGCCAATCTGGAACATGTCGAAACGGCGCTTGTGCAGGTCTTGCAGGTACGTGGCGAACTCAGTCTGCTGGAACTCCACCTCCACGCCCAGCACCTCCTGCCAGGTGTGGGTGATGCTCTCCAGGTCCAGGTCAACGGACGCTCCGAAACCGCCGGGCACCGTCAGGATGATGGGGTAGTCGCTGATGTTGTCGGCGTACTTGGACTCGCTGAGAAGCTGCTGTGCCTTGTCCGGATTGAAGGGGTAGCCCGGAAGCTGGGCGTTGTACGCCGGGAATCCCGGAGGCAGTATGCCTCTGGCGGGAGTCACCAGGTCTCCAAGCACCAGGCTCGCAATTTCCTGCCGGTTGACGGCGTAGTTCAGTGCCTGCCGCACCTTCACGTCGTCGAAAGGCGGAACGGTGACGTTCATTCCGATGTAGCTGGTGCTGAAGGAAGGAAGGGCCTGTTTCAGCTCCGCGTTGAGATTATTTGTCGGGTCCAGCAGCCGGTCCAGATCGGCGATGCCGACGCCCGTAATGTCGATTTCGTCGTTCTCGTACATGAGCATCGAGGTGCCGCCGCTTAGGATGAGCTCCACCCGCTCCAGGTGGGCTGGGCCCAGGTGGTAGTTGGGGTTCTTCTCCAGGATCATCCGCTCGCCGGGCACGTATTCCGTCAGCTTGAAGGGGCCGGACCCGTTGGGTTCGCGGACCCAACGGCGTCCCGACTCCACGTTCTCCCGGTCGAGGACGAAGGCCGTGGGATAGGTGAGCTTGAAGATGAAGTACGACTTCGGCTCCTTGATGGTGATCTCCAGGGTATGGTCGTCGATGACGCGGACTCCCTGCACTTCCCTCGCCTCGCCGTTCAGCTTCTCCTGAAGGCCCACGATGTCTCCCAGGTACTGGTCCACGACCAGCGACTCGGTGATGGCATCTGCCGCCCGTTCCAGCGACCACTTGAAATCGTGGGCCGTGATGGGCTTCCCGTCGTGGAAGACGGCGTCCTTCCGCAGGTGGAAGGTGTAGACCAGCCCGTCGGAGCTCACGTCCCACCGTTCGGCCAGATCCGGGACGATTCTCAGGTCGGGGCTGATTGTTACCAGGCCGCCGAAGACCTCGATGATTACCGTTGCCGATGTGGCGTCCGTGGTCAGGTGGGGGTCCAGCGTGGGCGGGTCGGCGAAGAGGCGGCGGAGGGTTCCACGCTGCCTCTCGCCCCTCGGTTCTTCACCGGCGGCCTCCGTCGGCTGCGCCGTCGGGGCTGCCGTAGCGCCCGGCACCGGTGTGGGCGCCGACGTTGGTGCCGCAGTCCCCGTGGGTGTGGATGCGGGCTCACCGCCGGTGGGCCTGGAGCCGCAGGCCGCCAGCGTCAGCATCGACGCCAGAACAAGCAGGGCGGCAAAGCCCATTGCTATTGTGCTATTTCGTAGGAATATCTTTGATTTCATTGTTCCCAGCCAAGTCATTCTTCTAACTCCCGATTCTAAATGAACCCGTCGAATGCTACAATACGTATATCATTCAGGCCAACACTCAGGGCTCCGGGCCCTGAGGGGCTGAATACAAAAACGGTTGCAGCAGATGTTCAAGACTAGACAATTTCACTTCAAGTCCCTCCTCATTTTTGGCCTCGTAGCCTCCCTGGTCCTGGTAGTCCTCGCCGGTTGCCAGGGTCGTCCCGGCGCCTCAACTGTCTCCGGTGCGGAGCAGGTGGTGTGGGAAGGATGGTCTGTCATCAATAATTCATACGTTGACACCAATTCTTTGGATTCTGAGCGTGTGGCGGGTGACATAATCGTAGGCATGCTGGATGCGGCGGAGAAGCCCCACTATCCCTTCCTCTCCGACATGGCCGATTTTCGCGGGCGCCCTCCCAGGTCCGTGCCCGAAGGATTCGAAGACGTTTGGCGGGCCTGGCAGCTCTTCCTCCAGACCTGGCCCGAGGTGGACCCCGCCGTGCTGGCGGATGCGGCCCTGACCAGCATGATGGCTTCCCTGGAGACCGACGACAGGGTGAGTTCCTACCTGAACGCCGAGGACTACCAGCGCTCTCAGGAAGACGAGAGGGAGGTAAGCTACCAGGGCGTCGGCGCTGTCATGAGCATGGAGGACGGCAGGCTGACCATCGTTTCGCTGATGAGCGACGCCCCGGCGGCCAGGGCCGGCCTTCAGAGAAACGACGTGATTCTGGAGGTGGACGGCGTACCCGTGGGCGACTCTGAAATCTCCGAGGCAACCTCCACAATCCGGGGACCGACGGGCAGCCGGGTGACCTTTCTTATTCAGCGCCCCACGGAAACGGAACCCAGGGAGGTCAGCATCACCCGGGGCAACGTCAATGTACCCACCGTGGACATGTCCCTGCTGCCCAGTTCCGTCGGCTACATGTATATCCAGGCCTTCTACGACCACACCATCGACGAGGTCTTGGACGTGTTGGAGACCTTCAACGAGTTGGAGACCCTTGGCATGGTCCTAGACCTTCGCAGCAACCAGACGGGGTCCCTCGAACTGGCCCGCGACGTGGCGGCCCAGTTCGTGTCCGACGGTCTCTTCGCCTACCAGGTGGACAACGAGCAGGTGCGCACGGACCTTCATCTCCAGGAGGGTGGTGGCAGTGGTGTGTTGGACCGGGAAGTGAAGCTCGTCGTGCTGGTCAACCAGGGTACGGCGGAGGCCGCTGAAGCCCTTGCCGGTGCGCTGCAAGACGCTGGACGCGGCGTTGTCATGGGTGATCCCACCAGGGGCAGAGGCTCCACCAACAGCTACGTAACCCTCAGCAATGGCGGTGCGCTCTACTTCCCGACCTCCTACTGGTTTACACCTTCCGGCCGGGCCATCAGCGGCGAGGGTATCCTGCCCGACATCGCCGCCTCCTTGAGCCAGGAGGACCTTATAATGAACAGGGACAGCCAGCTTCAGCGAGCTTACGAGTATCTGGACCAGTCCCTCCCAGCCTTCCGGTAGGTGGCTTCAAGACTTGGTGGACTGCGCCGGATGCGCTGGAACCTTCGGATGCGGAAAGGTCTATTGGTTTACATAAGTCCGACGGTTATGAGGAACACGTTGCCTATACCGGCCCTGTTGCTGGCCGTATCGGCCCTTTTTCTGCTCTCAGCCTGCGGAGGCAGCGAAACGCCAACTCGGACTCCCACGCCTACACCGCCTCTGCTCAGCGTTCAGGAGCACATGCAAAGGGGTGACGCCTTTCTTGAAAACAAGCAACCGGGCGCTGCCCTGCGGGAATACCGCAACGCAGTAAGAGTCGATTCCCAGTACGCCCCCGCCCGTGTGGGTTTGGGCAAGTCCCACGCCATGAGAAGCGAGTTCGATCTGGCCCTGGACGAATACAGGCGCGCCATCCGCATAGATCCCGGTCTGGCCGAAGCCTATTTCGAACGTGGCAAGATCTACGGTACCCAGGCCAAGCTGACCCCTGCCATGCGTGACTTCGACAAGTCCATTGAGCTTGACCCTAACAACGCCGCAGCCTACAACAGCCGTGGCTTTGCCCTGATTGCCCAGGGAATGACGGAGGAAGCCCTGGACGATTTCGACAAGGCCATAGAAATCGATCCGGAACTCGCCCACGCCTACGCCAACCGGGCCTTTACCTACGCTGCTCTCGGCAGGGACGCCGACGCTGAGTCGGACGCGCAGAAGGCCATAGAGTTGGGCCTCAACAGAAATGAGGTCATGGAACAGCTTGAGAAGATGCGAAGCACCGGCCAGGCTCCGTAGGAACTGAACCTCCCATGCCACCCCTTCTGGAAGTCCAGAACCTCCACACCTACTTCTACACCGATGGCGGTGTGGTAAAGGCGGTGAACGACGTTTCTTACCAGGTGGACGAGGGCGAAGCCGTGGGCATCGTCGGCGAAAGCGGCAGCGGCAAGAGCGTCAGCGCCCTCTCCATCCTAGGCCTCGTCCCCTACCCCGGCCGCATCTCCGAGGGCCGCATTCTGTTTGAAGGCACGAACC
>DAOUKX010000056.1:0-9282 GCA_034420855.1 Dehalococcoidia bacterium
GTAGACATGCTAAAAGGGCAGTGGGGGCTGATTCTAACGGGCTGCATGGTATGGTCGGCGTTGGCCTATGCCCTTCTGGGCACCTCCTACGTTTTTCCCGTGCTGCTGGTTGCCGTGGTCATGCTATCGCTGCCCGGCGCCGTGTGGCATCTGCCCTCCACAGCGGCGCTTTCCCAGAGGTTTCCCGACTGGCGAGGGTTCGCCATCTCCATTCACGGCTTCGGGGCAAACCTGGGCAACTTCCTTGGCCCGGTGTCCGCCGGGGCGCTACTGGGACTGCTGCACTGGCGGGGCATCCTGTACGCCTACACGGTGCCTGCGCTGGTCATGGCCATCGTGGTCTGGGTAACCCTTCGCAACATTGGCCGGGACGTGCAGGGCGAGGAGCGTCGAGACTTTCGCGAGCAAGCCCGGTCCGCAATATCGCTGCTGAAGAATCGGCCCGTGCTTGGGCTGGCCACAGTGGCTCTGCTACGAGACATGGCGCTCACCGCGCTGTTTCTGTGGACTCCCTTCTATTTGAAGGACGAGATTGGCATGAGCGACTGGAATATGGGGCTGCACATGGGTCTGGTCACGGGCACCGGGGTCTTGTCCACGCCCATTTTAGGCTTCCTGTCCGACAGGTTCAATCGCAAGCTGGTGCTAGTACCGGGACTTGCCATCTGCGTAGCCTTGCTATTGCTGGTAAGCAACACAGGCGGAGGCTGGCAACTGACCGCCATCCTGGCCAGCCTGGGGCTATTCACTTTCGCGCTACATCAGATAATTCAGGCCTCCGTACTGGACCACGCCAGCCGGGGCGCGGAAGCCACCGCCATCGGCTTCCTGTTCAGCGCAAGCAGCATTGTTGGGGCCGTATCGAACATCATCGCAGCATTCATAGTGGACAATTACGGGCTGGTCAACGTGTTCTATTTCCAGGCGGCGCTTACTATGGCAAGCCTGTTGTTGCTGATTCCACTGAGAATCCAGCGAGCACAAGTCGTATCCGCTTCATCGAAGGACAATACTTCTTCCACTTCTGCGGCTGAGGATACTGAGGACGATGGGTAGGAATCGAGACGCCAGCGGTGTAGATTCGCAGGTTTGACGGCACCCATCCTGATGGGTATCTTGCCTTGCTTGCATAGCCTATAATGCGCACAGTGGATGCGGGGGAATCTTGTAGGGGAAATCCACAAAGGAGGGGCTATTGATAGGAGGAGAGGCAGACCTGAGACGAGCTGAACAGATGGCGAGCCAGCGAAACATCGGACAGGGAGGGGACTATATGGGGGGAGGCGGCAGAGGTGGTTCCAGCGACGGCCCATACCCGGTGCAGTATTCCGTGGACTATCCAGAGACCAGCAACCGGCTGTCCGTGCTGCTGCGGATTATTCTGATTATACCAATAGCAGTTGTGATCAGCGCCGTAGGGGGAGCAAGCGCGTGGTTTACGGGAGACGTGGCGATTGACAAGTTCATTGCCGGAAATCTGGTCCCCTTCATAGCAGGCGGCTGGCTGTTCCTTGGCCCACTACTGATGATCCTGTTTCGGAAGAAGTACCCCAAGTGGTGGTTCGACTGGAACCTGGGCCTGGCACGATTCCAGGCGCGGGTCACGGCTTTCTTCCTATTGCTGCGGGACGAGTACCCTTCGACGGATGAAGAACAGGCGGTGCACCTGACTATTGAATACCCGAACGCAGAGACAGACCTGAGTCGCTTCTTGCCCATCATAAAGTGGATCCTGGCCATTCCACACTACATATTGCTGATTGTTCTTGGAATCATGGCGTTGATAGTTACCATCCTAGCGTGGTTCCTGATCCTGATTCTGGGTCGGTACCCGCAGGGGATGTTCAACTTTGTGGTTGGCGTGAACCGGTGGGGCACGCGCGTCGGCGCCTACATGTGGCTGCTGACAACGGACCGGTACCCGCCTTTCGGCTTTAGCGAATAGGGGATTCAAGGGTGCAGGACCCTCGCCGGAACGCTAGGGAAGTCACTCCCCCCATTGTGCCCTCAACCAACCCTCTCCCAGAACGGGAGAGGGCAAGATAGGAAAAGGTGAGCCCTTGGGCGGCGTTGACCTGAGTTGACGCTATACCTATACTCCAGACAACTGCCGTGACGCGGGAAGTGTATTTGGCTGTCCTTCCCGTACGAATCGGTTAGCAGAGGAGGTTGCCATGACCAGAGTTCACAGGTTGAAGATTGAGCCGATGACGGAGGAGGCATTCAGTCCGTTCGGGTACCTGCTGGACGCGACGGAGAGGCCTGAAGACCACCGGATAAGGGCGCCGGTGGACTTCGAGGCGGACGGAAGCGGTACGCTGGGGGTAATCTGGCAGCCCTATCAGGGGATGCAGTTCAGCCAGCTGGAGCGCCATTTTGCGGTCACGCAGAGCTTCATCCAGATGTCGGGTTCGCCAGCGGTGGTAGCCGTGGCGGAACCGACGAACATGGACGATCCGATGGCCTCGCCGAACCCGGAGGACGTTCGCGCCTTTCTCATCGACGGAAACAAGGGTTATGCGCTGAAGAGGGGCACGTGGCATTCGCTGAACCGGTATATACTGACGCCTCCGGGGGCGGTATTCGCCATTCTCAACTCGAATCCTAACCCGACGCAGATTGTGGACTACGAGAAGAACTACAGCCTCACCTACACGGATCTGGGTTCCGACACCAAGCCAAAGAGGGTTGACCTGGGAGACAAGTACGGGCTGATTTTTGAGCTTGACCTTTAGCCAGGCCCATTGCGTTTCACATAGGATAAACGGATGCGTGTAGAAGGAAAGGTGGCTTTCGTCAGCGGCGGCGCCCGCGGACTGGGAGCGGCGGACGTATGCCTGCTATCCCAGGAGGGTGCGGCCGTGGCCTTTGGGGACGTGCTTGAGGAGGAGGGGCGAAAGCTGGAGTCGGAGTTGCGAACCCTTGGGCGGCGGGTGACGTTTATACCACTGGACGTTACGGAGGAGTCACAGTGGGTCGGGGCGGTGGCCGCTACGGTTGCGGAGTTCGGTGGGCTGGATGTGATGGTTAACAACGCCGCCGTGGGCGGGGCAGGGAGCATCGAGGAGACGACGGTGGAGGGTTGGAACCGGGTGATGGCGGTGAACGTGACCGGGGTGTTCCTTGGCACGAAGGTCGCCATACCGGAGATGCGGCGGCGGGGAGGAGGGTCCATTATCAACATTTCGTCTCAGATGGGGATGGTGGGGTCGGAGATGAGCAACGTGGTCTACCAGACGTCAAAAGGGGCGGTGAGGATGTTCACCAAGGCGGCGGCGATCCATCACGCCAAGGACGGGATTCGGGTCAATTCCGTGCACCCCGGGCCGATACTGACGCGGCAGATGGAGCGTGCGCTGGAGAAGGACCACGGGCAGAAAGGGTATTATCTCGACAGAGTGCCGCTAGCACGGTTGGGAAGGCCGCTGGACGTGGCTTACTGCGTGTTGTACCTGGCTTCCGACGAATCGACCTTCGTGACGGGGAGCGAGCAGGTAGTGGACGGGGGATGGACGGCACAGTAGGGTAAGGATGAAATTCGCAATTGAAAGGAGGAGTGCAGGTGTCGCTTCCGCCACATAGAGTAGATTACAGTCCTATCATCGACCGACCCACGCTCAAGTGGCCGGGAGGGGCGCGGGTGGCGGTGTGGGTCGCGCCGAACGTGGAGCATTACGAGTATATGCCGGTGTACGACGGGCTTCGGAATCCGTGGCCGCGGGTGCCCTATCCGGACGTGCAGCAGTACTCCCACCGGGACTACGGGAACAGGGTGGGGTTCTGGAGGATGCTGGAGGTGCTGGACAAATACGGCATCAAGGGCGGGGTGTCGCTGAACATGGCGGTGCTGGAGCATTACCCGGAGATAGCAGAGGCGATGGTGGAGCGGGACTGGGACTTCATGAGCCACGGCATTTACAACACCCAGTACATCGAGACGTACACGGAGGAGCAGGAGCGGGAGTTCTACCGGGACAGCATCGAGACATTGCGGCGACATACGGGCAAGCAGATGAAGGGGATGCTGGGGCCGGCGATGTCGAACACGGCGCGGACGCCGGACCTGATGGCGGAGGCGGGACTAATTTATCACGCTGACTGGATGCACGACGACCAGCCGGTGCCGATTCGGGTGAAGACGGGGCGGATGATTTCCGTGCCGTACTCCATCGAGGTCAACGATTCGGCGCTGTTCGGGAATCACTACGAGGGGGAGTACTTCGCGAAGATCTGCAAGGCGCAGTTCGACAGGCTATACAGGGAGGGGGAGGAGAGTGCACGGAGCATGTGCATAGCCCTACATCCATACCAGATAGGGCAACCCCATCGCATCAAGTATCTGGACGAGATGCTGGGGTACGTAATGTCCCACGAGGGAGTGTGGCAGGCGACGGCGGACGAGATTGCGGAGTATTACATGGCGAATTACTACGACGGGATGATGGCGCACCTGGAAAGGAAGGGAGTTTAGTTATGCCGGGACAGCGCGGGTTCGGGATGGACCATCCTCACCATCCGTGGTCGCCTATGGTGAAGCGACCGCCACTGCGGTGGCCGGAGGGGGCGCGGGTGTCGTTGTGTGTGATTGTGAACCTGGAGCATATGGAGTGGAAGCCGGCGGAGGGCAGCTACTGGCGCAGGAAGATGTCCGGCGGCTTCGGGAACCGGCGGTTCCCGGACTATACGCGAAAGACGCACCGGGAGTACGGGCACAGGGTGGGGATCTTCCGGGTGCTGGACGCGCTGGAGTCTGTGGGTATTCGGCCGACGATAGCCATGGACCTGATGACGGCGGAGAACTATCCGTTTCTGGTGGAGCATTGCCTGGGTCGGGGCGCGGAGATCATGGCCCACGGAGTTTCGGTGACGCAGATGATTACCAGCGAGATGGGGGAGGATGAGGAGAGGGAGTACATCGGGCGGTGCATTGTGGGGATGCGGGAGGCTACGGGGACGATGCCGAAGGGGTGGCTGGGACCGGAGTTTGGGGAGTCGGAGAGGACGCCGCGACTGCTGGCTGAGGCGGGGATTGAGTACGTGTGCGATTGGGTCAATGACGAACAGCCTTACACGATGACGACGCCTTCGGGGTCTCTGGTATCGCTGCCGATATGCCTGGACCTGGACGACGTGAACGCACTGTGGGAGCGTCGGATGGACGTGGAGCGGTACGCCAGGCTGGTGAAGGAGAGCCTGTCCAGGCTGCTGGAGGATGGGGAGCAGTCGGGCCGGCTGCTGGTGTTGAATCTGCGTCCGTGGCTGGTGGGGCAGCCGTTCCGAATCGGGTTCCTGGAGGAGGCGCTGGAGCATTTGACGGCGCAGGAGGGTGTGTGGGCGACGACGGGGTCTGACATTGTGGAGTGGTATCGGAAGGCGGCGATGTAGGGGGTTCCACAGGTACGAGATTCTTCGTGAGCTTAGAATGAATAGTGGGGCGGCTCCGTGGCGGAGCCGCCCCCTTTTGTGTGTGCCGACGGGTGGTGCTGAGGGCTAGGCAGCTACCCGGCGGATTTCGGTGTCCACGGCAGTGGGAGGTGCGACTCTGCTCCTTGTAGAGGCGCCCCTCCGCATCGTCGTAGTGGGTGTTTCCGTTGTCGGACCAGTCGCCCCAGACCAAGGGTTCAGGGGCGGATATCCACCGGGTGTCCGTGGTCGACTGTGCTGCCCATAGGGTCTCGATATAGCCGCAGTGGCTCTGACGCTCTTGCTCATTTTCCCAGGTGATTGTCTGCCGTTACTGCTTGTCTCTATCCGGCCCGCAGCTTCTGTAATTGCTGGTGCTCGTCCAGCTTCCAACAATTCTATTGCGTTCATGTTCCGTGTTGTGCCAGCGTCGCCATCTCAGCGGCTCCGGGGATGATACCAGCCTGGTATGGCGCGCATGGCCGTTACTGCATCCCTGCCGTCTCTGTCTGTTCGGGCCGCAGCCGGTGTATTCAGCCGGGTCTACCCACGTCCACACATGGGTAACTGGAGGCGGCGGCGGCGCTAGTGTAAGTAGGGACGCTAAGGAGCTGGGGGAACTTTCGCCTCCGGCGTTGGTGCTCTTTACCCTTTGCGTGAATGCGTGACCACAGCGAAATAGCGCAGGCTGCAGGAGTCCGCTTGTCTCAGCGAGTTTCGTGTTGCCCATAGGCGTCAGGATTCATATAATGTGGTTAGGATTCGTAGCAGCGGCGGAGGAGTTGGAGGGGAGACGGGATACGGATAAGACGTTTGAGGCAAGGGAGTCCGGCTTATGGGAGAGAATAGACTGGCCTTAACAGCCCACCTGATGCGCAGGGCGGGCTTTGGCGCAACGCGAGAAGAGCTGGAGGAGCTGGCGGAGCGAGACTACGCGGAGTTGGTTGAGGACCTGGTGAACCCGGAACGGTTCCGCCCCGTGGATGAGGATGTGCTGGAGCGGTATTACGGCTGGCTGGAAGGCGTGCAGGGGAAGGTGTGGTCCGGAGTCTGGATCTACCGGATGGTGAATTCCAAGCGTCCCTTAGAGGAGAAGATGGCGCTGTTTTGGCACCACGTCTTCGCCACGGGCGTGTCGAAGAGCGATCACCCACCATCCTCCATTCAGCAGATAAAAATGCTCCGCCGGTTGGGCCTGCAGGACTTGAGGACGATACTGCTAGAACTTTCAAGGGACCCGGCGATGATCTTCTGGCTGGATAACAACGAGAATCACGCTGCGGATCCGAACGAGAACTACGGCCGGGAGCTGCTGGAGCTGTTTTCGATGGGAGTGGGCAACTACTCTGAAACGGACATCAAGATGGCGGCACGGGCCTTCACGGGTTGGACCTTTGAGCAGCCACTGGGACTCTATCCCTGCGGTTTCTATCCATCGAAGTTTATGTACCGGGAGGACGACCACGACGGAAGTGAGAAGACGTTTTTGGGTGAATCAGGGCGGTTTGATGGCGCCGACATCATAGATATCATCGTGAGGCAGCCGGCGACGGCGCGGTTCATCGCGAGGCACCTGTACAACTTCTTCGTTGCGGACGAGGCTCAGGTGCCGGCGTGGGGGACGGTGCCCCCGAGGAACCCGGAGGCCATCGACACCCTGGTTGAGGCGTACATGGACTCCGGCGGAGAGATGCGGTCGGTAATGCGGACGCTGCTGAATTCAGATTTCTTCAAGGAGTCGCAGTTCCAGCGGGTGAAGAGTCCGGTAGAGCTGGTGGTTGGCACACTCAAGCTGGTGGATACGAACCGGTTCCCGGACACGAATATGATGTCTTTCCCCACGGCAACGATGGTAATGGGCCAACAGCTACTAAACCCGCCCACAGTGGAAGGGTGGCATACGGGGAAGGAATGGATTGACGGGGGCACACTAAACGAGCGAGTGAACTTTGCCGTGAACCTAGTGTCGGACGCGTCGAATCCTGGCGTAAAGGCCATCATGGACCGGCTGGAGAGGGTCAGCGGATCGCTTACGCCGTCAGAGTTCGTCGAGCGGTGTCTGGATCTGGCAGGGCCTATTGAGGCCAGCGAGGAGACCCGGGAAGCGCTACTCCGTTACGCAGAGTCCGGGGGTGACCTGGACATGACGTCGTCGGAGAACGGGGATTCCAGCCGTGAGCGCATCGCGCGGATGCTGCAGCTGATTGTGGCTTCCCGCGAGTACCAGTTTGCATAGGATCAAGGAGGATTCAATGAGAGAGAGAAGTCAAGAGCCGGTTCTCGTCGTGTTGCAGCTAAGCGGCGGCAACGACTTTATGAACACACTGATTCCGTATACCAGCGGCGACTACTACGACGCACGACCGACGGTGGCCATTCCTCAGGAGGACGTGCTTCCGATCAACGACACACTGGGATTTCATCCGAGCGCCGGGCCGCTGAAGGAATTGTACGAGAGGGGCAAGATGGCCATCGTTCAGGGCATCGGCTACCCGAACTCCAACCGGTCACACTTTCGCGCCATGGACATCTGGCACACGTGCGAGCCACACGAGGTGGGGACAGAGGGCTGGGTGGCCAAGGCGGTGCGGGAGCTTGACCCCCGGTCAGAGAATGTGCTCACTTGCGTCAGCCTGGGCAAGGGACTGCCGAGGGCGGTGGTGGCTTCCGGGGTGCCGGTGACCTCAGTGGACAATCTGGAGGCCTACGGGGTGATGACGGGCATTGCGGAGGAGGAGCGGCTGGAGGCGCTGGAGATTTTCAAGCACATGTACACCCCCTCCGTGGGTGCGCAGGCAGCAATGGACTACCTGGCGAACACTGGGTTGGACGTGCTTAAGGGCACGGACATGCTCAAGAGAGCACCTGCAGAGTACGAGTCGAACGTGGAGTACGCTACCAACGGGATTGCCAAGAGCCTTCGAGACGTGGCACGGATTCATCTAGCGGACCTGGGCACCAGAGTCTTCTACACCCAACACGGCGGATACGACACCCACTCGAGGGAGTTGTTGCTTCATGAACAGCTTATGACAGAACTCTCCGAGGCCGTGATGGACTTCTATCAGGACCTGGAGGAGCATGACGCAGGCGACAACGTGGCCATTCTTGTGTTCACGGAATTCGGCAGGCGGATCAAGGACAACGGCAGTGGGACGGACCACGGCTCCGGCGGAGGGGCGTTCATCATCGGCCCGCGCGTTAAGGGGGGGCTGTACGCCGAGTACCCGCCGGTGGACCCGGCCAACTGGCTGAACGGCGAAGACCTTCGCCACACCATAGACTTCCGAGGCATCTACGGAACGATGCTAGAGCAGTGGATGGGGATGGAGGCGGCACCCATAGTCGGGGGCACATTTGAGCAGGTGCATCCCTTCGAATAGAGGTATGACGGCAAAGAAGAACGGGTAGAGGTGAGCCATGGCTAGACCTTATGCGATGCTGAGGGCGGGATTTCCGTACGTGAAGACGGTGGGAATGCGACGTCTGACGGTGAATTTCCCCGTCGACGTGGCCATTGGGGAGAACGACGTCCTGTATATCCTTTGCCGTAACGAAGAGGGCGTGATGGTGCGGATGTTGAGCCAGGAGGACGAGGATCTGGGCTTCTTTAGCTCGCTGGGGACGGGCGACGGACAGCTTCGGTGGCCTGTAGCCATCGTTAGCGACGGAGAAGGAAATTTCTTCATCTCGGACGAGGCGTGCCATAGGATATCAAAGTTCAGCGCCGATGGAGAGTTTCTGGGAAAGTGGGGGGAATACGGCTCGGAGGCGGGCCAGCTTAACGCGCCGGCGGGAATGGCCTTCGACAGCAATGAGAACATCTACTTGGCCGACGGATTGAACCACAGGGTACAGAAGTTCACCAAGGAAGGGGAG
>DAOUKX010000057.1:0-4433 GCA_034420855.1 Dehalococcoidia bacterium
CGCTGCGTCGACCTCTATCTGAAGGACGGCGGTGTCATCGGAATGGTGTTGCCCCACAGCGCCTTGCAGACGGGACAGTACGCCAAGTGGCGAACCGGCACCTGGAGGCCCCGACGATATCTGCCCGACTTTACCGTCAAGTTTGACTTCAAGATGGCCTGGGACTTGGAGGGACTGGATCCCAACAATTTTTTCCCCGTCCCGGCCTCGGTGGTGTTCGCAAGACGGACGGCAAAAATTGGAGACGCAACTCCCCTCGTCGGCAAAGTGGAACGCTGGCAAGGCAACCCTGGCTTGGACGCTGACCGGACATCCCGCACTATCATAGTTGATACTTTAGGTGAGCATGATTCGCCCTATGCAGGCCACACAAGGCAGGGGGCGATAATAGTTTCTCGTCGCTAATTCTTTGTAGAAGAAATCAATAATCCCGCCATCATACAGGCGGGACAGACAATCACGGTTAACCTCCGACGAGGTTCACAGGATAAACCGCCCTGGAATAGTTTAGACCTGACCACAATAACCGAACAGACCATTGAGAAAGACCACATTTTCGACGTGCATCTTGGGGAGACCTTGGTTCCCTACGTCACGCGTAATCCCCTGAAGGCGGCGTTGCCACCAAAAGGAGGAGACGCTGTCATACCAATTGACGAAGGAGGCGTAAGCCGAGTCGATTTGGGAGGTCTAGAAAGGCGGATGCGTGACCGCTGGCGCACCGTCACCTACCTCTGGGAGGAAAACAAGTCGGCGGCGAACAGGTTGGATCTTCTTGGTCAGTTGGACTATTACGGCAAGCTATCATCGCAGCTAGAATGGAGGCGGAACCCAGCCAACAGGCCCATACGAGTGGTGTATAACACATCTGGTGAGCCTACAGCGGCATTAATCCTAGACGCTGAAGTGCTCGTTGAATCAAGACTCTACTGGATCACCTGCAAGACCACCGATGAAGCCTACTATCTCCTCGCTATCATCAACAGCGATGCGTTGAAGGAAGCAGTAATTCCGCTCATGTCCAAGGGTCAATTCGGTGCTCGTGACCTACACAAACACCTGTGGAAGCTCCCCATCCCGGAGTACGACGCCGACGATCCCCTCCACGTCCGGATATCCGACGCTGGCAAAGCCGCCGCAACCGGCGCCGCCCAACGCTTCTCCCAACTCCAAAGAGAACGCGGCGACAACGTATCTGTCACCATCGTCCGCGGCTAACTTCGCAAATGGCTCCGCGTCTGCCCCCCAGGGCGCCGCCGCAGAAACCGCCGTCGCCCACCTGCTGGGGTAGGGGCACTTGTTGTACAATAACTAACCTAGCCCATGACAGGCGGCTCGTAGGAAAGTACAAGATGGTAATAATGGCAGATAGTATAGCCCCGTCAAAGCCTAGGGTTGCACCCAGTCGACAGCCGGATATTCCCGACCTGGATTCGTCAAACAGCGCCCATGAATCTCAGGCTGTTGAATCTGAGCCATCCGTGGATGTTTGCAAACCTCAATCAAATAAACCTGAGTCCTCGTACCAGGCTCTATTTCTTGCGGCTTACACCGCCCAAAAGAAAGGCGACTACAGAAGGGCCATCGACAACTACACAAAAGCCATCGTCCTTGATCCCAAGAAGGCCGCCGCCTATGGAAATCGTGGTGCTGCTTACGTCAATATCGGAAGATTCGACCCGGCAATTGAAGACCTCGACAAGACTTTAGAACTGGTTGGAGACGATGCACCCACCTTCTACAATCGCGGCACCGCTTATTTGAACAAAGGCGAATTCTCCAAGGCAATCCAAGATTTTGACAGGGCGATTAAAGGCTTCCCCGACACGCCAGAGTTTTACCACAGATTATCTTCGGCCTATGGTAATCGAGCCGCAGCTTACACAGAGCAAGGTGAATCCGAGAACGCCATTGAGGATTTTAAGAAATCCTTGGAGTTGGACCCCCACAATGCCGAAGTCTACAGCAACTTGGGAGTTTTATTCACAGATCAGGGCGAATTTGCTCAAGCAATCAAGTGCCTCGACGAGGCACTGGGAATTCAACCAAGAAACGCAATGAGTTATAGAAATCGTGCAATAGCCTATTATTCCCAAGGTAATTTTGACCAAGCCATTGAAGACTACAACAAAGTGTTGGAATTTCTGCCTAATGACATCGTGGCCTACAATGACCGCGGGAACGCATACAGGAGACAGGGCAACCCCTACCGAGCTATTGAAGACTTCGACAAGGCGCTAGAGCTCGATCCAAACAACGCCCTTGTGTATAACAACCGTGGCGCCGCGTTTACGGATAGAGGCATGTTTGACCGAGCCATTTAGGATTTACACAAGGCGTTGAAAATCGATAAGGAATATGCCGAGGCATATTGCAACCTTGGCAATGCCTACTACCACAAAGACCATTATGACCGGGCCATCGAGGAGTACAACGCGGCATTAGAGTTGTCACCCGGTTTCGCTGTAGTCTATAACAACCGTGGCAACGCTTACATGGACAAGGGGGATTTAAAATACGCCATCCGTGATTTTAACAAAGCTCGCAGACTGGGAATGGAGGATGCGGAGCTATTCTATAACCGCGGCATCACTCGGCTTCGCCAATCTGAGTGGGAGAATGCACGCGCCGATCTGGCAATTGCCAAAGACAAAGGAATAAACATAGTTGAAGCCTTCCACGTGGGGCACAAGAGCATAGCTGCATTTGAGAAAAAGGCGAAGGTAAAGCTACCTGAGGGCATTACTGAAATGATCGCGAGCGATGCAGGGAAAAAACCGAGAGCCGCCGCCGGCGGCTGGGTGGGCTTGCATGACCCTGAGACATTGAAGCAAATGCTCTACCAGGCTCGAATTGACGGCTCCCGCGAATCACCGGTCCTATAGTTTCTTGAAATACCTCATAGATACTAACTGGGTCATTGACGCACAGCATAATCAGGAGGAGGTTGTGCAACGTCTCGAAGAGTTAGCCCCCACCGGCCTTGGAATTAGCATCATCTCCTTGACTGAGCTTTATGAAGGAATCTTGGGGGATGCCTGTCCGGAAAAGAGTGAACAAGCGTTAAGAAAGTTTCTTTCCTCCATAAAAGTGCTACCAGTAGATGAAATGACGTGCCGTATCTTCTCCAGGGAGCGAAGGCGATTGAGAGCATTGAGGCAGCTTCCCAAGGATCTTGATATACTCATGGGTGCCACGGTAATTCAGCACAATCTGACCATTCTGACAAACAACCGCAAGGACTTCGAGCGGTTGGAAGGACTGAGTATCATTTCTGTTTAGCCGACGAGTCGCCAGTGTTTGTCACCCCCTCCCCACTTCGCCATTCCGCCCCTTGCCACCAACCCCCTCCCCTGCTAGCCTTCATCCATGAACAACTGTGCGCCCCACCCAACCAACGCCTCTCCTTCTGCCCACCCACCATCCCCGCCGCTTCGAGAATCCACCCTCCGTTATTCCCACACAACCAACGACCCCCTCCACCCACGCCTACCCCCTTTCACCCTAAGCTTGTCAAAGGGTCGAGCGACCCAAACCCCGCAGGAGCGAACGCGAGCCTCCCACCTGCCTTATCCCATTCCCGCGGCGGCGGGAATCCACCCCTCGTCTCACTTGCACTCCTGACCTGGTGGAAACGCCATCATCAACGGCGCAGCCGACGCTCAAAAAATTTTCAGACGAAACGACTCCCATAAAACCCAAATCTGTGCCTGAAACGCCCAAAAACCCCGGAGCTGTTTCGAGTTGTTTTTGAAAACAACTCAGGAATTCCGACGTTGCTGCACCCCAATATCCTCAACCCGATGCCCCTGATATCCACCGTAACTGCCCGTCCCACAGTCCCACCTCCAACGCCTGCCTCACGCAAAATTTGCGGCGAGGTCTCAAACTGTGCATAATTGCAGCGTAATGTTCCGGTTTCTGTTGAAGGGAGAGAGATGACAATTGATAAGGACGCTGCCCAATGTTAGGGCTCATTAGAAGACTTACCGGCTCCAACAACTCGGCCGATTCAAGGCCGAAAACCAGGGCCCTGCGCAAGGCTGGCAGGGCTGCGCTGTACGTGGACATGGAGAACCTGTTGGCCGCCGCCCAGGGCACAGTCAAGGCCATCATCGAGAAGTGGCCGGAAGGCGCCCCCGCCCTCGGCTCCCTCCACCTCTACGTCCGCGCCGACCGCGTCGCCCTATGGGAAATGTGGGCCTCCGGCAACTACCCCGCCCTCACCGTCACCGTCAAGGGCGTCCAGCACTTCAGCCACCACCACTCCAAAAACTCCGCCGACATGGCCATCGCCATGGACGCCATCGCCGACTTCGTCACCGGCGACACGGAATTCGTCGCCGTCCTCAGTGACGACAGCGACTTCATGCCCGTGTTTGCCAAGCTCAAGGCCATGTCGGATGGAAAGGCCCCCTTCCTCTGGCTGGTGA
>DAOUKX010000058.1:0-4087 GCA_034420855.1 Dehalococcoidia bacterium
ACCTCCGTGCGGCTGTCCTGATTAGTCCAGGTAGCACCGGCGTTGGCGGAAGTGAGTATGGTGCCATTGCTTCCCACCGCGATAGCCCTGCCGTTGTCGGCTAGGGCGATACCAAAAAGGGGGACCTCCGTGCGGCTGTCCTGATTAGTCCAGGTAGCACCGGCGTTGGCGGAAGTGAGTATGGTGCCATTGCTTCCCACCGCGATAGCCCTGCCGTTGTCGGCTAATCCAACGCCGAGGAGCAGGCTTCTTCTTGGGACAAGCAATCTTGAAACAATTGCGTTAATTTCTTCTCGCTTGCTGTCGATCAGGTCCTGGGTCGCACTAGTTTGCCGCGCTTGCAGATCGAATCTCGGGAGGTATGCGGCAAAAATGATGCCCGCGAGGCCAAGAAACAATGTCCCCACAACACAGACAAGGTATATCTTCGCCCCTTTCTGGAGTTTTTTGCCGCGGGCCAGCAATTCTTCTCGGAGTTGGCTAAATTGAGCCCTTGGTACGGAAGTCTCAGAAGCACTCACAATTTCTGGCATTTACGTTACCCTGCCTACTTCTTACGTGTTTCGGAACGGCTACAGAAAATCAAGGCATGG
Organism: Dehalococcoidia bacterium; assembly: GCA_034420855.1. GTDB lineage: Bacteria > Chloroflexota > Dehalococcoidia > Lucifugimonadales > JAPULR01. The sequence goes on from DAOUKX010000058.1 coordinate 594, forward strand.
TCTCGCCTAACAGGTTGACTTCGGCCGGCCAAGTCCGGCTGAATGAATCGCGGGTGAAACGACCCGGCGGCCGAAGATTGTTCAGTGTGAGGTGGAAAAAGGAAGATCGTCCTACCTCACCAACTTCAAGATGCTGCTGAGGGTGGCAACAATATGGACGGCCGCTGCGAAGAAGACCGCCAGGCCGCCACGGACCCGCACCCAGCGGGCCAGCCATTTCTTCTCGTGGATCATAGCCTCTTGCCACTCCAGTTGCATGTCCAAGATGGTTTGGTCAAAGACTCGTTCGGCAGTCTTGGGCGGATAGATGATGTGAAGCATGTCTCTGAGCCACCCCCCGGGAGGCAAAATCAGTCTTGGACCATTTTTCTCTTTGTTCTCCAGGGCGGCTAGCCGAGCGCTGTCCCGGTCCATCGCCCAGGTCTTCATCAGGGCTATCGCCATGCCCCCTACCAGGCTCCCCACCACAGTCTCCAGGGACACCAGCCCCATCAGAACCCCCACCAGGGACGCCACCAGGGCCTCCAACATCAGCCCCAAGGCCACCAGTCGCCGCCGTGTCTGTTCCTGCATAGACTTAAGCCCGCTCATACCCCCTCCCCAATCGCTCCGGCCATGACTGCTTCAGCGGCTTGGTACGCCTGCCAGACCTGGGCGCCATGCCCGGTCATGCGATACATGCGACGCGGGATGCCCGATTCTGTGGGGGGCTTCTCTTTGACATAGGACTCGATCAGCCCTTTGTCTTCCATCCGCTGTAGGGTCACATACACCGTGCCCCGTTTGAGTTTGCCCCCAGACTTGCGCACCAGCTCTAAGCCGTAGCACTCATGAGAGCCGAGTAGCTCAAAGACCAGCGCTTCTTTTTGCGACAGACGCGGGAAGTGTGAATCAACCATGGACGTATTGTAAGCATGACTCTTGTAAATTGCAAGCCTTCCTCTGCTGCCTGTCTCTTCCGCTCGGCGCTCACCCACTTACCATCTTGAATAATTTTATTCAAGATGGTAAATAACAGACATGGAAACCTTCCAACGCACACAGGTCGCCACGCTTTGCGAACGGCTTGCGGAACCTCCGAATCGGATCATTGCCCTGTTCGGGCCGCGCCAGAGCGGTAAAACTACAATCGTGCGTCAGGCATTACAGCAGATTGACCCTGAGAGACGACGTTATCTATCGGTTGACGAACTCGACGACTCTTCTGTACCCGGTGTCCCACCTAATACGGACGAGACAACCTTTCGTAGGAATTTGACGGATTGGTTGAAGCATAGCTGGAAAGAGGCCCGACTCAAAGCAGAACAGGTGGGCAGATTTGTGCTGGTATTCGACGAGATTCAGAAGATTCCCCAGTGGTCTGAGACTGTCAAAGGGTTATGGGATGCTGACCGTGCCAGAGAATGTCCACTGCATGTTGTTATCCTAGGATCGGCTCCCCTGCTTATGCAATCCGGATTGAATGAGAGCCTGGCCGGCCGTTTTGAGTCCATCCGTGTCACCCATTGGTCGTTCACCGAAATGTCGGCAGCCTTTGGGTTTGACCTTCCGCAGTATCTCTATTTTGGTGGCTATCCGGGGGCGGTATCACTCGTGCGCGCTCAGGGCCGCTGGCGCTCGTATATTAGAGACTCGCTGATTGAGCCGACTATTGAGCGGGATATTTTCGCCATGCGGCGGGTGGACAAACCGGCCTTGCTGAAGCGGCTGTTCAAGCTTAGCGCAGACTATTCCGGGCAAATCCTGTCCTACAACAAGATGTTGGGCCAGCTTCAAGATGCTGGCAACGCGACCACTCTGGCACGCTATCTGGATCTGCTGTCGAACGCCGGTCTAATTGCCGGGCTACCGAAGTATACGGCTAGTCCCCACCGTCGCCGGGCGTCCAGCCCTAAGCTCAATGTACTCAATACTGCGCTGGTGACGGCCGAGGCCGGCCACACGTTTGAGGAGGCTCAGGCCGACCGTACCTTCCGGGGACATCTGGTCGAGAGTGCAGTTGGTGCTCACCTGTTCAACACCGCAACAGACAATATTCGGCTATATTATTGGCGAGACCGAGATTATGAGGTCGATTTCGTTCTTCAGCGCGGTAGTCACCTCATTCCCATTGAAGTCAAGAGTGGCCCAAATACAAAGACGATCCGAGGAATGGAGGAATTCACCCAGCGTTTCGACCCCGGTCGTTCACTGCTGGTTGGAGAAGACGGCATACCGCTTGAGGAGTTTTTGGCGGTACCGGCTTCACACTGGTTTGAGGAACCATGAGTATTCTTGTCTCTCGAACCTGTACCAAGGTCTCGGCGAGGGAACACAATCAGGAGAATGTGTCCCGACCTTTGGACGACTTCCGGTCTGTCCCTGCCTATGTTCTGCTCGGCGATCCCGGTGCTGGCAAGACTACCGTGTTCGAGGCCGAAAGCGAGGCCATGGATGATGCTCTCTACATCCCTGCTCGCAAATTCAGGAAGCTGTCCGTGGAGAGCTTCCCCGAATGGCGCGGTAAGACGCTCTTTATTGATGGACTTGATGAGGTCCGAGTTGGAAAGACCGATGTGCTCACACCGTTTGACGAGATTTGGAGCAAACTCGACGAGCTGGGTAAGCCGCGGTTTCGGCTCTCTTGTCGAGAGGCGGACTGGCTCGGGGATAATGATCGCGAGCAGCTGGCGTCCGTTGCTCCAGACAGGGAGGTAACGGTACTGCGGCTTGACCCACTGACGGATGCGGACATCATCAAGATACTGAACTCTCTGCCCAAGATTGATGGCGACGCTCACGAGTTCGTGGAGGAGGCCCAAAAGCGGGGCGTTGGTGGACTTCTTACGAACCCACAGACCTTGAAGTTGTTGGTACAAGCAGTGGCAGGCGGAGATTGGCCGGAGAGCCGGTTGGACACGTTCGAGCGTGCCTGTCGCCAGATGGCTCGTGAATCGAACACAACACATCGGGCGGTGAGAAGAGGAGGGAGGTTTCCTTCAGCCGATCAGCTCCTGGACGCTGCCGGACGGCTCTGCGCGGTACAACTGATTGCTGACATCAATGGTTATACCCTCGGCCCTGATGAATCCGACCAAGACTATCCGTCTCCAGAGGAATGCGGAGGTGGCATTGAACCTGACGTATACAGAGCGGCTCTTGCCAGCTATTTGTTCAAGGCCGAATCCGGCAATAGCCGTTTTGTCCCCATTCACCGTCTCATTGCAGAATTCCTCGGCGCCCGGCATCTCGCCCAGCTCATCGCCGACAGTCTTCCCATCCACCGAGTCCTTGCTCTGATAACGGGATCAGACGGAGGCGTGGTCACAGCCATGCGGGGACTATCCGCATGGCTTGCAGCGCGACTCCCGTCCACCAGGAGAGATCTCATTGAGCGTGATCCTATCGGTGTCGGACTGTATGGTGACCTGTCCCGGTTCTCGGACGACGAGAAACGTACCCTACTGAACGCTCTGAAACATATGGGAGAACGGCTCGGCTCGGACCTTGCGTCT
>DAOUKX010000059.1:0-3007 GCA_034420855.1 Dehalococcoidia bacterium
CCGACCGCAACCGGCTTCCCCAACGCTGGGACGAAGTGCCCCCCGCCGCCTACGATCCCTCAGAGCGACTCCGCGCCATGGACGCCGACGGCGTTGACGCCCAGGTCCTCTACCCCTCCCTAGCAGGCAACTCCGGCGAAGTCTTCGGCGCCATCCCCGAACCCGACCTCCAACTTGCCTGCGTCCAGGCCTACAACAACTGTCTCATCGACGCGTGGGCGAAGAAAAGCCCCCGCCTCATCCCCCAATGCCTCGTCCCCATCAACGATCCCAACGCAGCCGCCACCGAAGCCGCCCGCGCCATCGACCTTGGCCACCGCGGCGTCATCCTCCCCGGCACCCCCTGGGACCTCCAGGACGTCCCCCACATCAACGACCCCGCCTGGGACCCCCTCTGGACCGTCTGCCAGGACGCAAAAGTCCCCGTGTGCTTCCACTCCGGCTCGACCCAAAAGCTCCAACTCCAGGCATGGAACGACTTCTCCCCCGTCCTCACCGACGCCATAAACGCTATCACCGGCCCCGTCAGCAGCGTCCCCATCCTCGCCAACCTCCTCTTCTCCCGCATCCTCACCCGCTTCCCCACCCTCAAATTCGTCCTCTCCGACACCTCCCTCGCCTGGGGCGCCTATCTCGTCGAGACCGCCGACCACCAATTCGAACGACAGCGACTTCACCGCGAAGGCTACGAGCTAAAGCCCTCAGAACTCTTCCGACGCCAGTGCTACATGACGGGCTGGTACGACCGCGCCGGACTTCAGGTCCGAAGCTACCTCGGCGTCGAAAACATCCTCTGGCAGACAAACTTCCCCCGCGCCACGTCAACGTGGCCTAACACCCGCCAGTACATCCAGCGCAGCTTCGCCAACATCCCCGACGCTGAACGCCAACAAATCCTCACCAAAAACCCCACCCACCTCTACCACCCCTAACCCCCGCCCTCTTCGCCTTTCCCCCTCCTAATCCACCGTAGCGGCGTCCCTTGTGGTCGCCCGTCCTTCCTTCTTAACCCACATGTCATTCTGAGGAGGCTCCGCGACGAAGAATCTCGCTGCCGGGAATCGCCAAACTTCCTCCACCCTCTTCCGTCCTCTCCCGTCCTGGGAGAGGATTGAGGTGAGGGTGATCGGAGTGGCGGATGGGACTGTTTTGTGGATGGTGCATAAGTCTCCAAAGACGAGGCATGGGGCGGTAGCTCCCCCGCTCACCCTGAGCCTGTCGAAAAGTCGAGCGTCTCACGCGCAACCCCCGCAAACGTCCGTCTCTTCATCTTCGTCACCCCAGCGAAAGCAGGGGCCCACAGCGGGGCGGGGTTGGGCATTTCCCTTTCCCCAAACACCCCTGTCAACAAACGCGAACCTGTATACTCCCAACCAGGGAGGTGGTCAATGTCACAACTTGCCCAACTACAGAAAACAATAGCCGAGGCCGCAGCGAAGCACAGCTTCGTTACCGACCGCCCTCAAAATCCACCTCATACTCACCGAAGAAATCAGCGGAATCGCCGCCGCATTCGTCCTTCTCTCCGCCCTCGCAACCCGCTTCAACATCGACATAGAAACCGCCGTCACCCAAAAATTCTTCCTAAAGGACAGACTCCACTAACCACCCTTCCCCAAAGACCTCTATATATCCCTCCGTTATAGATTCCGGAAGAAGAACGCCCATGAGCAATTCATTCATATCCACGAGAAGCCGCGCGAAATGGTGCACGTTCTTTCTCTCGATACACGGCATTGTGGCGATAGCCTCTATATTCTCCACGATGTCCGAGATAGGTCTGCTTCAGCAAATTGAGGGCGGTGAGTCCGTATCTCTACACGAGTCCCTAAGCCCGAATCCACCGAAGGAGGTAGCGTCGGTGTAGGGATAGGACATGGGGATTCCGGGCACGACCTTCAGCGCGCATTTCAGGTAGATAGACCGCCGGTGGCCCACTGATCATCCACCGACAGGGGTGTAAAGGTGCTCATTGAGGGTCCTGAGGCGGCAGGGCACGCAGTCGTGCCAGGGCCCCGGTGAACCAGTCCGCCCGGGGCCAGCGCTGCGGGAGATGCAGGGTGAGCCGACGCGCTGAGCGTGTGAGTCGTCCGACCAGGGAGAACAGGCGACGCCTGAGGGTCTTTGTGTTCACCGCCTGCACGGCCATCCAGGCGGCGTTGGCGGAGAATTGTCCCGAGGGCATGTGGTTGAGTCCCACACCGTACTTGAGATCGCGGATGGCGTTCTCCACCTCGGCGTGACGACGATGGTCCGCCTCCAATTCCAGGGTGTTTCCCTCTCTGTCGGTGATGAAGGCATGGTAGGTGTAGTTGGCGATAAGGGCCAGTTGGGAGCCGGGGGAGGGCCTCACCCTACGCACGATCAGCCGCACGGGCACGGCGTCGGGTTTGCTCGCAAAGGGCGTGTAGGTGGTTTCGGCCACATAGGCGGCCCCGTCCATCCAGTAGGGTATGGGAGTCCAGTCGGTCTCGGGTATCTCCTCTATGAGATCGCGCAGATGCCTGTGCTGTCTGACGGTGATGGAGAATCGGACACCCTTGTCGCGGCACATGGCTACGATGTCCCGGCTGTAGAAGCCGCTGTCGGCGCGCAGGGTGAGTTGAGTGTTGGCCCCGGCGTGGCGCACACGGCTCACCGTCTTACGCAGGAAGTGGGCTGCGCCCCGACCAGTGTTGGCTCTACCCTGTCGCAGCCTCGCCATCAGCACGTCGCCGGTTCCCGCAGCCACGGCCACCAGAGGGTGATAGCCACGCTGACCACTGTAGTTGTGGCGACGCGCTCCCTCCTTGTACAGCCCATAGGTCTCACAGATGGTCGAGTCTAGATCAATGGTCAGCGGTGACTCGCCTGGTCCTGCCTCGGAGTCCCATGCCCGTCTCAGCAGTTCCCTGCTCACCCGGTCCAGTTGACGGACATGGCCCCACCTGTAGCTGCGCAGGAATGTACCCAGGGTCGATGGCGCCTTCACCCTACAGCCCAGCACCCCCTCGGTACCTCCTGCACG
>DAOUKX010000060.1:0-9582 GCA_034420855.1 Dehalococcoidia bacterium
TTTTTCACTTTGGCTCGACCCACTCGGAGGGGTGGGGAACACGTTTTCTCGCTGCCGTCGCTGGGTTAATGGGAATCTCCGAGGGGAACGACGGGGGAGATTTTTCCAAGGGCGTAATAGCCCTAGGTTTTTCGGCAGGGCTCCTATATGAGGGTCGTGCCGCTTAATGTTGTGGACCTTCCATCGCCTGGATGGTCAGGGAAGGGTCACGGGACCCGTGGGGTGAGGAGATGGCGTCCCCGACGTCTCGGGGATGACGTATTCGCTTGTGCCGCAACCTTCCTGTCTCGCGAGGGGGGCGATTGACCGGTTCGCCCCTACGTGAGGGGAGAGGTATTGGGATGGGCTAGGGCGTTGAGTCCCCCGACTTCTCGGGGGCGGTGCCTTGGGTCGGGTCTCGGGGCTTCCCTTGGGTTTTTGGTTCCTCCTTGTGTTACTGAATATCAGTTCGAACTGCGAAACAGTTTAGCACGGGTGTAATAGAAGTCAAGGGTTTTTGGGTGCGGGTTTTGGGGGGCATTCGCGGGGGAGTTGGCTAACGTGGGCCGCCCACCGCCCCAGGGCGACCGGCCGGTCACCCCTACGGGAGGGGATGCCCCCCAGCCCCCCTGGGGAACCCTCTCCCCCTTGGTCCCCCTCTCCCTTAGGGCCTATAAGGGAGAGGGGGAGAGAAGAACAGAGGCCGACGTGGGTGCGCTGCACCCACGTCGGCCTCTAGTTCAGTACTGGGGAGGAGGGGGAGGGAATGCCTCCCGACCCCCCTGGGGAACCCTCACCCCCTTGGTCCCCCTCTCCCTTAGGGCCATTGAGGGAGAGGGGGAGAAAAAACAGAGGCAAGCGCCTGCGCCAAGGCGCAGGCGCTTGCCTCTAGTTTGGTACTGGGGAGGAGGGAACCTCGCCCCGGATTCCTCGCGGGGCCTCGGAATGGGAAGGGAGGGGGGTTGGACGCCCGGCCCAGTCCGTTCGGTCGACCCTCTGTCTTCGCAGGGGCAGGCTCTTCGACTCCGCTTAGGGCGAGCGGAGTGCCCCACCGCCAGGGGATGGATTCCCGATCAGGGTCGGGAATGACAGTTATGCAAGGGGCTCCTTCAAGGGAGAGGGAGAGAAGAACGGAGGGAGTCTTGGTGTGAGCTGCGTCCAGGGTACCCACGAGGGGCACCCCTACAGGGGGGGAGGGGAGGGAACCTCGCCCCGGATTCTTCGCGGGGGTCGGAATGAGAGGGGGGTCGGGGGTGGGTTGTGAGAGCGGGTTGAGATCGTCATAGATATGGTGTCGGAATAGGTGTTGGGAATGGGATATAACGTTATGTAGATCAGGCGATCCTTTTTGTGGTAGGATCGGATCGAGCTTGATTGAACGCTTGATCTAGGCTATTGCAAATCCTCGAGCCGTTCTGGCAGTCCACCGACAACCTGTCTCGCCTGTACCTGGGCAACGCGTTTGACGTGATGTCGTCGATACCGGACGACTCCATCGACTGCGTATGGACGGACCCGCCGTATTTCCTTTCGAACGACGGGATAACGTGCGTGGCGGGGAGGATGGTGAAGGTGAACAAGGGGGAGTGGGACCGGAGCAGGGGGCTGGAGAGCGACCACGATTTCACGAGGCAGTGGCTGGCGGAGTGCCACCGCATCCTGAAGCCGGCGGGGACGATCTGGGTGACGGGGACGGTGCACGTGTACCTGAGTGTCGGGATGGCGATGCTGCAGCTGGGATACCGGATCCTGAACGATATCCAGTGGGAGAAGCCGAACCCTCCGCCGAACCTGGGGCGGCGCACCTTTACTCATTCCAGCGAGAAGATTTTCTGGGCTACTAAAGCCAAGAAACGCTCGCGGCCAAAGCACACTTTTAATCGGAACATCTACAAGATCATGCGCAAGGAGAACGGCGGGCGGCAATTGCACAGCCTCTGGACAATCTCACCTCCAAGCCGGAAGGAAAAGGAACATGGCAAACATCCTACGCAAAAACCTTTGGCCCTTATCAGGCGTTGCCTAATGGCTTCCACCAAGCCGGGCGACCTAGTTTTCGACCCCTTCTCGGGGTCTGGGAGCACGGGGGTGGTGGCGTTGGAACTGGGTCGCAGGTTCTGGGGGGCGGAGTCGATGAGCACTATGCCGATATCGCGGTCAATCGCATGTCTGAAGTGGCGGATGTATCTCGGGACAACGACACGGGCTCAACACCAATCTCAAGGGCGATAACTTATGAGCAGACCTCAGACCCTGTAAAGGCTAGGCTGTTCGAAGGATCGAAGAGCTGAGTTAAGCCGCCTGGAAACACCTCGACTGGCGGTGTCCTGGAGCAAATGGCTCTCCCGGCCTTGAATAGGGGCGGGTACTCGTACAAGAGAGGTGTGAAAATCGGCACCCGCCTTGGAATCAGCCAGCACAAAATTGATGTTTTAGCCGAAGATCCGGCAGGTAGCCAATACTTGATTTCTATGAAATGGCAGCAGGTTGGAGGTACGGCGGAGCAGAAGATACCGTTTGAAGTGATCTGCCTCATCGAGGCAATGAAACAGGAAAAATTCCAATCCGCCTATCTCGTATTGGGAGGCGATGGGTGGAGATACAAAGACGTGTATCTTAGTGGCGCCCTCAATGAGTACATCCGGGGTGCTGAGCAAGTGCATATAGTGTCACTCGACAGATTTGTTAGTCTGGCTAACCAGAGCAAACTCTAGCAAATCTCCCTAATCCGACACGCAATAACCTAATCTACTTGTAGTTTGCCGATTGCCACGCGGCTCCAGACTTAGGTTTAGGTGCAGTTGGACCCAATTCGTTGATGAACTGACTCGCAATTGTTTTCCCGACCGCACCTAATCGCTTGAACTTAACCTGCATTCGAACCGCTTGGGCATAAGGCATTGTTAGGAACGAGGAAATTACGAGAGTTTCCGTACAACGGGTTATGGCAACATAAAAGAGGCGTCGTTGTTCTTGCAACATTGCCAATCCCTCCGCGGGTGGTAGATCACTGTCTTGAAAAGGTATCAAACCTTGATTGCATCCAGTAACAATCGTGAGTTTGCTGGTCAACCCTTTCGACTTGTGAAGACTCATTATCCTCACAAAGTCATCATCGGGAACTTCCGGTTGGGTTATATATGATCTGATTTCGTCGTAGAGCTCAGAAAAATTGTTGGCCTTTTGGGAAGCGAGAAGCGCCACTTCACGTAAGTCAGCAACGCTTTCTTGACCTTCTGGGAAAATATGGTCTATCAAGTCCGAGATTTCTAACGCCAATAATTCGTCTAGCAAGGATGTTAAGTCTTGATAGCGTTTAAGCAACGTTGCGGTCTTCGATATTTTCAAATCACCGGTTCTCAGGGCTTCGAGGACATCTCTTGGAGACTTTCCCGTATCTTCACAGAAGGTACGGAGAGCCACATAGGATTTATTGAGACTGTTATTACTGCCACGGCCGAGCCACCAACGCAAGGCTACCCGGTCATTCCTGTCGCTTAGTAAGTTCAGCAGAGCAAATGCGTCCTGAGCTTCGGAGTTGTCCAAGGCTTCTTCATGGTAGAAGCTGTAAACAGGAATAGAGAGCTTCTTCAAGAGATCACGCATCTGATATCCCATTTGCTTACGCGGAGTTAACAACAGAATTTCGCCCGGTGCTGCTTTGCCACTCGCGATTGAATGTTTGATGTAGCTGGCGATTCCTGCCGCCTCTGCTTCACTATCTTGCCATTGCACAATACTAATGTTCCCTTCTTCATTACCTGGAAACATTTCAAGCGGTGTTTGGCTAGATTTGGGATTGTTGCTGATAAGAGCGTTTGCGATAGCAACTACTCTAGTTGGGCATCTGCGACACTCTGAGAGTGTTTCGTCATGAGTATACGGGTGGCGCACATCGAACTCGTCGATTCCCTCAGGGTTTGCATGCTTGAAGCTATAGATCGATTGATTTGGATCGCCAACCACAGCATGCAAACTATGTTCTGCTAAACAATTGATCAATTCCTGCTCGGCACGATTAAGGTCTTGATATTCGTCAACAATTACATGGTCGAAAGCCGAAAGCACATCGGTTAAGGGATTATTCCTGAGAAACCGCAATGTTTCCGGAACTAGTTCACCTATCAGCATTGCGTTGTGAAATCGCAGCCAATCCAATAAATCCTCTTGGAATGCACTATCTATGGGGTCTTCAGGCCACCCAGGTTCTTCGGACTGCAATCTTGCCCATGCAGCCTCAAATGCTCGAATCCTCTTGGTTCTCTCCCGCTTGTTGCCGTAGTTGGGTTCAAGCCCTAAGTCATCTAAGATTACTCCACCCTCGAATTGCAACGATCCGGATTTCGAAAAGGTTACTATTGGGCGCGGGGTCCTTTGTAGGTGCTCAAAAACATCCTTCCGATTTAGGAGCCGGAAACAAAATGAATGCAATGTTCCAGCGCGTACCTTTTCACAACCCTCTATTCCGAGATTGTTGAGTTCTCTAACGAGATCAGCGGCAGCATTTCGAGTAAAGGTAACGGCCAAAATACGTTCTGGTTGTTGCCCGTTCTCCAATAGATGTGCCACGCGCATCTTCAAAGCGTAGGATTTCCCTGTGCCCGGGCCTGCTAGGACACGGAGCGGACTCTTCTCTGTTGTAGCAATGCTTAGAGCAGAGCCCTTCAGACCCTTGTACCCTACCAAATTTCCTGTTTTGTTCATTGTTTGCTTTGCTAATGAGAGTCACGGATCAAACTGAACCTAATGTATAACTCAATTTGGTGGGAAGAGGGAGATGGAATTCCGATCGCGGTCGGGCATGGTGGTACGAGGGGAGGATATGGGGAAGGGCGTTGTAGATTCTTCGCGGGGTGTGGGGATGGGAGGGGGCTTTGTACACGTTTAACGGGAGGGGGGATAGGGCGTCGAACGACTGGGGTGTGGGGTTTAGGCGGGGGGTGAGTGTGTCGAGGTTGCTGCCTACGCAGGAACGACGGATATAGGTGGGTGTCGGGGGGTGGGGGGCTGTCTAGTCTATGAGGCGCTGGATGAAGATGGCGACGGTGACGGCGAGGGCGACGGAGCTAATCATCATGCCTACCATCCATTTGAGGAGGTCGGCTTTCAGGTTAGCGATTTCTGACTTCAGGACGGCTACATCGGCCTTGGTCGCCAAGTGCTCATAGGCGCCTTCCAGTCGGGCCAGTCTTTCGTCCGCAGTAGTCATTAGTTAGCTCCGGTGGGGTGGCAGTGTGACTTCATTGTACCACAGGAGAGGGTGGGTCAGGGTTTGGGGGCGCGGAAGCAGGTGGGGTGGTGGTCGTTGACCTGGCCGGTGGCCTGCATGTGGGAGTAGACGACGATGGGGCCCATGAACTTGAAGCCCCGAGCCTTGAGGTCCTTGGAGAGGGTTTCGGACTCGGGGGTCTGGGCGGGCATGGTCTCGTGGTCCCGGCGGAGGACCTTGTTGCCGGTGAACTGCCAGATGTAGGCGTCGAAGGAGCCGAACTCCCGCTGGACTTCGAGGAAGCGTCGGGCGTTGTTGATGATGGCCTCGATTTTGCGCCGGTTGCGGATGATCCCGGCATCGGACAGGAGGCGCTGGATATCGACATCGGTGAAGGTGGCTACTTTCTCGGGGTCGAAGTTGGCGAAGGCTTTGCGGAAGTTTTCCCGTTTGTCGAGGATGGTCTTCCAGGAGAGGCCGGACTGCATGCTTTCGAGGCAGAGGAACTCGAACTGCTTGCGGTCGTCGTGGAAGGGGATGCCCCACTCGTTGTCGTGGTAGGACATCATGAGGGGGTCGTCGGGTGAGCCGAAGCAGCGGGTTTGTTGGTGGTCGGGCATCGGGGGCTCCATGCAAGGGGGTTGGGGTATTGTAACGCAGTGGCGCGGGTGTCACCTCTCCACCCCGCCCCGGGGATGGATTCCCGATCGGAGTCGGGAATGACGGAAGAGTTGGAGAAACTAAGGAGCAGTCGATTCGTAGAGGACCTGGCCGTCTACGATGGTCATGGCTACGGAGAGGTCTCGGATTTTTTCGCCGGGGGTGTTGAGGATGTCGCCGTCGATGAGGGTGAAGTCGGCGGCCTTGCCGACCTCGATGGAGCCCTTTTCGTTTTCCTGGAAGGCGCTGTAGGCGGCGTTGATGGTGTAGCCCCGGATGGCATCTTCGATGCTGATGCGCTCGTCCTTGCCCATGTCCTGGCCCTCCAGGGAGACCCGGGACACGGCAGCGGAGATGTTGTCGAGGGGCCGGTAGGTGACGACGGGGGAGTCGGTGCTGAGGACGATGGGGATGCCGAGGTCGAGCTCCGATTTGAGGGGTATGAGCTTGCGGGCGCGGTCGGGGCCCAGGTTGGCCAGGAAGCCGTCACCGTTGTAGTAGAGGTAGGAGGGCTGGGAGATGGCGAGGATGCCGATCTTCGACATGCGCTCCAGGTACTCGACGGGGTAGCCGCAGTGCTCGATACGGTGGCGGTGGTCGTCCCTCGGGTGCTCTTTGAGTATCTGCTCCCAGGCCCCGACAATCTGGTCCATGGCCATATCGCCCTGGCCGTGGGTGCCGGTATGGAGACCCAGGGTGTGGGCCTCTTCGAGGAGGTCTTTCAGTTCGTCGCGGTCCCAGTAGGTGTAGCCGTAGGAGTCGGGGGGGTTGATGTAGGGGCTCTTGAAGGCGGCGGTGCAGCCGATGAGGGATCCGTCGGAATAGCACTTGATGCTGCCACCGGAGAGATGCTTGTCGCCCATGAAACCGAGCACGCCGAGTCCCTTGACGTCCTTGAGGTGGTTGGAGAGGTACATGCAGTGGGTCTTGACGGTAAGGATGCCGCGGTTGCGGGCCTCGACGTAGCCGGGCATTTCGCGGGCGGTGACCTGGGCGTCGACGATGGAGGTGAGGCCCTCCCTGTGGTAGGCCTTGCAGGTGAAATCTATGGTCTCGACGAGCTTCTCGACGGGGATGTCCTGGCCGGGGTCGGGGCCGTGGTTGCCGACATCGACGGAGCCCTTCATGACGAGTCGCTGGGCAGAGTCGAGGAGCATGCCGGTGAGTCGGCCCTTGTCGTCGCGGACGAAGCGGCCGCCCTTGGGGTCCTGGACGTAGTCGTCGAGGCCCGCCTGCTCCAGGGCGATGGAGTTGACGAGGGCGAAGTGTCCGGAGGTGTGGACGATGACGACGGGGTGCTTGCTGCTGACGTCGTCGATCTCCCAGCGGGTGGGCATTTGGGCGCCGGGATACTTGGCGTAGTCCATGCCCCAGCCCCGAATCCACTCGCCCTCGGGGGTCTCTTCTGCGGCGTTGGCGATGCCGGAGGCAAGCTCCTGGACTGAGCCGACGACGGGGTAGCGGGCGTCGAGCTGCTCCATGGCCATGCCGGCGTAGACGAGGTGGTTGTGGGCGTCCATGAGGCCCGGGAGGAGGGTCTGGCCGTCTATGTTAACGACGCGGGTGTCGGGGGGGAGGTGCTTGCGTACCTCCTCGGCGGGGCCGACGCGGCGGATGCGGCCCTCGTTGGCGTAGACGCCGGTGACGACGGAGTTTTTGGGGTCTGAGGTGAAGATTTTGCCGCCGAGGAAGGCTATGCCGGGCATGTCGGGTCTCCGATTGGTGGGGTGATTGTGTGAGTCTACAGTATAGCTATCCGGCGGTTTAGACCACCAGTGCCACCTCCCGCTCATACTTCGACTCCGCTCAGGGTGAGCGGCCCCGCCCCGGAAATGGGGGGGGGTGGGGTGACGGGCAAAATTGGGTGGATGTTAAGGGTAAGATGGGCCGGAATGGGGGTAAACTGGTTAGGAACGATGGGAATGGTGTAAATGACGAACACGCTTTACTACGGGGACAACCTGGAGATTTTGAGGCAGTACGTGGCTGATGAATCGGTGGATTTGGTGTACCTGGACCCGCCGTTCAATTCGAATGCGACGTACAACGTGCTGTTCAAGGAGAGGACGGGAGAGGAGTCGCCGGCGCAGATAAAGGCGTTTACGGATACGTGGGAGTGGACGCGGGAGTCGGAGAGGACGTTTGAGCAGGAGATCATCGGGAACCCGGCGGCGTCGGCGAAGGTGAAGGAGATGATAGGGGCGTTCCTGAACTTCATAGGCCGGAATGCGATGATGGCGTACCTGGTGATGATGACGCCCCGGCTGGTGGAGCTGCACCGGGTGCTGAAGCCTACGGGGTCGATTTATCTGCATTGTGACCCGACTGCGAGTCATTATCTGAAGGTATTGATGGATTCGATATTTGGCCCCGGTTATTTTCGGAGTGAAATAAATTGGCGCCGAACTAGTGCTCACAACGATGCCAAACAAGGTAGGAAGCAATACGGAAATGTGCGCGATACGATTCACTTTTATACCAAGAGCAGCAAATGGACTTGGAACTGGTTATACACGGAGTATCAGGAAGAATATGTGAACAACGTCTATAGGTTTATAGAACGCGACTCTGGAAGGAGGTTCCGCTTAGATAATTTAACGGCTGCAAAGCCTGGCGGAGATACCAGCTATGAGTGGCGGATAAAGCGTCCACACGGCGGTGACTGGGAAGCCGATTTTGATGACGAATACATTAACCCTTTAACTGGATGGGAATACAAAGGGGCCCTACCCTATCGGGGTCGATATTGGGCCTATTCAAAAGCTGGCATGAATGCAATGGCGCATGAAGATCGTATTGCGTATTCCCAGTCAGGAATGCCGAACTATAAGCGTTATTTGGATGAAATGCCCGGTGTGCCACTCCAGAATGATTGGACGGACATAAACCCAGCATCACGCTCCGAGTCTTTGGGTTACCAGACGCAAAAACCTCTAGCCCTACTAGAGAGAATAATTCAAGCATCTTCTAACAATGGAGATGTGATTCTGGACCCGTTCTGCGGGTGTGGAACGGCGGTGGCGGCAGCTCAGAAACTGAATCGGCAGTGGATCGGGATAGACATTACTCACTTAGCCGTCGCGCTTATGAAGAACCGGTTGAAGACGGGGTACGGGCTTGTCGCCGGGAAGGACTACGAGGTGGTGGGTGAGCCTGTGGATGTGGGGAGTGCGAAGGCGTTGGCGGAGCAGGACAGGTTCCAATTCCAGTACTGGGCGATGTCGCTGCTGGAGGCGTTGCCGAGGGGCGATGAGAAGAAGGGGGCAGACAGGGGTATAGACGGGGTGGTGCATTTCGTGGACGGGCCTAGGCGGAAGATGGAGAAGGCGGTGGTGCAGGTGAAGAGCGGGAAGGTGTCGTCGCCGCACATCCGGGACCTGAAGGGGACGATGGAGCGGGAGAAGGCGGCGATGGGGCTGTTCATCACGCTGGAGGAGCCGACTCGGGAGATGGAGCGAGAGGCTGTGAGCGCGGGGTTCTACAAGTCGGAGCTGTGGCAGAGGGACTTTCCGAAAATGCAGATTCGGACGGTGGGGGAGCTGTTGCAGGGCAAGGAATTCGAGATGCCGAGTACGCAGGGGATGTACAAGCCTGCGCCTCGGGTGAAGGCGAAGAAGGGGAAGCAGGGGAGGTTGGGGTAGGGGGGGTGCGATCCAAGACTTCTTTAACAGGCTAGACAGAGATTTATGCCACGTAACAAAGAGACATCCAATAGAACTAACAATAGCTATTAC
>DAOUKX010000061.1:0-36268 GCA_034420855.1 Dehalococcoidia bacterium
GAGACGCAACATGGCATTCGTAAAAGTAGGCAAGCTGGCGGACGTGCCGGAAGGCTCCGCGAAAGTGTATGAGGTCGGCGACCGCGCCATCGCCGTCTGCAACGTGGACGGTACGCTGTACGCCATAGACGACGTCTGCACGCACGACGACGCCCCCCTCAACCAGGGCTATCTGGAAGGGTGCGAGATAGAGTGCCCCCGGCACGGCGCCCGCTTCGACGTTCGCACCGGCGACGTGGTCGAACTTCCCGCCGTCGTGCCGCTCGACACCTTCCCCGTCCGCGTGGAAGGCGACGACATCGAACTGGACGTATAGGTAGTCTCTTGAGGCGCAACCCAAACCCCTTCCCCCTCGACGGGGGAAGGTTGGGATGGGGTGAAGGCCACCCAACATTACCCACTCCCTGGCCCTTCAACTATGAATACCGAAATTCAACAACGCGTAGACCAACTCCGCAAGGAGATAAACCACCACAACTACCGCTACCATGCGTTGGACGATCCGGAGATTTCCGACGCCCAGTTCGATGAGTTGATGCGACAGCTAAGGGAACTGGAGGAACAACACCCCCGGCTGGTGACTCCCGAATCCCCCACCCAGCGGGTTGGCGCGCCTCCCATTCAGGGCTTCGCGCAGGTGGAGCACCGGCAGCCCATGCTCAGTTTGGCCAACGCCTTTAACATCGAAGAACTCGCCGCGTGGCATCGCCGTGTCTCCAGCCTCCTTGGCGTCGACGACTTCGACATGGTATGCGAGCTCAAGATAGACGGCCTCGCCGTCTCCCTGACTTACCAGGAAGGCAGCCTCGTTCAGGGGGCCACCCGCGGCGACGGCTACCGGGGTGAAGACGTTACTCACAACCTCCGCACCATAGCAAGCATTCCCCTGGCATTGCTTGGCGATGTTCCCGGACGATTGGAGGTTCGCGGAGAGGTGTTCATGTCCAAGGAAGCCTTCGCCAGGCTCAACCGCGAACGGGAGGTCGCGGGAGAACCTCTTTACGCCAACCCTCGCAACACCGCCGCAGGTTCCGTTCGTCAGCTTGATCCTTCAATGACGGCCTCGCGCAACCTGGAGATATACATTTACTCTGTGGGAGATCGGGATGACGACGGCGTACAGAACGGGACTACGTCCGTCACCCACTGGGCCGCATTGGAGAAGATGCGAAGCCACGGTTTCCGCATCAGTCCCCACAATCGACTCTGTCGCACAATCGAAGAGGTGGAGTGCTATTACCGCCGGTGGCTGGATGCCGTCCACGACCTTCCCTTCCATGCAGACGGCGTGGTGGTCAAGATCAACTCCTTTCAATACCAGGAGGAGCTTGGGTTCGTCGGCAGAGAGCCCCGCTGGGCCATCGCCTACAAGTTCCCCGCCGAACAGGCCGTCACTCGGCTCAACAATATTGGCATTAACGTCGGTCGCACAGGCAGCCTCAACCCCTTCGCAATGCTGGAACCTGTGGTAGTCGGTGGCGCAACTGTCAAGATGGCCACCCTCCACAACGAAGAGGACATCCACCGCAAGGATATACGCATCGGCGATTGGGTCACCGTCGAGCGCGCTGGCGAGGTCATTCCAAAGGTCGTTGGCCCGCTCCTCTCCCGCCGCGCAGAGGAATTGCCCAAATTTAAAATGCCCACCCGATGTCCAATCTGCAACACTGAGGTGGTAAAGACGGAGGACGATGCCCAGCACCGGTGTCCAAACGCGGCCTGCCCCGCCCAGTTCTTCGAGCTCTTCAAGCACTTCGTAAGCAAGGGGGCCATGAACATCGACGGTCTCGGCGAGAAGTGGTGCGCCATTCTTATAGATAAGGAACTGGTGAAGGACCTGGCGGACCTTTACTATCTTAAGAGAGAGCAGCTGCTGAAACTGGACCGCATGGGTGAGAAGCTGGCCGCGAAAATCATGGACAATATCGAAGCCAGCAAGTCCCGTCCCCTGGCGCGGGTGCTCTTCGCCCTGGGGGTGCTCCACGTGGGCTCGGAAAACGCTGACCTGCTGGCTTCTCGATTCAGAAGCCTAGACGAGATTGCTCAAGCCTCCGAGGAGCAATTCACTGAAATACAGGGAATAGGCCCGAAAATTGCCGCGAGCATCGCCGCCTATTTCGCCGTGGCGTCTAACCGGAACATCATCGAGAAATTGAGAGGCGCTGGGGTAAAACTGGAGCGGGAGGAATCGGAAGAGAGCCAATCAACGGGACCTCTACCCCTGCAGGGACAGACTTTCTGCATCACCGGCACCTTATCCGGCATGTCCCGGTCTCGCGCCCAGGCCCGAATCAAGTCCCTCGGAGGCGCCGCCACCTCCAGCGTCACCCGCAAGACCACCTACCTGGTTGTGGGCGAGAATCCCGGCTCCAAAGTGGCAAGAGCCGAGCGGTTAGGCACAGAAATCATCGACGAAGATGCGCTTCTTCAAATCCTTGAAGTCGCATCCCCCTGATTCATGGCCCTGATCTACCGCCCCGATAAATCCTCAACCCCCTCCCCTTGTTCCCGCGAAGGCGGGAACCCATCCCCTTCCCCCAACCCATCGGCCCCGCCGGCGGAACCCCCGCGGCGCAAAATCATCGTAGGACTGGGCAACCCTGGTCCCCGCTACGCCGGTACCCGCCACAACGTAGGCTTCCTCTGCATCGACCGTCTTGCTGAACGCTGGAGCATCCCTCTCTCAGAACGTCGTCAACATGCTCTTCTGGGAGGGGGAGAGGTGGCAGGGGTGCCGGTGGTTCTGGCCAAGCCTCGAACCTTCATGAACAACAGCGGCGAAGCCGTCCGCTACCTGCTTGCCCGCTTTCGTGCCCAACCGTCAGACCTGGTGATAATCTACGATGAGATGGATCTCCCCCTCGGCATCATCCGTCTCCGTCCCCGCGGCGGCACCGCTGGACACCAGGGCATGGCTTCAATCGTTTCCGTGACGGGCGGCAACAGGTTTCCTAGAGTGCGTGTGGGAATCGGCAAACCTGAAAGCGCCGACGACTGGGTCGAGTATGTCCTCGAACCCTTCACTAACGAAGAAGCCCCTCTGGTCGACGAGGTTGTTGAGCGCGTCGCAGCCTCTCTGGACTCACTCCTTGAAGAAGGCATAGACCGCGCCATGAATCGCTTCAACACCGTCCCGTCATCCCCTCCGCAGGGGCCGGTTGTGGAGCCGACTAACGGGAGTCCCTGAATACATCCTTGCCCCACCCCTTGGAGAAATCCTGCTTCTTGTGACACCCAACTCCCTTTGCTAGACTAATCTCCGCTTTGTCGACCAACATCAGTCTGAGGAAATCCCAATGGCCCTGACCAGAGAAGAAGTGCTGCACATGGCCGCGCTCTGCCGCATCGCCCTCTCGCCCGAGGAGGTTGAATACCTGCGTGGCCAGCTTTCCGATATCCTGGAACACGTGAGGGCCCTTCAGGAGGTCGACACGGAAGGTGTGCCTCCCACCAGCCACTCGGCAGGCCTCACCTCCATCATGCGCGACGACCAGGTGTCCTTGGGATTGAACGCTGACTCCACCCTCGCCAATGCACCGCAAAGGGAAGAAAATTATTTCCGCGTCAACGCAGTGTTGGAGGAGTAGTCTTGCCTGCCCTCCATCAACTCACCCTACGGCAAGCTCACGACCTGCTCCGCAGCGGGGAAGCAAGCTCCGTGGAGATTACCCAGGCCTGCCTGGACCGCATCAGCAGTGTCGAGCCTGAAATCAATGCCTTCGTCACCATTACCGGGGAGTTGGCCTTGCAGCAAGCTCGTGAGGCCGACGCTAACCGGAGCTACGACCAGGGTTCGCCCCTTGCCGGAATCCCCTTCCAGTCCAAAGACGTTATCTGCACTCAGGGTATCCGCACCACCTGCTCCTCCCGGATGCTGGAGAACTTTGTGCCACCCTATGACGCCACCGTTATGGAGAAGCTCTATGCAAACGACGGTGTACTGCTGGGCAAGGGCAACATGGACGAGTTCGCAATGGGTTCCTCTACGGAACACTCTGCCTTCTATCCCACCAGGAATCCCTGGGACACCTCCAGGGTGCCCGGGGGCAGCAGTGGAGGAAGCGCTGCTGCGGTGGCGGCGGATGAGGCCTTCTACGCCCTTGGCTCCGACACTGGCGGCAGCATCCGGCAGCCTGCCTCGCTCTGCGGCATCGTCGCCTTGAAGCCCACCTACGGCCTCGTCAGCAGGTATGGGCTCATAGCCTTTGCATCCTCCCTGGACCAGATTGGCCCTATGACCAAAAGCGTAGCCGACGCCGCCCTGGTATTGAACGCTGTTGCCGGCTACGATCCCAGGGATTCCACCTCCATAAACACAACCATCCCGGACTATTCCAAATTCCTGACCGGCGAGGCGAAGGGTATGCGTGTGGGCGTGCCAAAAGAATTCTATGGGGAGGGCACTCAGCCCGGGGTGTTGGAGGCCCTGAAAACTGCATTGAATGTTCTCGAAGGTATGGGCGTGGACGTGGAGGAGACCACCCTCCCCAGCACAAGGTACGCCACCGCCTGTTACCACATCATCGCTCCCTCCGAATGCTCGGCAAATCTTGCCCGCTACGACGGCGTGAAGTTCGGTCACTCCAATGACGAGGCGGCCGATATCTGGGATGCCATGGAAAGGACCCGCCAGGAAGGCTTCGGGCCTGAGGTCAAGCGCCGAATCATGCTGGGGGCCTACGCCCTCTCCTCCGGCTACTACGACGCCTACTATCTTAAAGCTCAGAAGGTCCGGACTCTCATATCCCGGGAGCTAGACGAGGCCTTTCAAAAGTACGATGTCCTGGTTACACCCTCGTCTCCCACCGTGGCCTTCGGTCTGGGGGAGAAGACGGCGAATCCGCTTGAGATGTACCTGAGCGACATTTGCAACATCTCGGCCAATATGGCCGGGACTCCCGCCCTCTCCGTACCCTGCGGTTTCTCTGATGGCCTGCCGGTAGGCATGCAGCTGATGGGCCCGGCCCTCTCGGAGCCGGCCCTCATCCAGCTGGGCTACGCCTACGAGCAGTCGTGCCGCTGGCGACTTAGCCGGCCCGACATATAGCCTGAGGGCTCCAAAAAGCGCCACTCGAATCCGGCGAGGAGTAATCCAATCTATTACTTAACAATCTGTTTTAAATGCTGCGGCGTAACTGAATAAGGTTGGCGCGGTTTGTTTGCGATTTGACAAAGGGGGCAATTTATAGTATTTCTACCCTTTGGGCGGTGTGCGCTACTCCTTTAGTGCCCACTTTATTCGTTAAGGCAAACTAGTCGAGCGAGTTTTTCGCTCGGGATTTCGGCCCAGGCAGGATTCCCTGAATCGAAATCTGCACTTTAGAACCTAAGAGAGGCATGCGAAATGCAGAGATATCTTATCTTTCGGATTGGCCAATCAATTGTGGCGCTTATCGGCGTCTCGATGCTGGTCTTCTTCCTGACCCGTCTCAGCGGCAACGTGCTCGACCTCATGTTGCCCATCGAAGCAACCCCTGAGGACTTCGAGAGGGTTGAGAAGGCATGGGGCCTGGACAAGCCCATGGTGGTCCAGTACCTCATCTACGCAAGAAACGTGCTGCAAGGCGACTGGGGCGAATCTTGGAAATGGGGCAGTGGCGCCCTTGAGATTGTCCTTGAAAAGTTCCCCGCCACAGTACAGTTGGCGGCGTTCACTCTGGCCATAAGTACGTTCCTCGGGATATCCATCGGTATGCTTGTGGCTACCAAGAAGGACACTCCCTTCGACTATGGAGGGAAGATTATTGCCCTCCTTGGGCAATCTCTTCCCAGCTTCTGGTTGGGCATTGTACTGATGTGGGTGTTCGCCGTCCTGCTTGGCTGGTTGCCCACCTCCGGCAGAGGGGGCATTACCCACATGATTATGCCCGCAATCACGCTGGGCTGGTTCAATGTTGCGGCCCTCATGCGCCTGACCCGCTCCTCCATGCTTGAGGTGCTGGACAGCGAATACGTGAAGCTGGCCCGCATCAAGGGGTTGCCTGAGTGGAAGGTCATCTGGAAGCACTGCCTGCGCAATGCGGCCATTGCTCCTCTGACCTACTTCGGGCTGGTGGCCGGGTTCCTGCTGACCGGTTCCGTAGTTACGGAGACGGTGTTCGCATGGCCGGGAACCGGATTGCTGGCAGTGGAAGCGGTACAGGCCAGGGACTACCAAGTGGTGCAGGCTGTTGTCTTGTTCATGGCCAGCATCTTCATCGTGTCCAACCTGGTGGTAGACATTCTCTACGCATACCTGGACCCACGGATTCGATACAACTAGAAGCCTCGGAGAATAGAAGAAAATGGCAATTTCAATACCTAAGGCAAAACCTTGGTACTCTCCCCCAAGGCTGGCCAAGACGCTCCAGGATGCCAGGAGACTGCCCCTTGTTCCCATCTTCATAATTATCTTCGTGCTGGTGCTTCCGGCGCTTTTCGCCAACGTGTGGAGCAACGCCTGGGGGTACGACCCGGAGGTGGGAACTCTGCAGGACCGGCTGGTGCCGCCTGCCTGGATTAAGGCAAAAGTGCAATCCTTACGAGGCGGAGTTGACCTGAACACTGTAGAAGTCTACAAGAACGGTGAACTTATTCCGGGAGCCTCCATAAATCGCGCGGGAATGCCCTTTGACGCCAACAACGAACCCGTAGTGGGCATCATTGAATTCAGGAGCGGTGGCGAGGTAATCAAAATCGGCCGGTCCCTTGTGTATCCCGGCGGTGTGGAAACGGCAGACCCGAAGGACATGTCAAAACTTGCCGGCGGGCTGGTGGTGGTGAAGAATCCCGTTACCTTTGACAGTGGTGGCCTTTTCGTGGATGGGGCGGAGGTTCCGGGAGGCGTCGCCTTCATGGGCACCGACAATGGCGGTGAAGTAACCTTCACTCCGCTGGGCGCCACCATCCAGGGCCGCCAGGCAAAGGATGCCATCGAAGTCAGAGACGCCGGCGGGAACATCGTCGAACCCGTGGTTGGCATCGCCACCATGCGGGACATCCGCATTGACGGCACTGAAGACGCTATTCTGGCCCAGCCCAACCAGGTCCGCCAGTTGACCCCTGATGGATCAGGCAAGTATTGGCTTGGTACGGACAAGCTTGGCCGCGACCTGGTGACCCGCATGATTCACGGGGCGAGGATTTCACTCTCCGTTTCCCTGATAGCGATCCTCTTTGCCGGAATAGTAGGCACCACTCTGGGCCTGCTTGCCGGCTACGTGGGCGGATGGGTCGACGGTCTCATCATGCGCCTGGTCGACATCAAGCTCGCGATTCCATCCATCCTGCTTGCCCTTGTCTTCGTAGCGGTGGTTGGGCCAAGCTTCCAAACGGTGGTGACGGTCATCGCCCTTGTGTATTGGGCCCTCTACGCCCGGCAGGCACGGGGCGAAACCCTCAGCGTGAAGAACCAGGACTTCATTCAGCGGGCAAGGGTCGCGGGAGCGTCCCACTTCCGCATCATCTTCATGCACATCTTCCCCAACGTGCTCAACACCCTGGTCATCGTGGCCACCCTGCAGCTGGGTACGGCCATCCTCTTCGAAGCATCCCTCAGCTTCCTCGGTGCCGGCATCCCCAGGCCCACGCCTGCATGGGGCGTCATGGTTGCCGACGGTCGTGAGCTCATTGTGGCCAACTGGTGGGTCTCCTTCTTCCCCGGCGTGGCCATTCTGGTCGCGGTGCTTTCCCTGAACTTGCTCGGTGACTGGACCCGTGACAAGTTGGATCCCAAGACTAGGCAGGTGACATAAATTGACTACGCAGATTTCGGACAAGGTTGTCCTTGAAGTAAAGGATCTGTATACCTACTTCTTCAATCGTTGGGGAACGGTGAAGGCGGTGGACGGCGTGAGCTTCTCCCTCAGGCAGGGCGAAACCCTCGGCATCGTCGGCGAGTCGGGCTGCGGCAAGACCATGACCGCCCTCTCGCTCATGCGGCTGAATCCCAAGCCCGCTTCTCGCATCATAGATGGGCAGATTCTCCTGGACGGAGAGGACATCCTCCAGCGTTCCGAGAAGGACATGCGTGAGGTCAGGGGCAGGAAGATTTCCATGATCCTTCAGGACCCCCAGACTTCTCTCAATCCGGTCTACACCATCGGAAACCAGTTGGTGGAAGCCCTGGTGCACAGGAGAGAGATGCAGCGTGACCTGAAGCGTGAAGCGGAGCAGTCCCTGCGGAACGTCAGAGTGGCGGCTCCCCGCCGCCGTCTGGAAGACTTCCCCCATCAGATGAGCGGCGGCATGAAGCAGAGGGTTGTCGGAGCCATAGCCATGGCCTGCGACCCGATGGTCATCATCGCCGACGAGCCTACCACCGCTCTGGACGTTACAATTCAGCTCCAGTACCTTCGCCTCCTGAAAGACATTCAGGCGGAAACGGGAATGAGCATCATCTTCATCACCCACGACTTCGGCATAGTCGCCAGAATGTGTGACCGGGTAGTGGTGATGTACGCCGGCCGGGTGGTAGAAGAAGGGCCCGTGAGGGGCATCTTCAATAACCCCTCTCACCCATACACGGAGGCCCTGATAGGCTCCGTACCCAAGATGGAAGAAAGAGTGGATAGGCTCTACCAGATTGAGGGCCAGCCGCCCGCTCTGTACGACCTGCCGGTAGGTTGCCGCTTTGCGGACAGATGCCGGTACATGCAAGACCGGTGTCTGGAAGAATATCCTCCTTACTATGAGGTAGGAGACAGTCAAAGAGCAGCTTGTTGGAGGCTAGACGAAACATGGCAAACGAACCCGTAGCCGCGACTAAAGAGACAACCAATCCCGCGGCAAGTATGCCGCAGAACAACAATCTACCCCTGCTTGAGGTAAGGGGGCTCAAGAAGCACTTCCCTGTAACCAAGGGACTGATCCTCATGAAGACCATCGGCCACGTAAAGGCCGTGGACGGCATTAACTTCACCATTAGGGATGGTGAAACCCTGGGGCTGGTGGGCGAGTCCGGTTGTGGCAAGACCACCACCGCCAAGACCATCCTCCGGTTGGAGGAGCCTACTGATGGCAGGGTCATGATTCGCTTTGATGCTCCCATGCAGTCGGAGATGAGGAACGTTCACGATCTTAAGGGCCAGGACGTGAAGGACTACCGGGCCAAGGTGCAAGCCGTCTTCCAGGACCCGTGGTCCTCCCTCAGTCCCCGAATGAGAACAAGAGATATCATCGCCGAAGCTCTGGTGGTCAACCGCCGGGTGACCCGGAAGGAGAAGACCGAACGGGTAGAGCAGCTCCTGGATATGGTCGGCCTCCATCCCGCTCAGGCATCCCTCTTTCCTCATGAGTTCAGTGGCGGCCAGCGGCAGAGGATTGCCGTTGCCAGCGGCCTGGCGTCCTATCCGAATCTGATACTTCTGGACGAGCCGGTTTCGGCGTTGGACGTTTCCATTCGCGCTCAGATAATGAACCTGCTGAAGGACCTGCAGGAGACGCAGCACGTCGCCTACCTGCTGGTGGCCCATAACCTGGCCACCGTGCGGTACATGGCCCATCAGACGGTGGTGATGTACCTCGGCCGGATCGTTGAATATGCGGACACGGAAGAGCTCTTTCAGAATCCGTTGCATCCGTACACCAAGGCCCTCTTCTCCGCAGCCCTTCCCTCCCATCCCGACATTGTGCGGGAAGAGATCGTCCTGCCGGGTGAGGTCCCTTCGCCCATCAACCCGCCCTCAGGTTGCAGCTTCCACCCGAGGTGCCCCATGGCCCTCGCGGACCCGGAGCTTATGAAGAGGTGTCAGACGGAGGACCCCGTCCTTCAGATGGCGGCTCCGCAGCACACCGTCGCCTGTCACCTGTTCCATGGCCCCAGCGCGTCAAACGGTAGGGACGGCGCCTCAGCCTGAACTTGGCTAACTTCGACAAAACAGGGCGCGGCTCACGTGAGCCGCGCCTTACTTTTCTGGGGAACCAGCGTCTGGGAGTGACTTACTGCATCGTTGCCGCCGCTCGTCAGCGGGACTTAAGTGTCAAGACGGGATGCTCCATTCGGAGCGTTGACGGTGACGTAGCTTCGGGCTCTGTCCTTCATTCTGCAATATGAACAGACTTCGCCGGTGGTAGGCTGTCCGCACTTGGCGCACGCCAACAAGTCCACAGCCTGTTGTTGCTGGAGCGCTGGGCGCATCCTGGAAAGAAACCCCTGGAAGAACTGCTGCTTTGTCCCGGGCGATTCCGTCTCGATGCGATTCAGAATGTCTTTGTACAGTATTGAGTGGGCGCCCTTGGCGTTGGGGCACTCCTCTACCACGTAATCAATGCCCCTTATCAGGCAGTAGCTGGCGGTTTCCCGCTCCGTCAGCGTGTAGAGAGGTTTCACCTTGCGCACCATGTGCGGGTGGTTGCTCTCCAACGCCGGCGACTGGCGGGCCAGCTGCTCCCGCTGCCAGCGCAGCACGTTTCCCATGAGAGTCGCCGCCTCATCGTCCAGGTTGTGCCCGGTGGCGACAACGGTATAGCCGCGCTCCAAAGCAATCTTGTTGAAGAGGTAGCGCTTGTTCAGTCCGCATCCCGAACAGGGAGGCCTTCGGAGCACCCTCGAAAGTAGCGGCACCCCCATACCAAGCTCATCATCCAGGCTGAACTCAATTAGCTCCGCCTCGCGACTCCGGGCGAAGTCCCTTGATACTTCCGCAGAGCGTGCCGAGTATTCACCTATGCCCAGCTGGATGTGAAGACCGGTGGCCGAGTATCCCGCATCCAGCAGCAGGTCCCACAGGGCCAGGCTGTCCTTTCCCCCTGAGACGGCGACCAGGACCCTGTCTTCCGGGGTGAACATCCGCAGACGCTTCACATTCCTGCCCAGCTGGTTCCGCACGAACTCCAGGTAATGGGGGGAGCAGAAGGAGGAGTTGTGCCGGCGCAGCTCCACGCTGGCCTTTCCGCGGCACTTGATGCACCTCAAGGGTCAGCCTCCGGAGATGGCGGAGAGAATCTCCACACGGTCTTCGTCACGGAGCATTTCGTCACTGGTGAGCAGGGACTCGCCTCTGATTACGATGTGCGACTCCGGATTCAGGTCAAGCTCTTTCAGTAGCTGCTTAACTCTGCGGCTACCCTGAAGCTGGAGTTCTCGCCTGATTGGATTTCGGATGATCACGTCCATGGCAGTGAAAGATGAAGTTAGCACGGGCGCCTGGGGGTGTCAAACGAGGGACGGAGAGGCCGATTCTAGTCGACGGCGTCGCTCGTATCCTCGACGATTATCTCGCGCCGTCCCTGGTCGGTGACGGAGTAGTAGCCGGAATTCCCGGGGGACCTCTCCAGCCACTGAAAGGCGGAACGTCCGGCGTTGCGGAGGGTCTGCACGAAGTCTTTCGGGCGCGGCCACTGCAGGAAATCGAAGAGAGGGCCAAGCTCCTGGGCGGAGACCTTGTCCATGCCGAGGAAGCGCTTTGCGCCTTCCGCCGCCACCACCACCCTGCGCATGTCCCCCGAAGGAGCCATAAGCTGGCAGAACTCAAGAAACTCGGGGCTGCTGGCCAGATGTCCGTTGCCGTTGCTGGATGGTTCTTCCGGCAGCACGGGCTTGGACTGGTTGCCGTTTGTCGATGGCGCAATGCCGTCGGAACTCAGGTATTCACGGGTGGAAGCGATGACTTCGCCGTACTTGTCCGCCTCCGTGGTCTCTAACGTAATTGTGACGCCGCTGGGAAAAGTGATTGTAACCTTGAGCATTCTTACGTGTTCCCCCTTTATCCAAAATATACGGATTAGAGGGCAAAATCAAGGCTATATTCGCCATAAAGTTCTGGGTTTCACGCCCAATGAGGCCTAAATGGACTGCTTGAGACGCAGGGCAAGGCTTCTGGTTATTCCCGGGACTGTCATGACTTCGTCCAGGGAAGCCTCCCTAATGCCTTTCAACGAGCCAAAACGGCGCATGAGCATGCGCTTCCGTTTGGGGCCTATGCCCTGCACCATGTCCAACGAGGATTGGGTCGAAGATTTGCTTCTCAGTTTCCGGTGGTAGGTGACAGCGAACCGGTGGGCCTCGTCCCGCACCCGCTGCACTAGGTGAAGCGCCGGCGATCGTCGGGAGAGGGCTATGGGTTCGGGGGTCTGGGGCACGAAGATCCACTCGTTCTCCTTGGCGATAGATGAGAGCGGAATGAAGTCAATGCCCAACTCCAGGAAAATCTCCAGGGCGGCGGAGAGGTGCCCCTTGCCTCCATCGATGATGACCAGGTCTGGCGCTTTGTCCCAGCCGCGGGCCGGCCGCTCGGCGTAGGAGCCGTCCACGCCATTGGGGCCCGACGCGCCCTTGCCGTGGCTCTGGGCAAGCTTCTTGAAGCGGCGGCGCAGCATCTCCTGCATCATTGCGTAGTCGTCGATGCCCTCAACCTTCTTTATCTTGAAGCGGCGGTACCGGGAGGTGCGCGGCGCGCCGTCCTCGAAGGTGACCATGCTGCCGACAGGGTGGCTGCCCTGGATGTTGGATATGTCGTAGCACTCAATGGTGCGTGGTAGCGCCGGGAGGTTGAGTTCTTCCTGAAGCTCAGTCATGGCCTCCTGGAGGGCGTCGGTGTTGCTCCACCACTTCACTCTCATCTGCGATAGCTGCTGTTCGGCGTTGGCGGCAGCCAATTCCACCAGTCTCCGGTTGGGCCCACGCTGGGCCATTCGGATGGTCACGGCGCTGCCGCGCTTCTCTCTCAGCCACTGCGTTATCTCGTCCGTCTCCTCCAACGGGTGCTGCAGCAAGATGCGCTTGGGGACAAAGGGCGTGGACTGGTAGAATTGCTTGACGAAGCCTGTCATCACCCGCTCCGGTGGGTCGTCCTGAGTGCCGTCCATGACGAAGGTATCTCGCCCGATGAGCTTCCCGTTGCGTACGAAGAAGACCTCAAGGCAGGCCTGATCGTTCTGGGTTGCCATGCCGATGGCGTCCAGGTCGTGGCCCCTGGCCGAAGCCGTCTTGATCTGCTGCTCCTCCGACACCCGCTCGATGGCTCGGGTCTGGTCGCGCAGGACTGCGGCGCGTTCGAACTCTAGCTTGTCGGAGGCTTCCAGCATCTTCTTCTTGAGGTCCGTCAGCACCGGCTCCGTCTTCCCCTCCATGAAGAGCACCACTTGGTCGATAATCTTGTGGTAGTTCTCCTTGTCTATCTCTCCCGTGCAGGGGGCGGCGCACCGGTTGATGAAGTATTCCAGGCAGGGGCGGGCATCCTTGCCGGTGATGACCTTGGTGCAGGAACGGTAGGGGAAGAGTTTTTTTAGAAGGGCCAGGGTCTTTCGGATGCTGTGGGCCGTGGCGAAGGGGCCGAAGTAGACTGCGCCGTCATTCTCCACGCGGCGGGTGATGTAGATCTGTGGGAACTCCTCGGCGCGGTCTATCTTGATATAGGGGTAGGTCTTGTCGTCCTTGAGCCGGGCGTTGAAGGGTGGCCGGTGCTTCTTGATGAGGGTGTTTTCCAGGATGAGTGCCTCCGCCGGCGAGTCGGTGACGATGAGGTCGTAGTCGGCGACTCGGGAGAGCATCCGGCGAATCTTGGGCTCGTGGTGGGCGGTGGGGGTGAAGTAGGAGCGGAGGCGCGACCTGAGATTTGCCGCCTTGCCCACGTAGAGCACCCTTCCCTGTTCGTCCTTCATCTGGTAGACACCGGGGCCGACGGGCGTGACGCGAAGCCGGTTAGCCAGGGAGGGGATGGCCATGGGGATGCCCTAGTTTAGGAAGAAGCTGAGGGCTACGATTGCGGTGATGATGACGCCGCTGAGAGTAAGGATGCGTCGCATTTCCATGCCCACGTAGCTGTAGACCAGGGGCTGCCGATCACTGACTGTCGACGTTACGTTAGGAGTGGGAGACGCTGCAGCCGCGACTGGGATTGCCGGCGCAGTCTGGGTGGGAATAGCTTCAGAATCTGCGGACGGTTGAGGGCTCTCGGCGAGTTGGCGGCGGCGCTGGGCCGCCGACATGGTGGGTATGCCGGAGGGGCCCCGCCCTCGCTTCTTTCGCTTGCTTAGCTGGGCTTGTCTTGCTGCGACTTTCTTGCCGCGTTTCTTGCGAGCCATGGTTTGGGTTGCGCTCCTTTAGGCGTCAGTGGGTCAGGTCCTGGGCGGCGTGGGCGATCATCTCCCCCGCCGTCTCCACCTTCAAGTCGGCCATATTGATTATCATGTGGTAAATGTTGGGGTCGTCGGTGTCTACGTCGAAGAACTTGGAGAAGAAGGCCTTTCGCGCCCTCTCATGCTCCTCCACAAATCTCATTGCATCGTCGTACTCAAGGTGCTCCCTCTCCATGATGGTGTGGATGCGGTGCTCCAGAGGCGCGACGGTGCCCACGTGTAGCACGCCAGGTTCGCCCTTGAGGATTAGGTTGCCGGCCCGGCCCACGATGACCACGTTGCCTTCCTTGGCGAGATCCCTTATGACGGTGGTGGTGACCTCGATGAACTTCTTATCGTCCACTTCGTGGGCCAGGGTGATGGGTTCCTCGTCCTCGGAGTAGTAGTCGCGGGAGAGAAGGACGTCGACGCCGGGGCCGAAGTAGGGTTCACCGCCGGCGCCGGACATGGCAGAGCGTTCCAGCACGTTCTGGAAGAAACGCCCGAGCCGGTCCCGGCGTCGGGTGACTTCGGACTCCTTGCCGGCCACGGCCTGAACGGTAGCGCCGATGCGCTTGGCGGCTTCGGCGAAGATGAGCCTGTCCACATAGTCGGCGTGGAGGTAGTGGGCGACCTGCAGTCCAACTTCCGGACCGCCGGAGCCGATCTGTCCGTTAAGCGTTACAACTGCCATGGCAGCCTCCCGATGTCGAGGGTATGCGGGGCCGGGGCAAGGGGCAGGGCCTTGGGTTTAGTGTACCAGAAAGGGGCGGCTTGCGTCATGGGGAGTGGGTTGCGGGGCTGCTGGTGGCGCTACGATACGATGCCAAATATCCAGAGTTGCTCCCTTGGAGCGTTTCTTGGCGCTGTGGAGGCAGGGATCGGTGCACCACTTGGCCGCTAGGCGGCGAACACCGGCGTGACTGTGATGTCCTCTGCGTGATGATATCGGGTAGGGTATCCTTCGCCTCTAGATCCACTACTATAGAAGCCAGAAAAGTGGACCATCAGATAGAGGAGAGGTGCCGTCAACCCTTATAGACATTCTCGTTGTGCCAGCTCAGGGCGTCGCCATCTGGTCGTAATTCAGGACGTCTCGGAACCTGGATCCGTGTTCCATGCATTTCATAATAGTCGCGTCCATTTTCGAATTCGTCTCGAATGGACCGACTTACTTCAAAGTCCAGTGACGGCGTTACCGTCACATAGCCAGAATCGAATAGACTGTGAATATCGCGACGCAACAGCAGCCCGTTGCTGGCTTCATGACCGCCACCAGTGCTGTATGGACGGATGTGTGCTGCATCCAATGCGGGTAATGTTCGCTCTTGCGTGACTGCGCAGCGACGGTCATAAACGTCCGTGACCAATACTCGGAATCCACCTTGGCCTAATCGCGGTTTTACAAGGTGGGGTTCACCATATCTGGGTACAGTCTCGCCGATAAGTTCAGTGGGCTCGAGCCTCGACCGGTTTTGAACCGCTTCCCAAAGAGCGTATCCTTCATCTTCGCTGGTGTTGTAGGTTTTTAGGCTAACAATATTGGGGGACCAGCCTCTAGGCTGCTCAATCCAGTCGCGTTCATTGAGAAAGAATGGTTGTGTAAGGATTCGGCAACCGATTTCAAAGTCACTTCCGTTGTTGGATCCTGATTTGCGATACTTGGCGATGCGTCTTCGCATTTCTTCTTCAGAGCGGGCTCCATTTCCTTGACCGAAGGCTGACCAAGCCAATGAACAGGGCATAACGTTTGAATGAGCGAATATGCCCCCACCAACGATGCTCCTGTGAGGTGCGTGCAATTTGAACAAGAACAATTCACCTGGCCTGAGGGCACGAAAGTTCTTTGCAGAGGGAGCCCAGAAATTCACCTCGCTCAGACCGGGTTTTTCTCTCAGCGTCCTGTACCAGTCATAGTCTGTTAACGCAACGACTAAGTTAATGGCCATTGCCTACTCCTATGTCAGACTGGGATGTGGAGCATTTATAGCGTAATGCGGAATTCATAGCAAGTGCCCGTTACAGCGTTAGTATCAAGGGGTAGCGGCCATGTCGCGATCACAGTTTCGTCCGTACAATGTGGCCTTTGCCGATTATTAGGTAAGCTCGGCTCATTCATATTCTTGAGTGTCTATTTCACTATAAGGCCTTTCTTGATGCCAGAGATCACTCCCGTCCCAAGGCTTGCAATCAGGGACTAGTCGTGAGGAAGTACAGATGATAGTCACTCAGGGATCTGAACACTACTCAAAAAGAGAAAGGGGGGCACCTAAATGGGAGATAAAGTACGCTTCCTGGTTATCGGTGAGTCAAGGCGCTTGCACCTAGTCCCATGATGAGGTCAGGCAATTGACAATTGGATTGGTAAGCGTTCCCCTACTGGCCAGCTTCGGTGGGCAGACTATAGGGACGGGACGCGAATGGGGCCCGTGTTCGCAAGGACAAGAAGGAGGCGCTAACTCCGGGGGTGGGCCTTTTCGTATTCTTCCCGGAGGTGGTCGTTGGTGAGGTGGGTGTAGATCTGCGTCGTGGTGATGCTGGCGTGGCCCAGAAGCTCCTGCACGTGGCGGAGGGGGGCGCCTCCCTGTAGTAGATGGGTCGCGAAGCTGTGTCGCAGCACGTGGGGCGTTATCTTCTGGTCGATGTTGGCCCGCTTAGCG
This sequence comes from Dehalococcoidia bacterium, assembly GCA_034420855.1. Classification (GTDB taxonomy): domain Bacteria; phylum Chloroflexota; class Dehalococcoidia; order Lucifugimonadales; genus JAPULR01. Next base: position 16,698 of record DAOUKX010000061.1, read on the forward strand.
CTGTTCTTCATGATAGCCCAAACCCACTGGCGGGTGAGACGCTCACCGCGTCGGTTGAGGAAGATGGCCTTCTCCTTCTTCGACTTGGCCAGCTTCGTACGCGACTTTTTCAGGTAAGTCTTGAGGGCGAAGGTGGCCTCGGGGTGGAGGTAGGTCATGCGCTCCTTGCCGCCCTTCCCGAGGGTGCGAACGTAGCCTTCGGCGGGGTTAACGTCGTCGAGATTCAGGGAAATCAACTCGGTGACCCGCAAGCCGGTGGCGTAGAGAATCTCCAGGATGGCCCAGTCGCGCTGACCCTCCGGGGTGCGCTGCTCCTTGGCGCGCTCCAGAAGGCGGGCGACCTCATCTTGAGAGAGGTGCTTGGGCAGCGTGCGTCCCGGACGGGGGGTGCTCAGGGACTCGCTGGGATCGTCTTCTATCAGGCCCTCGAGGACGAGGAAGCTGAAGAAGGAGCGGATGGCGGCCACCTTGCGGGCTACAGTGCTGTCGGCGTAGCCGTTCTTGCCACGGAGATTGAAGACGTATTCGGTCAGGTGATTAAGGTCCACCTGCTTCCAGGTGGACCTGCCGTTAACGAAGGGCAGGGTCTTCTTGGTGTAGTCGAAAAACTGGTACAGATCGTTGCGATATGCTTCCAGGGTATTATGAGAAAAACCTTTTTCAACTACCAGATGATTAAGGAACGTATCAATTGGTTCTTGCATAGCAATCCTCATGCTATTGTCGGATCGTTGGTGATTCTAACACAGGGATTCTCTTTATTATTCGGAGTTTCGATGCGAGGTTTGACCGGATTGACGGACTGCGACGAAGGGTCATACAATAGCCCAGCGCATGGCAACGGTCATAGATCTTCACGTTCATACCACCCGAGGCAGCAGCGACAGCAACCTTTCACCGGAAGACATGGTGACGGAATCCAAGCGCCTCGGAGTCACCGCCCTCTGCATCACGGAACACAACAACCTGTGGGACAGGCACGAGTTCAACGCCTTCGCCCGCAAGCACGATATGCTTCTGATTCGGGGGGTTGAGGTGGATACGGACATGGGCCACGTTCTGGTGTATGGGATGGAAGAGTACGTATCCGGCATCTCCCGCATCGCCGAGCTGCGACGGGTGGTGGACAGGGAGAAGGGGTTCATGATTACGGCCCATCCCTTCCGCGGCATTCACAGTCCGGGCGGGTTGAGGAGGCCTTATCTCTACCGGAACACGCCGACCATGCCCGATACGGTGGAGGAGGCGTCGGAACACGCCGTCTTGGGCTACGTCGACGCTGTGGAGGTGGCCAACGGAAACACCATCGACAGCGAGAACGCCTTTGCCCAGGGGGTGGCGGAGCGTCTGAAGATGAGGGAGACGGGGGGCAGCGACGCTCATTCCATTCATGGGCTGGGCCGGTGCTTCACGGTGTTTGAGGATGACGTGCGGTCCGAGGAGGAGTTCGTCGAGGCCCTCAGGTACGGCAGGTACCACGCTGCCTACGGACTGAGAACAGGCGCCGTCCTGCCCTTTGTGGGCTGAGGCGGGCCGGGAAGTGTTGGTGACGTGGCACTGAATTCATCTTTGGATGCGAAGGACCGAGTCTATGCAGCGGTGGACCTGGAGACCACGGGGCTGGACAAGGCCCGGCACCGGATAATCGAGATAGGCGCGGTAAAATTCCGCGGCCGCGAGGTGCTCGAAGAATTCCAGACCTACGTCAACCCCTACACGCCCATCCCCCAATTCGTGAGGCGGCTCACCGGCATCCGGCAGGAGGACGTGGACAGGGCTCCGCCTTTCGCCTCCGTGTCGGTGCGGCTGGAGGAATTCCTGGGGGACGTACCGGTCATCGGGCATAACGTGGCCTTCGACGTTGGGTTTCTGCAGGAGAACGGGCTGCCCATGACCAACGTGGCCTACGACACGTGGGACATGGCGTCGGTGCTGCTGCCGGAGGCTTCCGAGTATTCTCTCTCGCTGCTGGCCAAGAGCCTGGGCATAGACCCCGACAGTCCTCATCGCGCCTTGGACGACGCTCAGGTTACCCGCATGGTGTTCCTGGAGCTGCTGGAACGGGCAGAGGAGCTGGACCCCGTGGTGGCGGAGAGAATCAGGGTTATGGCCCACCGGGCCGGTTGGACCTTCGGAGACCTGCTGGGGAGTGACGGCCTAATGCGCGCTCCCGTATTAGCCGGGCCGGTGGACGTCAATAAACTGTCGGAGCGGCTTACGAAACCGTCGCCGCTGGAGCGTCCTGAGGAGGAACAGCCGGTGGACGTGGGGCGGGTCATGTCGATGGCTTCAGCGGAGGGGATGTTGTCGAAGTTCTTCCCCGGCTTCGAGTACCGGCCGGAGCAGAAGCAGATGATTTCAGCGGTGGCCCGGACTTTCGCCGAGGGCGGACACCTGATGGTGGAGGGGGGCACAGGTGTGGGGAAGTCGGTGGCGTACCTGCTGCCCGCCATCCTGTACGCGGTGGCCAACGGCAAGCGGGTGGTGGTCTCCACCAACACCATTAACCTGCAGGAACAGCTTCTTCAGAAGGACATCCCCGCCCTAGCGCAGGCGCTGGAGCAGGCGGGGGAGATTTGCGGGGGAGAGCTGCGGGCGGTAAGCCTGAAGGGGAGGGCCAACTATTTCTGCATCCGACGCTGGACGAACTTATCCCGCAGCGAAAGTCTTTCCACGGATGACGCACGCCTGCTGAGCAAGTGCCTGGTGTGGCTTCAGGACACGCCCACGGGAGACCGGGGGGAGATGAACCTCGCGGGGCGGGACTGGCAGTCGTGGGTCCGGGTTTCCGCCAGCGACAAGGGGTTCTGTCCGGGCCTGCGGCAGGGTATGTGCTTCCTGCGGGCGGCGCGGGAACGGGCGGAGGCCGCCCACGTAATTGTGGTGAACCACGCGCTGCTGCTTTCGGACCTGGCCAGAGGCGGGGGGCTTATCCCCGAGTACGACCACCTAGTTGTGGATGAGGCGCATCACCTGGAGACGGAGGCCACACGCCAGTTCGGTTTTTCAGTGTCGCAAGACTGGCTTGAGGAACAGTTGGACGGTATCGCAAGGTACGTGGAGCATGCACAGGTTATCCTCCGGACCCAGCGTCTTTCCGCCCAGGAGACCCTGCGGTTTCAGCAGCTTGCGGCTGCGGTGCAGGAATCCGTTCCGGGCTTGCGGGAGAGGTGGGAGGCCATGTGGAACCTGGCGGAAGAGTTCGTCATGAACCACCGGAACGAGTACGACGCAAGGGTTCAGCTTCGGGTCAGTCGCAGCGCGCGAACGCAGCCGGGGTGGTCGGAGGTGGAGATCGGATGGGAGAACTGCGACGGCCAGATACGGCAGATTCAGGGCGGCGTGTCAGATCTGTTCCGCTACCTGGACTCTCTGCCCGTCGAAGGCTCCGACCCGTGGGACACCCTGCTTTCCGACCTGGGTACGTGGCTTGAGGACCTGGGGGAAGTCCGAGAAAATCTTCGCGCCGTTGCCAGCGCCGATCCGGATAACGAGCGCATAGACTGGCTCAGTCTGGAACGGGACTCCAACATGGTCTTCAACTCGGCGCCGTTGGACGTGGGGCCCACCCTGCGGTCCGACCTCTTCGACCAGAAGGAGTGTGTGGTGTTGAGCAGCGCGACGCTCACCGCCCGGGGGAGCTTCGACTTCATCCGGCACCGTCTGGGGCTGGAAGCAGCGGATGAGCTGTGGGTCGGTTCGCCCTTCGACTATAAGAGATCGACGCTGTTGGGGGTGCCGGAGGATATTCCGCCGCCCAACGCCCGGGGGTATCGCGACGTGCTGGAGAGGTGCATCGGCCAGATAGTGAAGGACGCCGGCGGGCATACGATGGCGCTATTCACCTCCCACGCCGCGCTCAGGGCGGCCCGGCAAACGCTGATTCGCATGGTGGAGGACTCGGGGATTATGGTGCTGGCACAGGGGGTGGATGGTCCGCCTCACCGATTGATGCGGCGGTTTGCGGAGAACCCCGAAAGCGTGCTGCTGGGGACCAGCAGCTTCTGGGAGGGGGTGGACATGCCCAGCGGCGTGATGAAGGTGCTCATTCTGGCGCGGCTGCCCTTCAACGTGCCCACGGAGCCGGTGTTTGCGGCCAGAAGCGAGCAGTATGAAGACCCCTTCCAGCAATTCGCCGTGCCGCAGGCGGTGCTCCGTTTCCGCCAGGGGTTTGGCCGTCTCATCCGCAACGCACAGGACAGGGGCGCGGTGGTGGTGCTGGACCGGCGGGTGCTCAACGGGTACTATGGCAGGCACTTCCTGGACGCGCTGCCGGAGTGCACGACGAATATAGGACCCCTGGCATCGGTTGTTGAGAGCGTCAGGCGGTGGTAGAGGCAGGGCCGTTTCTCCTGGAGGTGCCGCCGCCGCTGGATTTGGGGGCGACGCTGGAGAGCGGGCAGGCCCATCGCTGGCAGAGGGACGGCGACGTCTATTGGGGGGTGGTGTACGGCAGCCTGCTGAAGATGAGGCAGGTCCCGGCGGGGATTGAGGTTTTTTCCGAGCCGCCGCTGTCGGAATCATCCAAGGCTATGCTGCGGAGCTATTTCCGGCTCGACGACGACCTGCCCGCCATCTACGAGGAGATAAACCGGGACGCCCGAATCGACGGCATGATCCGTCGATACGCCGGGCTGCGGCTACTGCGGCAGGAGCCGTGGGAGTGTCTGTCGGCGTTCATCTGCTCCGCCACGTCGAATATTCCCCGCATAGCGGCCAACATGGAGTCCATGGCGGACGCATTCGGAGAACCGCGGACGCTGCACGGGAGGGTCCGTCATACTTTCCCGCCGGCCCACAGGATAGCCGAGGCGGGGGAGGGCGCGCTGCGGGAATTGGCGCTGGGTTTCCGGGCCAAGTGGCTGGCGAACGCGGCCATTCAGGTGGCGGAAGGGGCGCTGGACCTAGAGGAGGTGCGACAGTTGCCCTACTGGGAGGCCAGGGCCCGGTTGATTGAACTGCCGGGCATCGGGGCGAAGATTGCGGACTGCGTTTTGGTGTTTTCGTTGGACAAGCTGGAGGCGTTTCCAATCGACAGGTGGGTGAGCCGGGCAGTGCAGGAGTGGTACCTGAACGGGCAGAACATGTCTTACGACGACATTGTCCACTGGGCACACGACTACTTCGGACAGTATGCGGGTTACGCCCAGCAGTACCTTTTCCACGGGGGGCGGTTGGGGAAGGTGGGGCGGGCGGCTGCGCCGGCCTCCAAGGGGAAGGGTTAGGTGGGGGTTGCGCGTGGGGCGCTCGACTCTTCGTCCTTCGCCAAACTCAGCGTGAGCGGGAATGGGGGATTTGGAGGGCAGATCCGGCTATCGGTTCACATGAGTTCCGGCCAGAAACGCTCCTCTTTCCAGAAGTCGCCGTTGTTGTGGTAGCCACGGACTTCCCAGAAACCGGCCTTGTCCTCCGCCATGAACTCGATGGCGCGGAGCCACTTGGCGCTCTTCCAGCCGTACCGCTGCGGGACCACGAGCCGTACCGGTCCGCCGTGGTCGTCGCTCAGGGGCTCGCCGTCGTGCTTGTGGGCGAGAAGGGATGAGCCGTCCATGAGGATTTCGATGGGGAGGTTGGTGGAGTAGTCGCCGTAGCAGTGGGCCATGACGAACTTTGCTTCCGGCTTGGGGTTGACAAGCCTGGCGAGGTCGGTGAACAGCAGTCCCTCCCAGGTGTTTTCAAGCCTGCTCCACTGGGTCACGCAGTGAAAGGGGGCTTCGACGGCGGTCCAGTCCAGCTTGGAGAACTGCTCAAAGTTAAGCTCAATCTCCTGTTCAACCAAGCCGAATACCTTGAGCTGCCACTGGTCGATATCGATTTTGAGGTTTTTCCCGTAGGTGAGGACGGGCAGTTTCTTAGTGACGAACTGGCCTGGGGGTACGCCCTCCTTGATGGGGGCTTTCTTAATTTTCGAGGGGTTCTTGAAAAGCAAGGGTTTTCTCCTGTGGAATTGCGAAACTAAATGGTACTTTTGCAGGGGCAAAATTGTCAATCTCTTACCTTACATAACGTAAGCTGATTCGGCACTTCGTGGATTTTCGATAGACTTTATTGCGCGGTTATCCACAATTGAGTATCATCGGCCCGTTATGCCAGCGTCGGCTTGTATTTTCCCCCTCTACTGCTAAAAGTCAACGGGTATTTCCGTGAGCGCTGAAGAGGGTCCCCTCGCCATAAGAATCGAGTCCCTGTACAAGGGATTCGGGGGCCCGCCGGTTCTGCGAGGGTTGCACATGGAGGTTGCGTGGGGTGGCAGCCTCGTGATCTTCGGCGCCAACGGGTCCGGCAAGACTACCCTGCTCCGCCTGCTGGCGACGCGGTACAGGCCGGACAGGGGCAGCATCCACGTCGCGGGTCTGGAAACTCGGCGCTCCGCAGCTTCAATTCGGCGCCTTATTGGCGTTGTGACCCACCACCCCATGCTGTATCGGAACATGACCTGCGCCGAGAATCTGTCATTCTTTGGGCGGATGTACGGGTTGGAGAATGTGGGCGAACGGGTGGGGAGCGTCCTTGGGAAGGTAGCACTGGAGGGACGGCGGAATCAGCGCGTGCGGACGCTTTCGCACGGTATGCAGAAGCGGTTGTCCATGGCGCGGGCGGTGCTCCACGACCCTCCTATTCTGCTGATGGACGAACCGGAATCGGGGCTGGACCAGGGAGCGCTGGAGGGGATGGAGTCGCTGAGGGCTATGGATTCGGGACGCAAACGGACCATCATCGCGGCTACGCACAACGTGGAGTGGGGGCTGGGTTGGGGAGAGAGGGTCGCCGTGCTACGTGGGGGAGGCATCGCCTACGAAGCAGACCGAGAAGGGTTGGATGAAGGGGTGCTTCGTCGCGTCTACGGGGAGTCGGGGCAGTGAGGGCCGTGGCAGAGTTCGTCCGCCCCGCGCTTCTGGTGGCGTGGAAGGACGTATTGCTGGAGCTGCGGAACCGGGAGGTGGTGGCGACGGCGCTGGTCTTCGGGGTGATGCTGGTGGTCATCTTCAACTTTGCCCTGAACATCACGCCGGAAACGGTGGACGTGCTCGCCCCGGGGGTGTTGTGGGTCGCCTTTTCCTTTGCCGGAGTGCTGGCCATGAGCCGCGCCTTCGTGGCGGAGAAAGAGGAAGGAACGCTGGACGCCCTGCTGCTGTGTCCGGTCAGCCGGGACTCTCTCTATTTCGGCAAGATGCTAGCGATGTTTATCTTCATGGTGGTCATCGAGGCGGCGCTGTTGCCCATCTTTGCCGTCTTCTTCGACTTCTCCGCATTTTCGGCGACGCTTCTTGGGGCGGTTGTCCTTGCGACCCTGGGCTTCGCCGCCGTAGGCACTCTCTTCGCCGCGGTGGCAGCAAACGTGCGGTCGCGGGAGATAATGCTGCCGATTCTCTTTTTCCCCCTAGCGTCGCCGGTGATAATCGGGGCCGTCGAGACCTCCGGCGCGGCCATAGGCGGAAGCGGCGCGGTAGTGTCGACGGGGCGCTGGTTACAGCTTATTGTCGTATTTGACGCCGTCTTCCTGGTGGTATGTCCTTGGCTTTTCAGTATCGTGGTAGAGGAGTAGGCTTTATGGACTTCGTTAAGCAAAAAGCGAGGCTGTGGAAATGGCATCAATAGCTGGCAGGGCCCAGGGTGGGCTTCGATGGAATATCGCGCTGGTTGTAATGGCGGCAGTAATGGTGGCGAACATGTTCTTCGCCTTCATGTTTGCGCCCACAGAGGCGATCTCGGGGCACGTGCAGCGGATCATGTATGTTCACGTGCCGATGGCGTGGCTCGCCTTCCTGGCCTTCTTCGTCGTGTTTTGCGGCAGCATCATGTACCTGTGGAAGCGGGATGACAAGTGGGACGACCTGGCCAGTTCTGCCGCCGAGTTGGGGATTATCTTCACCACGCTGGTGCTGATTACGGGGCCCATCTGGGCCAAGCCGACCTGGGGCGTGTGGTGGACGTGGGACCCCCGGCTGACCTCGACGCTGGTGCTCTGGCTGATATACGTGGGTTACCTGATGTTGAGGGCCTACAGCGCCAACCGTTCTCAGGGAGCGAGGTTTTCCGCGGTGCTGGGCATAGTGGGGTTCATAGACGTGCCGATTGTCTACTTTGCGGTGGACTGGTGGCGCACCCAGCATCAGAGGCTTGTGCTAGGTGGGCCTTCCCTTGAATCGGACCTGCACCCGGACATGCGACTGGCCCTGCTGGTGTCGGTAATTGCATTCACCCTGCTGTTCGCTTTCCTGATGAGGCAGAGGATGTCGCTGAAGAGGGTGGAGCGGGGCGTGCGGGAGATGAAAGAAGACGCCGAAATTCGGACGGAAGGACAGAGATAGATGATTACTCTGATAACAACGCCGGCCCATAACATCCCGTACCTCTTTGCCGCCTTTGCCATCACCTGGGCGGTGTTCTTTGTTTACGTATTCTTCACGTCCCGCCGTCAGGATGAGCTCGAACAGGAGATGGAGAGCCTGCGGGAGGAGATGCGGCAGAGAGACGACCGAGATGCGGGGATGTAGCTGTGCTTGTCATCCCGGTGGCGGCAGGATACCATTTATATCTGGTTATATCCGGCGTGACGCCTCGTTAGAAGGCCGGCTCGCATAGAGAGGGTTTGTTGACTCAGGGAAACAAAGACAATTTCAGCGCCCAGGATGAAGGGCACGGTCTGCTCGGCGGGAGGGGCAGGCTGTTTCTCATAGGCGTGGTGCTGCTGTTGGCGGTGGCCTATCTGATTTACGCCGCCTTTCCCGGCAGCACCAGCTATTACTTCACTGTGGACGAGCTTGAGGCCAACTCCGAAGAGGTTGACGGGAAGACGGTGCGCGTAAAGGGCAAACTGGTGCCGGAGTCCTTCGCCAGGGAAGACGGGGGCACGATGGCGACGTTTACGCTTCACGCCGGTGAGGATATGCTGCCCGCTTCTTACGACGGGGTTGTGCCGGACCTGTTCTTCAACGAACACTCGGAGATTATCCTGCAGGGCAGCTATTCGGAGGGTCAGACCTTCCACGCCGAGACGGTGAGTGTTCTCTGTCCGTCCAAGTACCAGGCATTGGAAGAGGCGGAGGCGTCGGCTTAGCCTGTCCTGGCTGTAGACGGATTATCGACAACAGGAAAGGGGCGACCGGCCGGTCGCCCCTACGAATACAGCAGCCTCGACGCGCCTACTTGATTTCGTAAAAGTCCACCATCTGCTGCATGGTCATGGGCTTGACCTTTGCGAGGGTGTCTTCCACCGTTTTGGTCAGGGTAGGGCGTTCAGTGTTCTGGTAGAGTACGCCCACGGGGATGCCGCCGGAGCGGATGGCGGAATGGGCATCGTCGTAGTCCGAAGCGTCGTGGTCGTCGGGCAGGTCCCACAGGACCGGCGCGATGCCCTTCCTGGGGTTCCCCTTAAGGATCTGGTAGGTGTTGTTGTAGGTGGTGCAGGGGGACTGCACGTGGACCACGGCAAAGCCGGGGTGCTCCATGCCCTGGGTAATCAGGTCGGCGAGCTCACGCGGCTTGCCGGAGAAGCCAGAGGCGATGAAGGAGACGCCAAGGGTGAGATAGAGGGCGAGGGGATTCACCGATGTTTCCATCTTGCCGTAGGGCGTGGAGCTGGTGGTCTCGCCCAGTTCCGTGGTGGGGGAGCTCTGGCCCTTGGTGAGGCCGTAGACGGCGTTGTCCATGATTACGGCGCAAATATCCAGGTTACGCGCGGCCTGAGGAGCGATGTGCTCCATGCCGATGCTGAGGAAGTCCCCGTCGCCGGCAACGACGACCACGTTGAGGTCGGGGCGGCCCATCTTCACTCCCATTGCGATGGGAAGGCTTCGGCCGTGAATACCGTGGAAGCCGTAGGGCTGGTCGCCTTCCAGCAGATGAACGAGGTTGCCGGAGCAGCCGATGCCCGCGACCACCACGTTGTTTTCGATGGGTATCTCATAGGTGGTCATGCGGTCTGACATGGCTTGTTCCAGTGCGCGGCGGACGGCGAAGTCGCCACAGCCGGGGCACCACTTGAAGTCGTATTCAGGGTTCTTGGCGCTCATACAGTTACCATTCCCTTTTGCTTGGATTTCACCCTGCCGGTTATGCGCTTCACCAGGTCTCTGACCTTGAAGGGGAGGCCAGTGTACTGGGTTATAGCCTCGGCATTCACTCCCTGGGCGCGGAGCAGGGACGCCCACTGGCCCTGGAAGTTGAGCTCCGGCACGAGGACCAGTTCCTTGCTTCGGAGTTCCTCCAGCAGGGCCGTTGGCAGGGGGTTGAGGTACATGGTGTAGTACCAGCCCAGGTCGACGCCCTGTTCCGTAAGCTCCCGATAGGCCTCGAGGGCGGGGCCTTTGGAACCTCCCCAGGGCATGAGGGCTATGGGTTCCTCGGTGTTATTGCTCTCGTAGCTGCCGTTGGCCAGTACCTTCAGCTTGTTGAAGCGGCGCTCTGTCATCTGTACGTGTCGAATGGGGAGATGGGTGGTGTCTCCCATGGCGTCGTGCTCGCTGCCGTTGGCAACGTAGGAGCCGGGCTGACCGGGTATGGGCATGGGGGAGACCGTGTCGCCTTCGTACCGCAGGTAGCCGTTCCGGCCCGAATAGATCAGGCGGCTCTCTACATTGAGGCTGCTCAGGTCGGGCTTGGGGATGTTTGATGTCCGCTCCGCCAGAGACATTTCGGTCATGAGGATTACGGGGCCCTGGTATCGCTCCGCCCAGTTGAATGCCTCCACGGCGGCGTAGAAGCACTCTTCCACGGTACCGGGAGCGATGACGGGCAGGTTTACGTCGCCGTGGGCCGGGCCGATGCAGGCGAGCAGGTCGGACTGCTCGGTCTTGGTGGGGAGGCCGGTGGCAGGGCCGCCGCGCTGGACGTTGACGACGACAATGGGGATTTCGGCCATCCAGCCCAGTCCCAAGCCTTCGTTCATCAGGCTGAAGCCGGGGCCTGCCGTCGCGGTCATGGCCTTCTTTCCGGCGAAGCCAGCGCCCAGGATAGCGGCGATGGACTCAATCTCGGAGCTTACCTGGTAAGCGAACTTGTCCGGCCCGATGAGGTTGCGCTCCATCCAGAGCAGGATTGGGGTGGCGGGGGAGATCGGATAGCCAACGTAGAAGTTGACGCCAGCGGCCACTGATCCGAGGGACACGGCGTCGTTGCCCTTGATGAGCAGCTGCTTCCCCGGCGGCTTTTCGGCCATTTCGATGTCCCCCAGGTGGAAGCCGCTTTCGGCTGACTGGTCGCGGCCAAGGGCGAGGGCCTTGATGTTGGAGTCGATAATCTGTTGGTCGTTGTCTCGGCCCCTTGTGAAGCGCTGGACGACGAATTCCTCCAGGTATTCGTGGGGCATGTTTACTAGGCGGGCGATGGCGCCCATGATGACCATGTTTGCGGCGCGGGTGTTGCCCGTGGAGCGGGCCAGCTTCTGGAAGGGCATTCCGAAGCTGTTGTCGTCGTCCTCAAGCTGAAGCTGGTCTGAGTCGTAGATGACCACGCCGCCTTCCCGGACTTCTTCGACGTGGTTGTCGTAGGCCTCCTGGTTGAAGGCGACGAGCACGTCCAGTTCGTCCCCGGCGCTGAGTACGCGAGAGGTGGATACCCGCGTTTGGGTCCAGGTGGGGCCGCCGAGGATCTGGGAGGGGAAGGTCGCGAAGGTCTGAACGTAATAGCCGGCCTGGGTGGCGGCCTGGGCCAAGGCTTCGGCGGAGGTTACAACGCCCTGTCCCCCTTCACCGGCGAATCGTACTATGAGGTTTTTTCCAACCAAGGTTATCTCCAAGTTTGTGAGGATTGTTGTGCTTCGCAAAAGCCGCCGCAACTGCGGCGGGGTTTACGTTACGTTGGCTGGGCTTGTGGCTGGGTTTGTTCTGCCGTCTACTTTCTTGCACCTACCCTTGACGGCGGCTCAAACCTCGACTGGATTGACGTAATTCGCCGAGGCGCACTGCCTCCAAGGGCGGTTATTTAATATATCAGCGCCCAACTTGAGTGTCAAACTTGTGGCGTGTTGAGTTGGACGATATCAGGCACGTGCGATTCAGTGATTTGGCTTTGTTTGCGCCGGATAATTGAGGGGAGGGTGTTTGGCCAGAAGCCCCAACGTAAGGGATCACGACGGGTTGAAGGGAGAGTGAGCGAAGTCGAGAAGGAGCTGTGCCACCCTTCTGGGACGTTGAAGGGGAACGTCGTGGATGGAGTCTTCCAGCCAGGTTACGCGTCCGTTGGAGAGGAGGCTTTCGGCCCGGTCTACCAGGCGTTCCTGATGGCCGATGCGCGACGGGTTGGGGCCGTCTTTTTGGCACGGAAGGATGAGGGTGGGGCATCGGACGCGGGGGAATAGCAGGGAGGGTTTGTGCTCCCACAATGCCCTGACGATTTTCATGTGGTTTTCGCGGCTCAGGTTTGGCCGGGCGAAGCCTTCCGGGGTCACGTAGAAGTTGGCGGTCAGAACCCTCTCGATGGCGGGGGTCATATACGGGGAGAGGTTACCGCTCTTGATGCGGTCCGTCACCTGCTGGAGGGTGACCTGGCCAAAGTTGGGTGGGGCGAGTTCTTCGCGGGCCTTTTCCCAGGTCCAACCCGGGAACGACGAGGGTTCGATGTAGCCGCCATCGACCATGACGAGCCGGGAAAATTCGTCGGGGTAGTTTGCGGCGAGATGCACGGCCACGTTGCCGCCCCAGGAGTGTCCGGCCACGAGGGGATTGCGAAGGCCGATGGTTCGGCAGAAGCCTATCGCGTCTTCTGCCACGGAGTCGAAGTCGTAGCCGGAATCGGGCTTGGCGCTGGCGCCGTGGCCGCGCAGGTCCAGGGCAATTACGCGGGCGCGGCGGGCGAGGATGGGCCCTGCCAGGTCCCAGATGCCGGAGTGAGAGGCAAGACCGTGGAGCAGCAGCATGGGGAAGCCGTGGCCGCCCCAGTCGCGGAAATGGAACTGCAGACCGTTGATGTTGGCGTACTTTTCCCTGGGATGGGGTGGTGTCATTGAAGCGGTGCTGCGGTCAAGGGTTGGGTTGGTCTAGACGGGGAAGCCGCGGGTCCTGCAGGTGAGGACTGCCAGCAGAAAGAGAACTCCCACAAGGGTGACGGCTATGAAGAAGAGGTATCTGGTCATTTCTGCTCAGTGCAGCCTGATGGCGGCTTTCGGCCGGGCATGGGGGTTTGGTGGAGCGGGCGATGGGGATCGAACCCACATAACCAGCTTGGAAGGCTGGGGCTCTACCATTGAGCTACGCCCGCGGGGGCTCAGGATATTATACATCTTCGGCGGTTGGCATGTTTTTGGCTGGGTTGGTCGCACCCCCATCCCAACCTTCCCCCCGTCAAGGGCGAAGGGGATTAGCGGGGTTGGCTTTAGCCGCCGAGGAGGGGGGTGGCGTCCTTCAGCACCGGTGCGAAGATGAGGGCGACGATGGCCATGAGCTTGAGAAGGATGTTGAGGGACGGGCCGGAGGTGTCCTTGAAGGGGTCTCCGACGGTGTCTCCAACAACGGCGGCCTTGTGGGCGTCCGAGCCCTTGCCGCCGAAGTTGCCCAGCTCGATGTACTTTTTGGCGTTGTCCCAGATGCCGCCCGCGTTGGCCATGGTGATGGCCAGAAGGAACCCGGCGGAAACGGCGCCGATGAGCAGTCCGCCTAGGGCGTCTTTGCCCAGAATGAAGCCGGTGGCGATGGGAACGACGATGGCCATGACGCCGGGGGCTATCATCTCCAGCAGGGCGCCGCGGGTGCTGATGTCCACGCAGCGGACGTAGTCGGGCTGACGTTCGCCGGTCATGATGCCGGGAATTTCCCGGAACTGGCGTCGCACCTCTTCAACGATGGAGTTGGCGGCACGGGCCACGGCCCCCATGGTCAACGCCGAGAATATAAAGGGGAGCATCCCGCCGATGAGGAGGCCGACCAGGGTGCGGTGGTCCAGCAGGTTCAGGAGAAGGTTCCTTTCGTCGCCGCCCTCGAAGAGGTTGGCAGCGATGGCGTAGGTGGCCATGAGGGCGAGAGCGGTGAGGGTGGCGGAGCCGATGGCGAATCCCTTGCCGGTGGCGGCGGTGGTGTTGCCGAGGGCGTCCAGGGCGTCGGTGCGCTGTCGGACCTCGGGGGCGAGGTGGGCCTGCTCTGCGATGCCGCCGGCGTTGTCGGCCACGGGGCCGTAGGCGTCGGTGGCCAGGGTGATGCCGAGGGTGGAGAGCATACCCACTCCGGCGAGGGCTACGCCGTAGAAGCTGTAGAGCTCAAAGGCGACCATCACGGCGCCGCAGACGGTAAGCACGGGGATGAGGGTGCTCATCATGCCAGTGGCGAGGCCTTTGATTACCGCGCTGGCGTAGCCGCCGGTGTGGCTGGATTTGGCAACGGCCTTGGTGGGCGGGTAGTCGTAGGAGGTGTAGAACTCGGTGACGAGGCCGATAATCACACCTGCAACCAGGCCCGCTACGATGGCCCAGAAGGCGTTCCATTGCAGGGGAATGTCCAGCCATAGCACGGCACCCAGGGAGAGAAGCACGACGATAATGGCGGAGCCGATGATTCCCCTTCTGAGGGACCAGAGGAGGTCGGAGAAAGAGGCCTGCTCCTTGCTGCGGACCAGGAACGTGCCCAGGACAGAGGCGACGATGCCGGAGGCGGCGATCAGCAGGGGCAGGACAACGAGGTCGTCGTCGAAGGGAAGGGTCTGGCCCGCCGTGCCGCCGGTGAAGACGATGGTGACGGCGGCTCCGGCGAGGGCGATGGCGGCGATGATGGAACTGACGTAGGACTCGAAAAGGTCCGCTCCCATGCCTGCAACGTCGCCCACGTTGTCGCCCACGTTATCGGCGATGACGGCGGGGTTGCGGGGGTCGTCCTCGGGTATGCCCGCTTCGACCTTTCCGACCAGGTCCGCGCCCACGTCGGCGGCCTTGGTGTAGATTCCGCCGCCGACCCTGGCGAATAGGGCGATGGATGACGCGCCGAGGCCGAAGCCCGCGACGTACGTAATGTCCTGGAAGATGAGATAGAGGATGGTGATGCCGAGAATGCCGAGGCCCACCACGGTGAGGCCCATGACGGCGCCGGAGTTGAAGGCGACCCGCAGGGCGGGGTTGAGGCCCGTCTGGGCCGTGGCGGCGGTGCGGGTGTTGGCTCGGATGGCGATGTTCATGCCGAGGAATCCGGCGAGGGCGGAGGTGAGGCTACCCGCCAGGTAGGCTATGGCCGTTCTGGGCACGAGGGAGTCGAACTGGATGTAGTCAATGAAGATCCAGAGTACGGCGGACACCACCATCACGAAGGGCAGCAGCACCAGATACTCGCGCTTCATAAAGGCCATGGCGCCACTCTGGATGGCGGCGCCGATGGCAATGGTCTCAACGTTGCCCTTGTTGGCCCTCATGACGCGAATAGCAAGGGAAACGGCAACTACGAGGGCGGTGACCCCCGTCACCGCTGCTATTACAAAGGTTGCCATTGCGTTCTGACTTTGCTCCTTTAGCTGAAGATTGGGCTTACACGCCGTTCACGGGATTCCGGCCGTTGTCCGTCCAAACGGCCAGTTTCTCTTCCAGGGAGCGCTGCCTGAGGGCGAGGGTGAAGTCGCCGCGGGTGCGCTCCAGGGTGCCGCGCACCATGTCCGTGGTGCGGCGCAGTCCCATGGTAACGCCCTCCGGGAAGTCGACGGTTACGAGGAGGGAATAGATGTCGTCGAGGACTTCCATGACCTCCTCGCAACGCTCCCACCGGTCCCAACGGAGGGAGTCCAGTATGTGGCGGCGCAGCTCCCCGGCGGCGTCGCCGAGGCCCTTGAGGTAGGCGGTTGTGTCCACGCCTATCTCATCCGGCTGGGGCAGTGATCCACCGGAGAGAAGGGCCAGGGTGATGTTGGCCTCGCTGAATTCTTTTCGAGCTTCGGCCATGTATCCGGCGTGATAGATCTCCGGGTTCGTCTGAAGGATGGGCTCGCACTCTTCGAGGTCTGCCCGCGCTTGGGCGATGAGCTCTCGGGCGTTGTCGAATTCGGAGCGATGGACGGCGCGGATGGCGTTGGCGGATAGGCGGATGACCTGGCGGGAGATGCGCAGGCCACGCTCACGGGCGTTGTGGCGCTGGGTGAAGGTCTCCAGGGATGCGGCGGAAAGCCGGGCGAAGGAGTCGGCGTGGAGGGAGGGCATCAGGCTCTTCCTCCAGCGTCCAGAATGGCTTCGACGAGGCGAGCGGAAGCGTCGCGGGGGCTGAGGGCCAGCCCGACGGCGCTGATGACGCAGATGGCGTCGGCGCCCCTCTGGACGACCTCGGGAGCGCGCTCGGCAGTGATGCCGCCGATTGCGACCACGGGGAGGTCTACGGCGCTCTTTACGGCGCTGACAAGGGGCGGGCCTTCGACGATGGGCTGATCCTTGGAGCCGGTGGGGTACATGGCCCCAACGGCGA
Source organism: Dehalococcoidia bacterium (assembly GCA_034420855.1). GTDB lineage: Bacteria > Chloroflexota > Dehalococcoidia > Lucifugimonadales > JAPULR01. The sequence continues at coordinate 33,062 of DAOUKX010000061.1, forward strand.
TGTAGTCGGCGCCCTCGGCCTGGGAGGCCAAGGCTTCTTCAGCGTGGTGATTGGACCGGCCAACTATCTGGTGGTCGTTGAGCACCTTTCGGGCCGATTTCACGGGCAGGTCTTCCTGGCCAACGTGGACGCCGTGGGCGTCGACGGCGGTGGCAAGGTCGGCGTGGTCGTTGATGATTAGCAGGGCGTCCTTCTCGCGGCAGAGTTCGTTGAGCCGTCGGGCAAGGGTCATGGAGAGGCCCTTGTCCCGTTTCTTGTCTCTAAGTTGAAGAATTTTTGCGCCGCCTTCCAAGGCTTGCTCGGCTATGTATTCCGGTGGCCTGTTACCTGTAACCGCGGGGTCAATAATAACATATAGGCCGCGTATGCTGCGCCGCAGGTCTTCGCGGAGGAGCCGACTCAGGTCGGACTGCAGGGTTTCCAGAGTGTCGAGGATGCCTTGGGCAATGCGGAGGCCGAGATCGCTGAACTGTCCGGCGTCGGTGAGATAGGAGAGGGAGGCCCGGGCGCTGTGGATGAGGGCGAGGGACTGGTCAAGGGACTGGGGGCTTTCCCTGTCTGCCTGGGGGTCCAGCGGGCCCGGAAGCCTACCGGCGAGGTTGTTGAGGGTACCGGCCGTCGCGGAGCTATCGGGTAAGTAGCGTTCAGCGGCGTTGCTGAGGGCGATGCACGAGCGCAGCAGGGAGCTGACGTGCAGGCGCAGGAGGTTGGATTGAGTCATTCTGGATGGTTTGTTGATGGTTGGCGGATGGGCGTTGGTCTTGGATATTCTAGCATACGACGGATTTCGTCGGGTCAGCAGAGATCCCTCTTGACGCCATTTTTCATGTGCCTCAGGGGGAGGACGCGGCCCGTACTGTCCATCACGGCGGAGATCAGGTCGGTGCGCCAGTGGCTGTCGGCCATGTCGTGTTCTTCCAGGTAGGTCTTGGCGGGGGTGATAGATTCTTCGGGGACGCCGAAGGAAGTGGAGCGGCGGGTCTTCACTTCAACGAAGAGGATCGTGTCACCATGCCTGGCTACAATGTCCACCTCTCCCTACTGGCGGCGGTAGTTGGCGTGGAGGATGCGGCAGCCAAGTTTGAAGAGGTGCTGCCGGGCGAGCCTTTCGCCCAGGTCTCCCAGGCGGCTCAGGGTTGAGGGCATTCTTTGGGCTTGGGATGGTATAGGCTTGCCCTCCGGACAGGGGCGAAGGTGAAGCGGTGGATGGGTACGGGGCCGAGTTGGTGAAGCTGCCGGAGGTGAGTCTGCGAGGCGTAGCCCTTGTGCTTGTGGAAGTCGTAGCCCGGCCAGCGGTCATTGGCTTCGACCATGTGGGCGTCGCGGGTGACTTTGGCGGCGATGGCGGCGGCGGCGATGGAGTAGCTGACGCTGTCGCCGCGGACGACGGAGGTGACGGGGAGGCCGCACTCGTCGAGGGAGAGGTAGTCGACGAGGAGGTGATGGGGTTGGGGGGACAGGCCGCGTACGGCCCTGACCATGGCGAGGCGGGTGGCGGCGACGATGCCGTGCTCGTCAATCTCCTTGGGGCTTGCCTTGCCGATGGATACTGATAAGGAATTTTCGCGAATTCGCCGGTCAGCCTTCTCTCGTTGGGGGGCGGTCAGCCTTTTGCTGTCGTCGATGCCCTGCAGCCAGGGGGCGGATGGGTCCAGGTCGGGGGGGAGGATGACGGCGCCGGCCATGACAGGGCCTGAGATGGCGCCCCGTCCCACCTCGTCTACGCCGGCCAGCAGGGTGTGGCCGCGTTGGTGGAGGGAGCGCTCCAGGTCAAGGGAGGGCATTGGCTAGGGCGGCGTTCTCGACCGCGTCAGCTCTATCGGACTTTGGAGGATGGGAGATGCGGCCGCCGCCGAGAACTTCGTCGTCCCTGTAGAAGACGACGGCCTGGCCGGGGGTGACGGCCCGCTGGGGCTCCGTAAAGCGCAAAAGGGCGTTGGGGTGGTGGGGGTAGAGGCGGGCCTGAGTCCGGGTGGACTTGTAGCGTATCTTGATTGTGACGTCCGTGCCGGGGGCTGGGGACCGTCCCAGGATGTAGTTGACCCCCTCTGCCCACAGGGTGTTCCGGTATAGCTCGCTTTCGGGGCCAATGGTGATATCCCCGCTGTCGGGGTCGATGTGTGTGACGTAGAGGGGGTTGGAGGAGGTGATGCCGAGGCCGCGTCGCTGCCCGACGGTGTAGAACTCGATGCCCTTATGAGTCCCCACGGTTTCGCCCTCGCTGTTGACGAGTCGGCCCGGCCTGGGGGTGACGCGCTGCTGGATGAAGCTGCGGTAGTCGCCAAGGGGTATAAAACAGATCTCTTGGCTGTCGGGCTTGTGGGCGTTGGGGAAGCCCGCGCCGGCGGCCATGCGTCGGATTTCGTCCTTGGGGTAGGAGCCGACGGGCATGAGGGTCTGGGAGAGCTGGGACTGGTCCATGCCGAAGAGGACGTAGGACTGATCCTTGTCGGCGTCAAGACCCGCCAGCAGATGCCAAGCACCCTCCTTGTGGAGGATGCGGGCGTAGTGGCCGGTGGCGACGTGGGAAGCGCCGAGGAAGCGAGCGCGCTGGAGCAGGAAGGAGAACTTGATGCGGTCGTTGCAGGCGATGCAGGGATGGGGGGTCTTGCCTCGCTGGTACTCGGCGAGGAAGTAGTCGATGACGTGGGCGCGGAACTCGCGCTGGAGGTTGAAGACGTAGTGGGGTACGTCGAGGATCTGGCAGACACGGCGGGCGTCTTCCACGTCGTCGAGGGTGCAGCAGCCCTTGTTGTAGGCGGGAGCGCTCTCGGCGGGATAGTCGAAAAGCTTCATGGTGACGCCGATGACTTCATGTCCCGCCCGCTTGAGGAGCAGGGCGGCCATGGAGGAGTCGACGCCGCCGCTCATGGCGACGATGACCTTCGAGTTGGGGGGAGGTTCGGTATTCATGGCGGGGATTAGGCTAGCACAGGGGCGGCGGGGGCTTCAACGGCAGAGGGGGTTAGAAGGCGAGGGCGATGAGGCGTCCGGCGAGGTAGTTGGTGGGGGAGGCGGGCGGAAGGGAGAGGAGCCGCAGGAGGGCGACGACGGGCCTGAGGTACCAGTGGATGTCGTTGCGGACGCCGTAGAGGATTGCCGCCTGGCCGAGACCGCGATAGCCGGTCAGGGAAACCATGCTGTGGGCTATGTCGTGGATGACGCCCTTAAGGGGGAAGTTGAATTTTTCTGACCAGACGGGAGCCT
>DAOUKX010000062.1:0-2314 GCA_034420855.1 Dehalococcoidia bacterium
GATAGGTCATAGTGGAGGCGATTATGCTGTCGTTCTTGGGGGGTACAGGGCCGGAGGGCCGGGGACTTGCGCTGCGGTACGCCTTGGCGGGCCATGAGGTGTTTATCGGGTCGCGGGATGCGGCGCGGGGTGGACACATTGCCGTTGAGTTGGGGGAGAAGTGGTCGGGGATTACGGTCAGTGGCGGGGGTAATGATGAGGCGGCAAGGTTAGGCGAAGTGGTGTTCATCTGCGTGCCCTACGATGCGCAGAAGTCGCTATTGCCGGAGGTGGCGGAGTCGCTGGAGGGAAAGGTGGTGGTGAACGTGGTTGCGCCGTTGTCCTTTAAGAAAGGGAGGACTGCCGCGGTAGAAGTGCCGGAGGGATCAGCGGCGGAGGAATCGCAGATGCTATTGCCGAAGTCTGAGGTGGTGGCGGCGTTTCAGAATCTGAGCGCGCGGAAGCTTCTGGCGGCGGGCAAGCCGATGGAGGGTGACGTGGTGGTGTGTTCGGACCATGAAGGCGCAAAGGAGCGGGTGATGTCGCTGGTGGAAGTAATCGACGGGTTGCGGGCGGTGGACGGGGGGTCGCTGGCGAACGCGCGGTACGTGGAGCAGTTGACGGCGTTGCTGTTGAACGTGAATCGGATTTACAGGGCGCAGAGCAGCATCAAGCTGGTGGGGATTTAAGGGTTGGGATGGATGGGCCGCGGATAGTTGTTGTGGGGGTGACGGGGAGTGGGAAGACGACGCTGGCGCGTCAGTTGGCGGAGCGGTTCCGGATTAGCCACGTGGAGTTGGATGGGCTCAACTGGGAGGCGAACTGGGTGCAGGCTCCGACGGAGGAGTTTCGTGAAAGAGTAGCGGAGGCGACGGCAGGAGACGGGTGGGTAGTGGACGGTAACTACAGAAAGACTCACGATATTACGTGGCCAAGAGCGACAATGATTGTGTGGCTGGACTATCCTTTCCTGCTAATTTTGTGGCGGTTGGGATTTCGAATCCTGCGTCGAGCGGTTACGCGGGAGAAGTTATGGAACGGGAACCAGGAGAATCTGTGGAAGCATCTCTGCACCAAGGACTCGCTGATTCTGTGGGCGCTTCAGACATACAAGCGCAGGCAGCAAGAATACGGGGACGCGATGCGTCGTTGGGAGGCTGAGGGGGTGGAGGCGTTGAGATTCGGCGGGCCGAGGGAGACGGAACGGTGGCTACAGGGACTCTAGTCGCATATCTAAGGGACGCGGGCGTGGGTTCGCGCCGTCACTGCTTCCGGCTTATTCAGGAAGGCAGGGTGACGGTCAACGGGCATAAGGCGGAGGCTGCATCGATGCCCGTTGACCCGGATGTGGACGCGGTAATGGTGGAAGGCACGCCGGTGGGGGTGGAGGCGCGCAAGGTATATTTGAAGGTGAACAAGCCGCGGGGAGTCATTACAACAACAAGGGACGACAGGGGGAGACGAACGGTGATGTCGATGGCACCCCGGTCGATGCGGGGTATGAGGCTGTTTCCGGTGGGTCGGCTGGACGCTGATACAACGGGACTGCTACTGTTGACGAACGATGGGGAGCTGGCGAACGGGCTGATGCATCCGCGGTACGGGGTGGAGAAGGAGTATTACGTTGAGCTGGACAGGGGATTGTCTGAAGCGGAGATGCGGGCGCTGGAGGAGGGGGTGATCATCAACGGGGAGAGAACGTCGGCGGCGGTGAACCGGCTGCCGGAGCAACAGGGGGCGTGGTACAGCATGGTGCTTAAGGAGGGTCGGAAGCGGCAGATACGATTGATGCTTACGGCGGTTGGGAGGGGAGTCCGTTCGATTCAGAGAGTGCGGATTCATAATTTACGGCTGGGTCGGCTGCCGGAGGGGCAGGTGGGGGAACTTTCGCAGAAGGAAGTGCGGCGGTTAAGGGAAGTTTTGGACCAAGGCCCACGAGATTCTTCGACTCCGCTGCGCTCCGCTCAGAATGACATGTGGATTGAGGGAGAGGAATGAGTTTTACGTCGGAACTGCAGAGGGGGGCTGAGCCTCTATGGGAGAAGATGGTCACGCACAGGTTTGTACAGGAACTGGGGGACGGGACGTTGCCCTGGGAGAAGTTCCAGCGCTACTTCGAGCAGGACTACGTGTTCCTCAGCAAGGGTTGGATTCACATGATTTCGCTGGCGATAGCCAAGTCGCCGGACTTCGCGAGCGCACGGGTGCTGACGGGGTTCCTGCACGACGTTTTGGACGGCGAGGAGGGATTGTTTCAGAGGGCGTTCCGGGAGATGGGGCTATCGGAAGAAGATATCAACAATCTGGAGGCGCTGCCGACGACGGACGCCTTCGC
>DAOUKX010000063.1:0-4089 GCA_034420855.1 Dehalococcoidia bacterium
GCGGTGCGCTGGACGAGTCGTTCTTCAGGGGTGCAGAGACCCAATATGTTGTAGTAGTCGAGCATTTCAGTTACTCCAGAACGGCCCATGCCTCGAGGCCGAAGTTGGCTTCGGAGGGAATGAGCTGGTTGGCGGTTATGGTGGTTGCGGAAGAGAGGCTGTCTCCGTAGAAGCTACGGCGGACGTCGTCGATATCGTTGTGCCGGTAGGCGTTTTGAGGGTTGACGAACTCCAGGGAGCGGACCACGTCGGCGGGGGAAGCTCCGGCGGCTTCGAGGACCTGGCGGAGGTTGTCGTAGGTCTGGGTTAGCTGGGCGTTGAAGTCGTTCGGGGCTACGACTTCGCCGGTGGCGGGGTCGGTAGGGCCGAGGCCGGAGCAGAAGAGGAACTTGCCGCAGCGGACGGCGGCGGGAGGGGACTGCTCATCACGCGGCCAGTCGGGGACGTGGATGTTTTCTCGGTAGTCGCCTAGATAGCAGAGGGCGTCGGTCTCCAGCAGGGCGGGACGATGGAGGAGGCGGGAGATGGGCATGGCGGTGGTTGCTGCGCTGCCTGTGCTGAGGCCGCCGCGGTTGCGAGAGGCGGCAAGGTAGCCGTTCACGCCTGCGGGGTGAACATAATCGAAGATTTTGACGATGCGGTCGGCGTCGACTCCGGCGTCGCGCATCACCTGGCCGAGGGCGCTGTCCCAGATGTCCTGGGCCTGGAATTCGACGCCGTTGCGGTAGCCTTCGCGGCCCGTGGCGGGGTCGAAGCGTCGGCCGGTGGAGCCGGAGAGCCAGAACCAGTCGTCACCGACGAAGAAGCCTGGCCAGAAGGTGCGGGAACGGTAGCGTTCCCAGGTGGGGGTGCCTTCGGGGAAGACGGCGCGCTTGTGGCGGCCGCCGCGCATGGCGACGGCGGTGACGGCCATGAGGGAGACAGAGTTGGGGATGCCGTTGACGAGGATGCCCACGGCGGCGGGCATGGAGTCGCCGAAGGCGTTGCGTCGTACGGCGCCGCTGGCGCGGTATTCGGGCATGACGGGTTCGAGGGCGTAGTCGACGGTGTAGACAACGTCGGCGAAGGTGTAGCCTGCTGCTTCTAGGATGGCGCCCATCTTCTCGAAGATAACCTCGGTCTGCTTGACGAGGCTTGTGCCTTCGACGATGTAACTGCCGCGGCGGGGGGACCAGGTCTCGGCGGTGAGGCCGGAGATGCAGAGCAGGCAGTTTCGCTCGACGGCGAGGGAGTAGGGCTGGGAGTCGTAGTTGGGATCCCACGGATAGTCCGTGGGCTTGATGATGCGCTTGGCGGTCATGGGGAAACGTCCTCTGAGGGTATGCTGACGGTGGCGGAGGCGGGGCTGACGACGCGTTCGCCCTTCTGGTTGTCGATCCAGAGGTCGCAGTCTACGAGGGTGCGGTCGTTGTCCTGTCGGATGGAGGTGACAGAGCCGCCGCAGGTGAGAACCTCGCCGGGGAGGACCATGCCGGAGTTGCGGAAGTTCAGGCTTTGGAGGAAAGCTCGGGGGCCGGCCCAGTCCTGTACAAGCTGGGCGAGGAAGGCGCCCAGCATCTGGCCGTCTACGACGGGGGAGGGCAGACCCTGGCTTTGGGCGTAGGAGGCGTCGTAGTGGATGCGGGCGAAGTCGCACGTGGCGGCGCCATAGGCCATCATGTCGGGGAGTCGGACCTTTTTGGTCAGGGTTGGGAGTGCGTCACCGACGGAGACGTCTCTGAGAGAGCAGGTAGCGACGTTCATGACGCGTCGCGACCTTCGGCGGGTTCGCGGTAGCATACAACCTCGGTGTTAATGGCGAGGAGTTCGTTGTGCTGGTTACGGTAGATGATTTCGGCCTCCTGGAAGGTTAGGGAGCCGGAGCGTCCCTGCTTCTGCCAGACGCGGGTGACGATTCGGGTGGCGGTGATGAAGTCGGACGGATGGACGGGGCGGTGGAAGCGGTAGCTGTTGCCGGCGCGGATGGGGGTGCCGACGGACTGCTGCTCAAGGGCGGAGGGGAGACCGCTTTCGTTGAGTTCGTCGCCGTAGAAGTGGAAGGTGTCGGTTAGGAGGGTTGGGGGGGCGACTACGTTGGGCAGCCCTGCGCTGCGGGCGGCGTCGGGGTCCGTGTAGAGGGGGTTGGGGTCGTCGATAGCGTCGGCGTACATCCGGAAGGCGGCACGCCCGATGGGTTTATCGGCAGTGAAGGTCTGCTGTTGGCCCACGGTGCGTCGAAGCTGTTGGAAGAGGGTTTCCGTTTCGTCCTGCAAGGTCTAGTCAGAGTCCGTTCCCGGACCCCAGGTCTTGCCGAAGTCGTCGATGTGGACGTACTGGCCGGTCATGGTCCGGGCGGTCTGGAGGGCCAGGAAGACCACACCGGGGCCGTTCTGGGAGGGTTCGATGCGGGTGTCCCAGTTGCGTCGGTTCCACTCAATGTGCCAGGAACCTTCGCTCCTGAGGCTGCCGGGGCTGAGGACGTTTACGGCGATGTTGTGGGGCTGCATCTCCTCGGCGAGGGCGTAGGTGACCATGTGGAGGGCGGCCTTGCTGGCGCTGTAGGCTGTGCCGCCGCCGGGGATGAGCTCTTTGCCCATGCGGGAGCCGATGTTGACGACGCTGCCGCTCTGCTGGTTGATCATGACGGGCAGGACGTGGCGGCAGCAGAGGTAGGGGCCGCGGATGTTGACGTCCATGAGGTTGTCCCAGCGGTGGGGTTCGATGTCGAGGAGGGGTTCGTTGATGATCATGATGCCGGCGTTGTTGACGAGGACGTCGATGCGTCCGTAGGCGTCGGTGACGCGTTCGACCATTGCCTTGACCTGGGCATCGTCGGTAACGTCGCAGGGGATGCTGAGGGCTTGGCCTCCGTTGGCGTGGATCTCTGAGGCGGTGTCGTCGGCGGTGCCGGACAGGCCGGTGGGGGAGGCGGGACGGGAGCAGACTACGACGGTTGCGCCTTCGGCGGAGTAGGCGAGGGCGATGGCCTTGCCCAAGCCTCTGCTTGCGCCGGTTACGATGGCTATCATGTCCTTCATCTGCATTTCTTTTTCCCCTTTGCGGAGTTGGTTGTGGTTGGGGTTAGCGTTCCAGGGTGCGTTCGGGGGATATTATACAGCAGTGAGGGAGGGTGGTCTTAAGGTTTGGGGATTTCCGAGCGGAGGGGTTAGGTCCCTAGTTGGTATAGATTGCTTCTCGGCGGCGCAAAGGAGCCGATAATCAGCGTTCCATGCACGAGGTAGTCTCCAGGCGAGACAGGTTCTCCCCTGCTATTCACCTGTTGCCATTCCCCTGAATATTCAACTTTGTCCCTGGTTCCAGTGTTTCATGTGGAACATGGAAGTTTCCGGCTTTGGCACAGCTCCAATACCATACGCCTTGCCCATTCAAGGAAGTTGCTACGAAATCATGGGGAATACTGCCACCGAATATGAAACTCACTGTCTCATCGATGACGTTCTTCAGTGAGAGATTCAATGCGATGGGCTCGCCGTAGGAAACCTGTGGCGGCGCATCCCACAAGACTTCGATTGGGTGAAGGAATGGTTCGTCAGAAGACACCTGAGGGTAGTGGGACAGTGGCTCTGTGTCTTCACATCCGACATTGATGAATATGGCGTCTTGAGGGATGTTCAACCGAGAGGCCGAAGTGTTGATTATCTCGTGTACATTGCGGAGCGGGATGGTCCTGATATTATTTGCCTCCTTCGCTCGTCCACAGCTGAAGACGTAAAGAGTCTAAGATGCCGAATAGCGTCGCCTAATTCTTGTTGCCAAGTCTTGAGCTGGTCCACGCTGTAATCAATCTCTGCGGTCTGAGGATCAGGAACTGTGGGAGCGGGGGTGGGTGTAGGAACGGGAGTGGGAGTGGGAGTGGGCGTAGGTGATGGAATAGACGTTGGCGTGCGGGTTAAGATGCTGGTTGGTTGAGGAGTTGCGTCTTCGTCGGTGCAGGATGCGATGAGCAGGGTGAGGGCGGTAGCGGTCAGCAGCAAGCAGTCGCGGTGAGGGTCAGAGGTTGGAATAGATGTTTATGCATGGTAATTCTGTGTGTGCGTTTAATTTGGGGAGCAGTGGCGAATTCTTAGCTCAGGGGTCGCTAAAGGTGGA
>DAOUKX010000064.1:0-2106 GCA_034420855.1 Dehalococcoidia bacterium
AGGGTTTTGTGGCAATGGGGTGAATGGCACTTTGCGGTAGGGGAACGCTGGTAGCCGCTATGGGGGAATGTGAGGACAGTGAGAAGGATCAAGATGGATTCGCTAGACTCACAAACGAAGTGCAACACTTTGTTAAGGTGTTGTCATGGGAAAGCATTACAAGCATGTCACCATTGAAGAGCGGTGGGGGAGGGGCGTTAGCGACGAGATTCCTCGACTTCGCTTCGCTTCGCTCGGAATGACAGCTAGGTGAAGGGGGAAGCTAGAAGGGGGACAGGCGACGGAAGGCCAGCCGGATGAAAGGCCAGCGCAGGACGCCCCAGGACCAGCGGAGGTTGTCGTAGGCGTCGTCGTCCAATCGTTTGTTGTGTCCGTACATAGTTCGCTCGTAGGCGGCTACAACGGATTCAACGAGGGTGGCGTATCTGGGTACGTGGGCGGCAAGCCTCGCGCCATATTCGGTGGGGGTCTCGTTGTTGTTTCGCGGAAGCCCCGCCAGTCCCGCCAGGAAGGCGACGCCTGCGAAGGCCAAAACGGGAAGACCCAGGCGGCGGGAGAGGAATCGCAGGTAGAGGTTGGCGGAAACTATGGCAAAGGCTGTTAGAGCGAGGGCAATGAGGGGCCATAGGACGATGGGACGAAATAGAAGGTCGAAGGGACTTCCGTCTTGAGTTACGACGGGCCTATCGATGGGGGTGAAGTCAAGGTCGTCCAGGTTGAATTCGTCGATACCACCAGCGGGGTCCAGGGCTTCTTCGCACTCGAAAATGTTGCCGAAGCATTCCTCGTCAAATCCACCACCAGCAAAACCTGCGGAAGCGGTCTGGAAACCCAGGTTTCGCAGGCTGGGCTGGACGCCTGAGGGGGTTGGCTCGAATTCCACCCAGCCGTACTCGGGGAAGTAGACCTCCGGCCAGGCGTGGTAGTCCTTTGTACGGACCATCCAGGCGTTACGGTCTTCGTCCCACTCGCCGGGGGCAAAACCCACTACGAGGCGGGCGGGGATGTCCAGAGAGCGCAGCATGGTAATCATGGAGGAGGCGAAGTAGCTGCAGAAACCAACGCGCTGATTGGTGAGGAACCACTCCACGGCGTCCACTCCAAGTGGCGGCGGGACAACCTGCTCCCCGTACTTCAGTGCATGAAGGTACTCCTGGATGCTCATGGCGACATCGTAGACGTTGTCGTGTCCCTGGGCTAGCTGCTCAGCCAGGTCTCTGACGGGTTGGGGGAAATTCGGGGGAAGCTGAAGATAACGATCGGCAATCCAGTTGGGATAGATGATGCTGCCCTGACCGTAGGCGTGGCTGGCGTTCTGAAGCTGCAGGGGCGTGGCGGTGGAAACGGAGCCAATGGCGGCGTAGCTGCGGGGCGGGTTCTGCCGTCGGGAAAACATGAGGGCGGTGGTGGGGTATCTGCCCGCTTCAAGCCGGTGGATGGTGAGGTTCCTCTCTTGGATCGGCGTGTCTTCCGTTGGCGGGACGGTGAGGATAAGTCCTCCTGCCGCCAGGTCCAGTTCAAGATCGGTGACAGTCGGAATTGAGTTGTCGAGGATGTTCTCTCTGAATTGGGCTACGTCCGGAGGGAGGTAGAAGGGTTCGGGCCGGTCCAGGTAGAGGTTGAAGGCGGGCTGGGGGGAGATCTCCTTGAGGCCGGATACGGTGGAGCGGATGGGGAGGCCAGCGGTGGCCACATGGGTGTTGGAGGAGAAGATGCGGACCTGGGTGCGGACTTCCTGTCGGGCTGCCTGCGGCTCCGGCGGGGGAAAGTTGGAAGGGAGGTCCTCAGGGGTGCGGGGAGCGTCGGGAATGCTTATCCAGCCCTGAGGGGTGTAAGTTTCGTAGACGCGTACGCGCCACCGGTGGGCTTCTGGGGAGGAGACGCGCATGACGAGAGTGTCGTTCAATTCCACCGGGCTGGTGAAGGGGAGGACGGGTCGGAGATCGAATCGCAGCCAGTTCTTGCGGCTGGGGATGTTATTAAAGAGGCCGGAGCCGGACTCGAAGAGTTCGAGGACAGGCTCTTCCAGCGTCGCAACTGGGGCAGGGCGGACGGGGGCGTTGGGGGAAGGGGCAGGCCAGGCGAAGGCCAAGGTGGCAAGTGAAA
>DAOUKX010000065.1:0-9876 GCA_034420855.1 Dehalococcoidia bacterium
ACCTCTGGTCCAGCATCTTCAGGATCGGTTTGTAGGCGAAGAAGTACAGGATTACCAGCAGGATGGCGAAGTTGACCAGAAAGACAATTAGGCTGGGTATATTTAGACCTAACTCTTCCAAGGGTTACCTCTCTTCCCATCCAACCTTCGCAGGCCCTGTACTAGGCTACGAAGATTATGATGACAGACACAATGAGAGCGTAGATGCCCAGCGCCTCGGCGAAGGCGATCGCCAGAATCATGTTCTGCAGAATCGCTCCCCTCGCCTCCGGGTTCCGTCCAATGGCGCTCATGGCAGACGCCCCGAGAATTCCTATGCCTATGCCAGGGCCCAAAAGCCCCAGGCCAATCGCCAGTCCTGTGGCAATCGCCTTGGCTCCGGCGTCACTCAACGCCTCCTGGGCCCCTACCGACATCAAGACCTCTAATCCAAGCATGGGTCCTCCTCACACATTAGTTTGTAGGTGTTTAGTCCTGCTGGCTGGCGTAGAGGGCAAACACCCCCGCCAGCGTCCCCAGCGTTGCGACGCTGGTCACAATTACAAAAAGCAGTATCAGTACGTCCATCTCTCTCCTCCGTTCACTTCCTTGTATTCCACGGTCCGCTCACCCTGAGCCTGTCGAAGGGTCGAGCACCCCTCATCTTATCCCTTACCTCTCTCCCACCTCGGACCACCTCCCCCTTCCCGCGCAGGCGGGAATCCATTTTACCCCCTCCCTGTCTCTCCTTATTCATCATGGTGCGCAATAGCCAGTGTGGCAAACGTAAGCGTCAGACCCGCAAAGATCATCGCCTGTATGAATCCCACCAGAATCTCCAGCCCATAGAAGGGGATGCTGAAGACGAATGGCACAAGGAATGCCGAAACCAGAATCAGCAGCTTCCCCGCCAGCATGTTCCCGAATAACCTGAAGGTGAAGCTCACCACCCGGATGAATTCGCTCAACCCTTCAAGCATTCCCACAAACAGGTCAATCGGCCCGTTGAACAGCCGGTTCGGTCCCTTTATCAGCGTCTTGAACCTGAAGAACTTGGCCAGATAACCGAATCCCAGCCTCCTCAGCCCCCAGATCTCAACAAACAGGAACGCCACCACCGCGAGGGCCAGCGGCATGTTCACGTCCGTGCCCGCGGGCCGCAGCAGGTCGATTCGCGGCGTCTTCCCCTTCTCAGCGTGCTTCACAATCAACGACCCGCCGGACTTGACGGCATCGAATTTCACTATTTTCCCAACGGCGCTCTCGGAAACGCACGGCGCCGGTGAGCATCCTTTAGATAGCTCCTCACCTACTTCCGATTCCGGCTCCAGGTGAAACACCGTGCCGTCCTCCAGCGTAAACTCGCCGTCACCCACGCTGGCGATGGTCCCGTGAAGGTGCATCGCCTTCCCTTCCTTCGCCTTGGCGATATATTCGGCGTTCGCCTCTTCCGACGAGTTAAACCCCAACGAAGGATATATCGGCAGCAGTCCCATCCAGGCATTAAAAAGCACAAACAGGAAAATCGTCGCGATAATCGGGAAAAAGGCCCGTGCGATTCCTTTGCCGGAAACCCCCTCCACAAAGTTCATCAACCCCTCCACAATCACCTCTCCAAAACCCTGCAGACGCCCCGGCACCAGTTTCCTGCGGGAAGCCGCCAGCACGAGTATCACAATCAACACAATAGAAGTCAGCCACGAAGACAGCATCGAATTGGTGATGGCAAAGCCGGTGAATCCCAGGTTGCCGCCCCTGGCCGCAATCTCCCGCTCTTCCGCTGGGAAAACCGCCGAAGAAGGCAGATGCACTTCCGGCTCTTTAACAATCGTGCTGGTGCCGAAAAGCTCCGACCCAACCGCCCCAACCACAAACCCGAATATCAGCAAAGCCACGAGGCTCAATCCGGCCCCGATAATAAGCGGCTTAGCTAAGGCTGACTTGGGCATTAACGCCCCTTACGCTCCCCATTAGGCCTGTTCTGAGATGAGTCCTGTAGAAATGGGGCCATCAACTTGTACATGCCGTAAAAAGCCGTTACCACTCCCAACAATGTCCCAACGAGCAAAAATACGGGCGAGGTTTCAAACTTCCTGTCCAGCCATAACCCGGCAAGCAGTCCGATAACGATGCATACCGCTACGTACCACCCCAGTCCCACCATCTGCATTGCCAGGCGCCAACCGGACATTCGCTACCTTCAAAACTTGGTGAACTCTATCACTAGCACTTTTTAAAGTCAACAAGAACGCTGTGGTCGAAGCCGTCTCAGTTCTCCGTCGTAGTGCCCTTTTCTTCGGGCTTCTCCTTCGCCTCGCCCTTGCCGATGTCTTCCAGGTCCAGAGTGTTGATGAAGTCCGTAAAGGCGGACATCCTCTGCAGCTCCTCTTCCCTCACCTTGGTGGGCTTGTCCTCGTCCACCGTGGTCATGTCCTCCTTGGTAATCGGACGACCCGTATCGGCGTCTAGCTGAATGCCCGCCTTGTCCAGAACGTTGTCTTCTGCGTAAATGGGCACCTGCGCCCGCACCGCCAGTGCAATCGCGTCGCTCGGACGCGAGTCCACCTCCACCTTATTCCCATTCATCGACACCCCAATCTTGGCGAAGAAAGTGTCGTTCTTCAAATCGTTTATCCGGATGTAACTGATCTCCGCGCCCAGATTGTCTATCACCGACTGCAACAGATCGTGGGTAAGTGGCCGCGGGACCGAGATCCCCTGCAGCTTGACCGCGATTGCGTCAGCCTCCGCGGGGCCAATCCAGATGGGTAGGTGCCTGTCAGATTCCATCTCCTTCAGAATGACCACCCGCTGGTAGTTCATCAGGCTGACCCGAATGCTATCTACGGTCATCTCCTGCATAGACACCTACCTCCTGCCTCTCGACTATTGCTAATTCTAGTTTTCAGCTTGAAGAAGTGTCAAGCTGGTCCACTCCTCCTCCCCCTATGACGGAAGAACTCCCATCCTACCTCACTCTCCCGCGAGTGCTTGTAACCCCTTCCCCCTTTATGGGGGAAGATTTAGATGGGGGGGTGATTCCCCTCTAGAAACGCCGCATTTCCGGGAACGCCCCCGCTTTCGCCAGCCATCCTGTCCGCTGCGCCAGCGCTTCCATCTCCTCCGGCTGCAGCAACTCCGCCAACTCCTTCACCGGACCCTGCGGAGCCGAGACCTCCTCCAGGAAACCCTCCATCGCCCCCAGCGTCTCTGGCTCCAGATCCTCCCCCCAAAAGTCCCAAATTACCGTCCGCAGCGTAAACGCTGCGTTGAACGTCAACCCATGATCTATTCCCCACACCCGTCCGTCCAGTCCTTTGATGCAATGCACCGCCTTCCGGTCGGCGTTATTCGCAATGATGTCGAAGCAGGCAATCCGCTTCAAATCTCCACGGTTGGACTCTCTAAGCTCCCGGTACGTGACCCCCGGCTCGTGCTCCACGAACCGCTGCATGGACCCCACGCCGTAGGGCCCTTCCCGAATCACCGTCTCCGGCACAAACTCCCAACCCAGAATCTGGCTGAACAGGTAAGCGGCGTACTCCCGCTTGTACAAAGTCCCCGATTCAAAGTCCCACAGCGGAATCTCACCCTTCATAGGCTTGTAGATCGCCCGCATCTCCTCACCGTCGTCATCCCGTAGCTTCGCGAGAAAGGTATAGTTGGAACCCACCGGCGTCAGAATGCAGGAGACCACCTCCCCATCCCTCAGCAGCCGCGACTGGCTAGCCTCGTCCTCGAAGGTCAGCGACGGTTCCTCCGCCTGTTCAGGGCTGCAGCGCTTGGTGGCCATTGAGTCGAATGCACATGTGCCCTTCCGGGTTTATTGGCTGGCCGCACAGCAAGCAGCGGGGTCTGCCCGCTGCGCAGACGTCCAACGCCTCCTTGGACAGCTTCAACGCCATCTTCTGCGGCACCCAGAAGCAAAGGTCCGGTGTATCCTCTCCCACGGCTTCCGTGTCGTGAATCAGAAATAGGAACGAGTCGATGTCGGCGTCGTGCCCCATGGAAAGACTGCCAACCTTGAATTCCAGCCTCACGTACCCGCCGTCATACGTCGGCTCTGGCTCCCGCCTTCTACCCCGCCTCCCACGCCTTGGCCCCTCCTGGTTGATCTCTTCTATGTATACCGCCAGCTGTTGAAGCTGCTCCTTCTCCAGCCAGAGTTGGGCGAACGCCGCCCCTGATTCCACCAGCAACCGAAACGTCCTGTTTCCCGGCTCACCCAGCGCCTCTGCGCTTATCTGAGTTACGGTGCCAAAGTTGTTGTTCGCTTCAAAGGGCGGCATTCCCTACTTCCCCTCCGTATCTTCCACCCGGAAACCCGGGGCCAATGTCCCTCGTCCTGGGCGCTGCGCCTGAATTAGTTGCATATCGCAGACTATCTTAAATGCTGGCCCCAACCCTGACAAGAACTAATCCCCCTCTTCCCTCCTCTCCCGTCCTGGGAGAGGATTGAGGTGAGGGTACTCCCATCCCCCCGTAGGCGCGGCTCGCAAGCCGCCCGCTGCTATACCCACACCCAAGTCCCGCGTAACCACCAACCCCCCGCAACGCAGTCCCCCCCTCACCCTGAGCCTGTCGAAGGGTCGAGCGCTCTACGCCACCCCCAATCTCCTGCGTCTCCTCTTCGTCACCCCTGCAAAAGCAGGGACCCATGGCGGGGCGGTGTCGGGCGGGTTCCCCTCCAGCCATTCCCGCGTAGGCGGGAATCCATCCCCTTCCTCGTAGGAGCGTCCCTTGTGGTAGCCCGCCTCCGAGTCCCAATCCCACATCCCGTATAGTATCCTGTACCCTCACAAAAACAGAAACTTGGAGAAACCCCATGCCCAACGTCAGATTCGGCATCCAGACCGGTCAGCAGGAGACCACCTGGCCCCAGCTCAGGGACACCTGGCTGGAACTCGAACAGCTCGGCTTCGACGACCTCTGGGTCTACGACCACTATCTCCCCACCGGCACCACCCACGAAGACGGCGATGTCACCGACGCATGGACCCTCCTCGCCGCCCTATCCCAGGTGGTCACCAAACCCCGCATCGGCACCCTCGTCACCAGCGCCACCTTCCGCCACCCCGTAGCCCTTGCCAAAGCCGTCACCACCGTCGACCACGCTACCAACGGACGCGTCATCCTAGGCATCGGCGCCGGCTGGCACCGACCCGAGCATCACGCCTACGATATTCCCTTCCCCGGCAACGCCGAACGCATCCGACGCCTCGAAGAGACCATCCGCGTCATCAGCCTCCTCTGGACGGAAGACCGCGCCAACTTTGATGGACGCTACTACAAACTCAACAACGCCCCCTTCCGGCCCAAACCCCTCCAGAAGCCCCACCCGCCCATCCTCGTCGGCGGCGCAGGCGAGCAGCTCACCCTACCCATGGTCGCCCGTGTCGCCGACGACTGGAACTGGAACATCACCGGCGTCCCCGCAGACTATCGACGCAAGCTCAAAATCCTCCACAATTACTGCGAGAAGGCTGGCCGAGACCCGTCAGAAATCTCCCTCTCCCTCAACATGGACTTCCTCATCAGCGAAGACCCCAACCGCATCGCCTCCGCCCTATCCGTCAACGCCAAGGATGCCAACGTCTCCATTGAAGAAGCCCAGAAGACTACCCTTGTTGGCAACCCTGACCAGGTCCGACAACGACTCAAAGCATTCATAGACCTCGGCGTCACCACCTTCATGTTCAGCCTCCGCGCCCCCTTCGACGAAGCTGGAACCCAGGCCCTCCCGGACATCCGCCAGCGCGCCCTCCGCTACCACACCACCATGGACGACGTTCGACGCATGGCCAAAGAAGTCCTCCCACCCCTCCGCCAAACATTTGCATATCCGTCATCTCCGTCTCTCCCTTCCCTCCTCTCCCGTCCTGGGAGAGGATTGAGGTGAGGGTGTCCCACTCCCCGTGAAACTCTCCAAATCAATAACAGGAGCCACCAAGTGACACAATCTCAGGAGCTGTTACCACTCCCCGAAGACTGGCAGCGCGCTCTCGCTATCGCCGCCCACCCCGACGACCTCGAATACGGCGCCGCCAGCGCCATCGCCCGCTGGACCGCCCAGGGCAAAAGCGTCGTCTACTTCCTGATCACCAGCGGCGAAGCCGGCATCAGTTCAATGCAGCCAGACCAGGTCGGCCCCCTCCGAGAAGAGGAAGAACGTCGAAGCGCCGCCGCAGTCGGCGTTCACACCGTCGAATTCCTCCACCACAAGGACGGCGTCATCGAATACGGCCCCGCCCTCCGACGCGACATCGCCCGCGCCATCCGCAAACACAAACCCGAAGTCATCCTCGCCCCCAACTACCACCTCACCTGGGGCGGCGCCAGCTTCAACTTCGCCGACCACCGCGCCGCCGGACTCGCTGCCCTCGACGCCTCCCAGGACGCCGGCAACCCCTGGATCTTCCCCGAACTAATCGAAGAAAACCTCGAACCCTGGAACGGCGTAAAGATGGTCTGCATCGCGGGCTCTCCCCAGCCCACCCACGCCGTCGACGTCACCCACTCCTTCGACAAGGGCGTCGCCTCCCTGGAAGAGCACCGCGTATACCTAGAAAACCTCTCCTTCAAAGTCAACCCCGACGAAATGCTCCGCTCCCACGCCCAATTCGTCGGCAAACAATTCGGCGCCCCCCTCGCCGTCTCCTTCCAGGTCTTCACCCTCTAACCCCTTCCCCCCCTCCACGCCCCCGTCATTCCGGTGAAAGCCGGAATCCAGTCCCCCTTACTCCCGCGTAGGCGGGAATCCGTCCCCCTCCTCTCCCAAATGACATTCTGAGGAGGCCCCGCGACGAAGAATCTCGTTGCCAGAAATCGCCAACCCCCCAACTCCCCCCCATTCCCGCGCAGGGAGACCTTTGCATAACCGTCATCTCCGCATCCGTCTTCCCTCCTCTCCCGTCCTGGGAGAGGATTGAGGTGAGTGTAATAGGGGTGGCGGTGGGACAGATAGCCGGGTTATGCAAAGGTCTCCGCAGGCGGGAATCCATCCTCTCTTCACCGCAGGGCTGCCTCTCACCCTGAGCCTGTCGAAGGGTCGAGCGCCCTTCGCCACGCCCAATCTCCCGCGTCTCTTCTTCGTCACCCCTGCGAAAGCAGGGGCCCAGGGCTGGGCGCGGTCGGGAGGTCCCACCCCCCCAACACATCATTCTGAACGAAGCACATCGGAGTCGAAGAATATCGCTCCCAGGCGCCACCAATTCCCCTTAAACCACGTCTATCTTGCATGGAACGCTTTCCCCACAAACCGCATATAATCTAGTAGAGACACCAACCAACATGGCCGCTTTCACAACTACACTGCTGAAATACAGCGTATTCTTCACGCTTCTAACCCTCGTCGCCACCAATCCACCAACGGATTCTACTGGATCAACAACACCAATTGGCTCAGCGACAAACCCCTTGACGAATGGTTCGGAATAACCACCCATTCCAACAGCCACGTCATCGAGATAAGGCTTGGCGAGAACGGCTTAGGCGGCGAAATCCCACCAGAACTGGCCACTCTAGTCGACCTGAAAGTATTGTACCTCGGCGGCAACCAACTCTCTGGCTGCATACCCGCAGACCTTGCAAACGTACCTACCGATGACGTCAAAACTCTTGGCCTTCCCTTCTGCGAAATCACCCAAGACCCGCAAGCCGCGGAAAAAGCGGCTCTAGTCGCCCTCTACGAAGCCACCGACGGCCCCAACTGGGAAATCGCCACAAACTGGCTCAGCAACCTTCCTCTCAGCGAATGGCACGGCGTAACCACCAACACTGACGGACAAGTTGTCGAGTTGCATCTCGAATTCAACAACTTGGCTGGAGTGGTGCCACCGGAACTCGGCATCCTTTCCGAGCTGAATTGGCTGATCCTTAGCAACAATCAGTTGAGCGGCGAGATCCCCCCCAACTAGACGAACTCTCCAAACTAGTGGGGCTATCCTTTGCTAACAATCAATTGACGGGTCCTATACCGCCTGAACTAGGCAATCTCTCCAACCTGCAATTTCTCTCCCTCACTAAAAACCGGTTGAGTGGCAAAATGCCGACTGCGTTGAGCAAACTCCTCAATCTGGAGGTGATGGATCTTCAGGTCAACCGGCTTGACGGGACGATTCCGACGGAGTTTGACAATCTTGTTAACTTACGATGTCTCTCCCTCGCCCATAATCAGCTGAATAGGAAGATTCCGTCAGAGCTTGGCAATTTTTCAAAACTTGACATTCTTAATCTCGAAAATAATCTGTTGTCCGGAGAGATATAGGGAGAGCTGGGCAATCTCACTAACCTGGCGCATTTATCCTTGGCAAGAAACCGGTTGACTGGGCAGATACCACCTCAGTTGGGCAACATTCCCACCCTGAGCACCCTCTACCTCAGCGGCAACCCCCTCACTGGCTGCATTGCCGAAAGCCTTCTTTCCATCGATACAAACGACTTCTCCTTCCTCAACCTACCATCTTGTGAATCAATCCAAGAAGCACAAGCGGCAGACCGCCAAGCCCTCGTCGCCCTTTACGAAGCCACCGATGGCGCAAACTGGAACAACAACACCAACTGGCTCACCCACTCCCCCGTAAACACATGGTTCGGCGTCACAACAAACACCAGCGGTAGCGTCATAGAACTGCGACTTGGCGAGAACGGATTGAGCGGAGAAATCCCGTCGGAAATAGCCACTCTCCCCAACCTTGATACGCTCTATCTCGGCGGCAACCAATTCTCAGGCTGCATACCCCTGAACCGAGCAAGCGCACCTGCAGGTGACGTTGCAGCTCTCGGCCTTCCCTTCTGCGAAATCGTCCAAATCCCGCAAACAACAGACCGAGCGGCCCTCGTCGCCCTTTACGAAGTCACCGACGGCCCCAACTGGACCAACAACTCCAACTGGCTCACCGACAAGCCTCTGGGCACTTGGCACGGCGTCACCACCGACGTCAACGGTCACGCCACCGAAATTTTCCTTGCCGACAACAACTTGTCCGGAACGATTCCCGCGGAATTGGGCACGCTCTCCAGCCTACAAGAACTTTCCCTCGATAGAAACCAGTTGAGCGGAGAGATCCCACCGGAACTGGGCAATATCTCCAACTTGGTAGACCTCAACCTCAGTGCAAATAAACTAAGCGGAGAGATTCCACTGGAACTCGGCAACCTCTCCAACCTGGTGAAGCTCCGCCTCAAAAACAACCAGCTAACCGGCAAGATCCCTGCAAGTCTCGGCAGCCTTCCAAACCTGGTAACCCTGATCATGAGTGAAAACCAACTAACCGGCGACATCCCGCCGGAACTCGGTAACATCCCCAACCTTCAAACCCTCTACCTCACAGGCAACCCCCTCACCGGCTGCATCCCCGAAGCTCTTTGGCCCATCCCCAACCACGACCTCCGCTCCCTGGACCTCCCCACCTGCCCCTAACCCCAGCGCATACACCCGCCGCAACCACCAAACCCCTCCCCCACACCCCAACCCCACCAAACCCTGTCCTGAGCGCAGCCGAAGGATCACGTCATGCAATGACCTTGCCGCAACCATCCCCACCCCCTACAATAACCTCAACCCCAAACGTCGAAAAACCGCGAAGGGAGCGGCAATCATGAACAAGAACATCACCGTCCTCGTAGCCACCGCAGGCCAAGGCGTCATGCGAAGCTCAAACAACGGCCAATCCTGGTCCCGCGCCGGCATCGACCAGGGCATGCACTCCGACGCCATCGTCCGCTGCCTCTCCACCGACCCCGACGCCCCCCAGACCCTCCTCGCCGGCACCGACAAGGGCCTCTACCGCACCCCCGATGCCGGACGCACCTGGCAAATGCTGGACACCCCCCTCTCCGACTACAGCCTTTGGAACCTCACCCGCGACCCCCGCAACCCCAACATAATCTACTGCG
>DAOUKX010000066.1:0-8354 GCA_034420855.1 Dehalococcoidia bacterium
TGCTTCGAGGGGCTGCGGGAGGCCATGGCGGAGCGGCAGTCCGTCCTGGACGGCATGAGCTTCGAACCGGACAACTTCATCATTCACAATGGCGGTTCCGGCTGTCTCGACAATCTTTGCCAGGCCTTCATCACGCCCGGCGACGTGGTTATCGTTGAGGAGCCCTCCTACTCCGGGACCATCCGCGCCATTCGCGGCCACATGGCGGAGTTGATGGAAGTCGCGGTGGAGGAAGACGGCATGTCGGTGGACGGGGTAGCCGACGCAATCCAGCGAGCGAAGTCGCAGGGCAAGCGAGTCAAGTTCGTCTACCTGAACCCGGACTTTCAGAATCCCACGGGCACGACGCTTACCGAGTCGAGAAGGGCGGAACTCATCGACCTGTGCGCCCGAGAGCAGGTGCTAATCGTGGAGGACGCCACCTACAGCGAGCTTTTCTTCGATAAAGCGCCGCCCAAGTCAATCTACTCCATGGCCGAGGGTGCGGGCGTGTTGAAGATAGGCACCTTCAGCAAGGTCATCGCCACTGGGTTGAGGGCGGGCTGGATTCAGGCATCGAAGGAGCACATCGACGCGCTGGGTCGGGTGCGGTTCGACATGGGCACGAGTCCATTGCTGCTGCACATGCTGGCGGAATTCATCACCTCCGGCAGGCTTGACCCCCACATCAGGCGGATGCGCGCCATTTACTCCGAGAAGTGCGCCACGCTGGCCGGTTCGCTGGCGGAGCATTGCGAGCCTTACGTGCGGTTCAACGAGCATGGCGGGGGCTTCTTCTTCTGGTTCGAGTGTCTCGGAGCCACCTCGACGGAGGTGTCGAATGCGGCGGCCCACGAGGGGCTGCTTTTCCCACCGGGCACGAACTTCTACGTGAACAAGGAAAAGATGGTTGACTCCCACGTGCGACTGGCCTTCAGCAACGCGTCGCTAGAGCACCTGCGGGAGATCGGCCCGCGGCTGAGGCGGGCGTTCCAGCGGGTGGTGGACTAGGGAGTGTGGTTCTAGCCAAGTGTTCGTCCAATGAGACCCAGAACGCGGGCCATCGACCAGAGGTTAGTCGTCAGGGCTATTCTCCTACTGGTGTTTTCGTTTCCGTTTCTTGCCTCGTCGGTTACGTTCTGCGAGTCTGGGGACATATACAATAAGTCTTACGATCAGACTGATGAATTCTGGTCCCGTTGGGAAAATGGCCAAGCGCAAATCACACCGCATTGGACGCCGGACGGGTCACGAATCGTCTTTGGGCATCGCGGACGAATCTATGCAGTCGATGCAGACGGTGAGAGCCTAGATCTGCTCTCAGGTTCAAGTTTATCTCTTGGTCCTTATAGTGGGACCCACGAAATTGACTTTTCTCCCTCCGTCTCACCCGACGGGTCTCAAGTGGTATACACCACTCTCAGATATGCAACGGGTGAGCTTTACAAACACACTTATGAGATTGCAGTACAGAATATCGAGGGTGGTGACCTCCGAAGGCTAACATCAAACTCGTGGAATGACGTGAGCCCGTCTTGGTCGCCTGATGGAACCAGAATAGCATTCGTTTCCGAGAAAGAAGGTTCTCCGCAAATCTTCACAGTTGCACCCGATGGCTCAGACGAGCGGACTGTTGCGCCAGGTGTGATCGCTCAGTTCGATGCACCAGTCTGGTCGCCTGACGGTAGTCGACTGGCGTTTGTGGGCGAAGAAAAAAAACATCAGACTGTGGACTGGATAGACACGTATAATAGTACTAGGTTCAATCGTGTTACTAAAACCTCGGGCACGACAGTCACGAGGGAGGCCTTGTACATTTCAGGCGCTGATGGATCGGATTTGAAGAAGCTGGCTTGGGCAAATGGTGAGGATGCGAACCCAAGCACCCGTGAAGGCATCAATGACTTGATCTTGCCTGAAGAGGAAATAATAGAGTTTCGATGGTCTCCGGACAGCAAACAAATAGCGTTTCTTGCCAAGCGCTATGGTAGGTTAAGCTCGCTCTACGTGGCACAGCTAGATGGTTCCGAGGTGCGGCAGATATCGGACTTTTACGAAATCTGGGAATCAAAACGATATGATGGAATCTCTATCGTAGGTTTCGGATGGTCTTCCGATGCTTCAAGAATCAACTTTGAGATTGCTGGGCATACGTATGCACCTGATTGGGAACTGACATATTCTGTTCATACCATTGCATCAGATGGCTCTGAACAACGTACACTGACGGAAGTGAAAACTACCAAGCTTAGTGCCGTGGATAACCACCTAGAGTGGCCAACCGTTTTGCTGCTAGAGCCAGCACCGGGGCGTGGTTACCGTAGTCTACCCGAATACTACCGTACATGGCCAAACATTCTGCAATTGGGTAGTCCGGCAAGGGTACTCAGATACGACTATGGGTTTCGCAATCTAGGCTATAACAATAGGGAACCGTTGCTTTCTTTATTGCCGTGGGACAGTATTGAAGAGAAGGTGCTGGTGATGACAGATGGCAGGCGCGTTATTCTTGCAGAGCCAAGTGAATGAGGTTGTAGAGTAGTTGCGTTCAGACTCTCCCACCCTGGCAGCACCCCGTCTCCCGCCTTCAGTCTGCAAGTTCGATGAGAGGTTTGATGGCGGAGAGGTCAACCTTGGCGCGGGCAACATCAAGGTCGTACATCCGCTGGAGATTGAGCCAGGAGTCGGGAGTCATACTCAAGGCCCGCCCGATACGCAACGCCGTGTCTGCCGTGATGGACCTTCGCCCGTGAACAATTTCGTGGATCCGCATCTGCGGAACTCCCATGGTCTTGGCCAGCCTGTATTGCGTAATTTCCAATTCAACCAATATCTCAGCCAAGTGTTCTCCAGGGTGAATAAGGTCTGAGGTGTTCATGTGCTTCCTCCTTCGACTCATAATATCGCCATACGATACTATCGTCAACAATGAGTATCTGGCTTCTGGACAAGGTGTGGGCTTTGGGGGTATTCTGCGGGTTAATCGGGACGCAACGTCCGCTAGGTTTGAATCATAGGAGGCTGGAATGAGAAACGGTTACAGAATCATCGACGGGGACGGGCACATGCAGGAGCCCCTGGACATCTGGGACAACTACGTTGAGAAGCCGTTCCACCATCGTCGCCCGCTCGTGAGCGGCCACGTGGGCCGGTATCTCTTCAACTATCACCCCTGCGAGGCCTTCCCCGAGGGACGCGGCTCCGTTCGACCGGAGAGCGTTTTCGCCGACTGCGAGGAGCGGTTCGGCGACGCCTGGCGCAGCTGGTGGGCGCTGCCGGACCGTCTGACGGAGATAGACAAGGAGGGGCTGGACATCCAGGTCGGCTTCCCCACCAACGGCAACAGCGCCACTTCAAGCAGCATCACGGACCCCAAGTTGCAGGCAGCGTTGGTCCGCGCCTACAACAACTGGGCGACGGACTACTGCAGTGACTCCGACGGGCGCGTACAGTTCATTGCCCAGGTGACGCTGCTGGACGTGAACGAGGCAATCGAGGAGGCGCGTCGGATGGGCCCCTGCCCGCAGGCGACGGCCATCAACCTTCCCGATCCCGGCGAATCGCGCAAGTGGTCCGACGAGGAATTCGACCCGCTGTGGGAAACGCTTGACGAGCTCAGCCTGGCAGCGTCGTTCCACGGCGGCGGCTCCCAGCAGCGGGTGTTCAAGGACTACACCACCACTCCCACTCTTGCGTCTGTGAGCCATGCTCTGTCCTTCCCGCTGGACGCCATGCTGGCCATGGGGACGCTCATTTTCGGCGAGGTGTTGGAGATGTTCCCCAACATGCGCGTCTCATTCCTGGAGGCCAACGCCGGGTGGGTGCCGTGGTGGTTGAGCCGGATGGACGACCACGCAGTGGGACGTCAGGGTCGGTTCCAGTACGGCGAAGAGGTGCGCCTGACGCCCAGCGAGTACTTCGCCCGCCAGTGCTTCGTGGCCTGCGACGCCGACGAGGGACAGCTTGAGTTCGCCGCCTCCCAGCTTAACGACAACCTGATCTTCAACACGGACTGGCCGCACCCGGACGCGCCGATTCCGGGCGCCGTAGACAGCTTCCTCAGCCACAACATCACTGACGAGACGAAGCGGAAGATCCTCTGGGACAATTCCGTCCGGCTCTACGGCCCGCGGGTGCTGGGCAAGAACTAGATACACCCTTTGACAAGCTCAGGGTGAGAGGAATGTAGGGGCAGGTTTGATCCTGCCCCTATTCATTTGGGTCAACTGTGTATCCGTTCGACGAGATTCTTCGCTGCACTTTGAATAACGTGTGGATAGAGGAGTTGAGTGATTCGCGGACCGTCCCTACATTTTCACGTCCGAGCCCACACCTTTTTCCATTGCATCCGCCAAGACCATTCTGGCGGCGACGGCGTCCTGCGCCGCCACGCCCACCGACTTGTAGAGGGTGATTTCGTCGTCGGAGGTACGAGCCGGATGGCCACGTTTCACCAGCTCGCCGATTTCGGCGAGGACGTGGGATTCGTCGATTACGCCATCGCGTATCGGCCATGTAAGGTCGTTGGCGCCCGCTGGCGGCGCGGCAAGCGCGGCTTCGCGGGATTCGACGAACACCTTCGACCGGCGAATCGTTTCGTCGTCCATCTCCCGACCCTGGAAGTTCAGACCGACGGAATTGACGTGGACGCCGGGTTCCAGCCACTTGCCCAGCAGCACCGGCGAAGCGGCATGGGTGCAGGCGCATACCACGTCTGCGCCTAACACCGCTCCATGGAATGAGTCTGTCCCTTTCGCCGATATCCCGAGTTCCGCTGAAAGCTCTTGGGCAACCGCTCTGGCCTTGGCGGCGTATCTTCCAGCTATGCGAATTTCGGTTATCTGGCGTACGCGGGGAATAGCGACGGCGTGGGCTTTGGCCTGAACGCCGGTGCCAAGTATGGCGAGCACGCGGGAGTCGCGGCGGGCCAGCAGGCGCGTTGCAAGGGCGGAGCCGGCGGCGGTGCGCATGGCGGTAATGTGCTCGCCGTCCATAACGGCGGCGGGAGCGCCCGTTTCGGCGTCGAATACCGCTATGAGAGCCTGGTGACTGGGCACCCCCAGCGCGTGGTTGTGGGGGAAAATACTCACCAGCTTAACGGCCAGCGACTCCGAACCAGGCAGGTATACGGGCATGACCAGCAGATTGCCCTCCCGCTGCTGTATCTGCGCCCCGATGCGCGGGGGCTGGGACACCTGGCCGTCGGTGAGCTCGACCATGGCCGACGCGAGGGCGTCAATCAGCGTGTCCAGGTCTAGAAGTTCTTCCACCTCTTTTTGGTTGAGCAAAAGCATGGCGCAATGCTAGCCGCAGGCTGGAGAGCGGTCAACCGTCGGCGATTTTCGCAACTGTCGTCGCTGTCTAACGGAAGCGGAAGAGCTTTCGGAAGAACCATGCCAAAGCCTTTAAGACCAGCCTGAGCGCCTGGTATTCGATGCTGCTGCGTCGGCGGGCCTCGGCGCGCTGTCGCCGACGGTGATGCCATGGACGAACGCCGCCGTCGGGAAGGCTCCAGACGCCCAGCTTACGCCGGCGAGCGTCCCTTTCGGCGCTGGCCAGTCTGAGGCCGCTCATCTCGCCAAAGCGTGTGAAGCGATATGCCATGCCCGATTCCACCATCTGGCGGTTGACGGACTGCCCCAGCCTTCGCTGATAGAGAACGCCGACAACACGTCCAAACTGGTCTTGCGGTTCCCAGACCCTCAGCGTGAACCGCTTTCCCTCGGCGATGCGCCTCAGACGCTGAGATGCTGGACGTCCAAAAGGCTGATCAAACTCGGGCGCATCGATGGCGTGGAGGCGGACTTCAAGCGTCTCTCGTCTACGGCGGAACCAACCCAGGCGCACAACAATGCAGCCATCGCCGTCCTTAACGCGGGTGACTCTTACGGAGAAGGAATCGCCTCTACGCATCCATACAGACCAGAATTATCCCGATTTACGAGCACGGATGAAGTACATGGGCGTAAAGATGCCCAGACGTCCCGCTTCAGTCATTGCGGATGCGCACCGGTTCAGGGTCTCCGCCACGTGCGCCGCGCCTTTCGGCGCAATGTGGAGGGCCTCCATCGCCTTCAGCAAATTAGTTGTGACCCAACGTCCTATTCGTGAACTACGGAAGCTGGCAAAGGATATGCCTGAACCGGCCAGGGGTTGATACCAGGGAACCGACGGACCGTTTTGAAGCGCCAGGTCTCGGGTTTCCAACACCTCAAACCCCACTGTTTCAAGAGCGTCGTCAACCGTTGTCATACTGTCGATTTCAAGGAGACCCCCTCCCAACTCGATGTCGGCCTTAATCCTTTGGTGCAGGGGGTTTTCAGCATCAAAACGTTCGGTGAGGCAGTATTCGTAGTTGGCGAAGTAGGCGCCCGGCTTCAGCAAACGGAAGACCTCGCTATAGATGCTGAGTTTGTCCGGAGCGCAGCAGGTTGCTTCAATTGAGTAGATCGCGTCGAAGGACTCATCGGCTGCGTCCACGTTCAGGAAGTCGCAATGCATAAACTCGACCAGATGGTTCAGCCCGGCCTTCTCCGTAAGGAGTCGGGCACGCCTAAGCTGATAATCGTTGATGTTTACGCCTACGATCCTGGCGCCGGAATAGCGGGCGATTTCAATCAGAGGCCCGCCGATGCCGCATCCCAGGTCTGCTGCGACCATTCCGGGCCTGAGCCCAAGTGCATCGGCCAGACGGCGCTCGTGACGGACCAGCGATGATTTGAAGCTCTCTCCAGGCCCTCTGGGCGCAAAGTGAAAGGACTTGCCCCATCCGTATTCGTAGAAGTCCGTGACCAGATTGTAGTAGAGGACGGTAAAGTCGCTGAAGGCCTGATTCTTGTCTTCCCACTCCTCGCGCTTGCCTGTACGGTAGCGGTCCATGTACTGACGAACGTCTGAAGCGACCTCGGATTCCTTCGCCTTGTTGCTGAGCCTTTTGTATAAATTGATAGGCATACCGGCTTTATATGGGCAGTGATGCGGGCGGTTGAGCGATTTTGACTGTAGCGGCGTAGATTAGCGGTGTCAATTATTAGGTGCGGCGCAAAGTATCAGCCGTTACCGACTTTGGCGACCGGTCTGGTCTACAAGCGAGTTATGCTCTCACATCCCCGAAGGCCTGGTCCGTCTTGGCGGCCATAATGAAATCGTTGCGGTGAAGGCCGCGAATTTTGTGGGTCCACCAGTCGATGGTAACCCGGCCCCACTCGGTGACGAGCTTGGGGTGATGCCCCTCCTCCTCGGCCATCTGCCCGATTGTCATCGAGAAGTCCATGGCCTGCTGGAAATTTCGGAACCGGAAGCTGCGTCGTAGTCTGTTGACGCCTTCCACGTCTATCAGTTCCCAGTCGGTGATTATGGGATGCAGTTCTGCGATCTCAGCTTCCGTAACCCTTGGCGCGTCCCTGCGGCAGGCAACGCATTTTTCCTGTACCAGTTGTGTCATAGTCAAACCTCCTTAGAGCCGTTTTCACCGGCGCATAGTCTCTCAAGACCATGATAGGCGGATTGCGTTCAGAGGGAAAGAGCGGGCGTTTCATTCGATTCGGCTCAGAGGTAGCCATGAGGCGGATTTATGAATACAATATATTCGGTCTGCCCTCACGGAAGGGTTGACCGGCGAGCTTTGGTTAAGGAGATGGGAGATGGACAAGGACATTGCATTGATGGCGCACCTGATGCGTCGCGCCGGATTCGGCGCATCCCGGAACGAGCTTGAAGAGAGAGCGGCCAGGGGTTACGAAGCCACTGTGGAAGAGCTTCTGGACCCGGAGGGTCACAATATTCCGCCCTTTCACGAGGGCATCCTCTATCGCCACCTCCACGGGTTCCGCAATCCGGGCAACCCCCTGCACATGCAAGGCAACTGGATGTACAGAATGATCAACAGTCCCTGGCCCCTGGTCGAGAAGGTGGTGCTCTTCTGGCATCACGTCTTCGCCACCGGCTACTCCAAGGTGGACAACGGCAACCAGATGCTTGCCCAGATTGCGACCTTCCGACGGTGCGGCATGGGCAACTACCGGGAGATCCTGGTGGAGCTTTCCAGGGACCCGGCCATGATCTTCTGGCTGGACAACAACGAGAACCATAAGGACGCCCCCAACGAAAACTGGGGTCGGGAGCTTCTGGAGCTCTTCTCCATGGGTCAGGGCAACTATACGGAGGAGGATGTGAAGGAGTGCGCCCGCGCCTTCACCGGCTGGACGGTCTCCAACAAGCTGCCGCGAAACCCCTACGGACGGTTCCTGTGGGACTTCGTGTACGACGAGGACGACCACGACGACACGGAGAAGTATTTCCTTGGTCACCGCGGCAACTTCAACGGCGAAGATATCATCGACATCGTGATTCGCCAGCCCGCGACGGCCCGGTTC
>DAOUKX010000067.1:0-3897 GCA_034420855.1 Dehalococcoidia bacterium
CAAGCTCGGTGAGGTAGGAACCTGGGCTGCCAGGACGGCAGGTATGCCCAAAAGCACGTGGCTGCACTATCCTTCATGGCCTATCCTGAACCTCAATTCCGTGCCAGACTAGCTTTCTCCGCACCCTATCCACCAATCCAAGGGCTAACCCCCCAAGTTGTTCAAAGGTCTCCCTTCGCGGGAATGGGGAGAGTTGGGCGTTGGTTGAGGAGGGTGGGTTAGTCGAGTTCTACGAGGGGGGCGTGGATGTTCACCTGCTGCAAGGGTTTGACGTGAATCTTCTTTATGGTGCCGGCCCTGGGCGCGCGGATGCTCTGCTCCATCTTCATCGCCTCCACCACGCACACCTCGTCTCCAGAGGCGACTTTCGCGCCGGGCTTTACGCGGATGGCTAGGACTTTGCCGGACATAGGGGACTTGATGATGCCGTCATCGGCAGCGCTCTGAACGGGTGGTCCCGTTCGGGTTGCGGGGACCGGCAGACCGGGACGGAAAGTTCGCGCGGGAGAGCGGCGGGGGCCGCCCCTGTCCACCTCCACCAGAAAAGTCTCACCCTCGACGGTGACTCTGGCGGGGGAGCCGAGGGGTTCCTCCACCTCAACGGTGTACCAGCGGTCCCCGATTTTGACGCGGATTTCCTTCACCGCCAGCCCCTGCCGGATACGCGCCAGCCCGACATCTGGGCCATGCGACCCGCTATGCGCCACGGGCTGGGGAGATGGCCGTTGCCGTTGAGCGTCCTGGCCTCGTCCTCCTCAGTGGCGGCCACAAGGGCCACGGCTGTGGCGGCGGCGAGCTCGCGCCGCTCCGACTCCGTCTGAAGTTCCCCGGCGCCGTTTTTGTTTTCCGCGTCCTGCTTCTTGAGGTTGTCCACGAGCCAGGTGTCGTACTTGCCGGACTTGAACTCCTCGCTGGAGACCACCCTCTGCAGGAACGGCACGTTGGTGTTCACGCCCGACACGCGATACTTTGAGAGGGACTCGGCGAGCAGGGTTCGGGCCTCCTCACGGGTCTCGCCCCAGCACATGAGCTTGGCCAGGAGAGGGTCGTAGTAGATGTCCACCTTGTAGCCGGGGTAGACGTGACCGTCGACTCGGACGTGTTCGTGGGTGGTTGGCTCCTGCAGCACCTCTATCGTGCCGGAGGAGGGGAGGAACATGTCTGGGTCTTCGGCGTAGATGCGGGCTTCCATGGCGAACCCGTGGCTGGCAATGTCCTTCTGCCGGTAAGGCATTCTCTCGCCGGAAGCGATGCGGAGTTGCATCTCCACGAGATCGACGCCGGTAATCATCTCCGTGATGCCGTGCTCTACCTGGAGTCTCATGTTCATCTCAAGGAAGAAAATCTCGCCTTTGGGGGTGACGAGGAACTCCACGGTGCCGGCGTTGGTATAGCCGACGTGCTTGGCCAGCTTCAGCGCATACTTTGTGAGTTCTCTCCGGAGCTTCCGGGTCATCTTGATAGAAGGGGCAATTTCGAGAATCTTCTGGTTGCGACGCTGGACGGAGCAGTCCCGTTCCAGCAGGTGTATCGTCTTCTTTCGTTCGTCGGCGAGGATCTGGACCTCGATATGGGAAGCGTGCTCCAGATAACGTTCGAAGTACAACCGGCGGCTGCCAAAGGAGTTCTGGGCCTGGTGACGGGCACGGGCGATGATAGGCGAAAGCTCGTCCTCGGAATGGACAATCTGCATGCCTATGCCGCCGCCCCCCGCCGCGGCCTTGACCATAAGAGGGAATCCTATCTTCTTGGCGTGCTTGGGGGCGTTCTTGTCGCCGACGGCGGTGTTAGTGCCGGGTATAACAGGGATGCCGGCCTTTTTGGCCAGCTTGCGCGCGGAGACCTTGTCGCCCATCTTCTCCATGACTTCAGGGCGCGGGCCGATGAACTTAATGCCCGCCTTGCGACATGCAACGGCAAAGGCGGCGTTCTCCGAAAGGAACCCGTAGCCGGGATGGATGGCCTCTGCTCCGGAGGTCTCCGCCGCCTCGACGATTTTAACTATGTTCAGGTAGCTTTCGGAGGCGGGAGCCGGGCCGAGGAGGTACGCCTCGTCGGCCATGCGCACGTGGAGGGCATCCTTGTCCGCCTCAGAGTAGACGGCCACCGTGCGCACCCCCAGCCGCTGGCAGCTGCGGATGACGCGGCAGGCTATCTCTCCCCTGTTGGCAACCAGAATTTTGCTAAACATGGCTACTCCGGCAATTATACACTTTTGGGTTGGGAGCTTGCCGCTTCCCGGGCCTTCTGGCGCTGGACCTGTACTACGAATCGTCTTGAGCGGACGTCTCTGTCCAGCCAGTAGCGGATTGCCCTGTCCAGAACGGCGCGCACCTCTTCGTACAGGTCGGGGGAGATGCGAATGCGGGACGAGTCGGCATCTCCGTTGCGATGGAAGTGTCGCATCGTCTTGAGGGCGGGCAGGGATAGGGGGGTTGCGCCCTCTCGCCTGGATGCGCAGTCGGTGCAGATGACGCCGCCCAGACTGACGACGAAGCGGTGTTTCCCAGCTTCAACGTCGCGACGGCATTCCACGCAGCGGTACAGTTCCGGCATGAACCCGTTGACCCGGAGCATCTCAAGCTGGAACTTCAGGATTGGCTCGTTGTCTTCCGGGGCATCCTGGACCGACCGCAGGGTTTCCAGGAATAGGTTGTAGAGGGGCGGGTTGGGGCTGGCTTCGACGGCGAACCCGTCCACAAGCTCGGCGAGGTAGAAGGCCCTTGCGGTGGCGTCCAGCCGGCTCTTGAGGACGACGAAGGACTCCAGATTAAGCACCTGCCTGATGCTGTACATGCTTGGCCCGCGGTAGAGGTCCAGGTCAACCCTCGTCAAGATGTCAAGGTGGCCCATCTTGCGGCTGTTCATCTTGCGCGCCCCCCAAGCCATTGCGCGCAGCTTGGACCCGTCCTGGGATATGAGCGTAACCAGCAGGTCCGCCTCGCCGTAGGGGGCGGTCTTCAGCACGATGCCTGAGGTCTTGAATAGCCGCGGCGCAGCCATTAGAGCTCCTGCCGTCCCTGGAAGGCGCGACTGAGGGTAATCTCGTCGGCGTACTCAAGATGTCCGCCGACGGGGAGTCCTCTAGCCAAGTTCGAGACCTTGATGCCAAGGGGGCGGATGAGGCCGTGCAGATACATGGCGGTGGCGTCGCCCTCCAGGGTGGGGTTGATGCCTATGATGACTTCTTTAACGCTGCCGTCCTGGAGGCGTGGAAGAAGCTCGCGGATGCGGATGTCCTCGGGGCCGACGCCGTTCATGGGGGAGATTACGCCGTGGAGGATATGGTACAGGCCCTTGTAGAAACCCGCCCGCTCCAGGGCCAGCACGTCCAGCGGTTCCTCCACCACGCAGACCTGGCTTCTATCCCGCTGGGAGCCGCTGCAGAGGTCGCAGGGGTCGATTTCGGTGAGATTCTGGCACACGGAACAGAAGATGATGCGGTCCTTGACGCCCATGATGGCTTCCGCCAGTCCCTGGGCTTCGTCCTCAGTCTGGCGGATGATGAAGTAGGCGAGCCTCTGGGCACTCTTAGGGCCCACGCCGGGTAGCCGGTGAAGCTCCTGAATGAGACGGACCACCGGCGGCGGGGCCGGGATTTTCCCGTTCATATCCGCTTTGATCCTTTTTTGCCCCGGTCTTTGCCGTTTTGACTGCTTGCGTTATGACATCTGGCGTTCATATCCGCTCCAGGCCGTTGCCATTCTGGTCGAAACTGCTATCTCCGATAACGCCAATTTCCCTCCCCTGGAAGACATGGATGATCAACTCTTGCCGGGGAACCCCGGCCGTCCCTACGATTTCTTCGTCGATTGCCCGAACAAGCTCCCGAGCTCCTTCCGGTCCCACCTCATCGGTGATGCAGAGGGTCCCGTGGACCACGGACGACATATAGTG
>DAOUKX010000068.1:0-5894 GCA_034420855.1 Dehalococcoidia bacterium
GGACGATGCCGCGGCCGTTGCTGCGTCTCTGGCAGCGTCGTCGGCCGGAGCGATAAGCTTCAGGGCGATAGTTTTGGTCACTCCCGAGACGGTTGACGAGGCGGTGCGGCGAACGGTCAACTACACGCCGCCACAAAGCTAGGACGACGCCAGATACTTCGACAGAGCAGGGGCTGGAAAGCTCCTGCTTCGTCTGCGATTATTGCATTCCTCGTTCCCATTGAATTGAGTGGGAACGTGGGCCAGGTATTCATTCCTTAATTACGCGAACGGGTTAAGTTAGTCAGATTTAGGGCTGGCAAACCGGGACCAGCCTTCCTGGTGTCGGGCAGTGATGGAATAATCACGCCATCTGGTGCGGGTTCTATCCGCCTTACCCATGCTGTACGCCGGGCGGGGACTGCATCCGAAGTGTTGATTGATGGCGTATACTGCATAGCACTCGTTTGATGGTGGCTATGAAGCGCATATTTTTCTTAACTTCGCTTACATTGGCCCTGGTGCTGGCGTTTATCGGCTGTCAGAGGCAGGACTATGAATCCGACGGCTCGACGCCTGAGTCCGGGACTACTCCTGCTGTGTTGGCAGTTCCTGAGGCGACAACGGCTACCGTCGTGGCGACCCCAGCCGCTCCGACGGCGGGGCCTACAGCGTCGGGGACAGCAACGTCGACGCCGTCGCCAACGGCTGCGACTGCCGCGCCCTCCCCTTCGCCGACGAGACGGCCCATACCGCGAGAGACGCCAACTCCAACGCCGGAGAGGACTCTTTCGCCCACGCCGACGCCCATCCCTGTTCCAGCGGTCTACGATTCCAACCAGAATATGTTCCTCCTGCTGTCGGAGTTCATTCACCCTGAGGAGTCATCGTTGGAGGCGTTGGAGCGAGCGAAGGAAAACGGGGACGTTTCTCAGGTGCACGTGATTCTGGAGGCGCTGCCGTTCTTCATGCGAGAGCTTGCGATAGCCGGCATGGAGACGGTGGCCGACCTAACAGGGCAGGATTTCGGTTTCGACCTGAGAAGGTGGAGGGAGTGGCTTGGACCCAGGCATGAGGAGTACGCGCCACCTTCCGACTATGCCCGCTGGAAGGCCAATACGCTTTCCCTGATTGACCCGGAGCTGGGCGATCTGATGGAGCAGGCCATCGATGGAGGATCCAGGGCGAACTTGACCGAGATCGTGTGGGGCGGAGTTCGTACGGACGGTATTCCGCCGCTGGAGCGACCGCCACACGTGAGGCCGGAAGAGGCCCATTACCTGCTTCCCGACGACAGAGTTTTCGGGGTTTCCATCAACGGGGAGCATCGTGCGTACCCACTGCGGGTGATGAACGCCCACGAGCTGGCGAACGACGTGCTGGGCGGGGAGCCGATTTCGTTAGTGTATTGAACGCTCTGCGGCACCGGAATCGTGTATTCCGGCTTCGTAAACGGGGAGGAAACTACCTTCGGGACTTCCGGGATGCTGTACCGCAGCAACAAGGTGATGTATGACCGGGCTACTCGGTCATTGTGGCACCAGTTTACGGGGGAGCCGATTATCGGGGCCCTGGCAAACTCGGGAATACAGCAGCCCTTCTTCCCGTCCGTGGTCACCACGTGGGAGGAGTGGCTGGCGGAGCACCCCGACACGACGGTGCTGACGAACGAGACGGGCTACTACAGAGCGGAGTTCTACGTTCCTGAAGACAATCCACGGGCCATCTACTATGATTATTTCACGGCGAATGAGGTGATGTTCCCGGTGTGGCTCCGAGACCCGAGCATCGAGCCGAAGAGGGTGGTTGTGGGGCTCCTGACGGGCGGGGGGAAGAAGGCATACGTGGTGGATGACTTGCGGGCGGAGAGGGTGATCAACGACACGGTGGGAGGCGTTGAGGTAGTGATTGCGGCGTCTGGGGAATCGCGCTCCGCCCGCGCCTACGAGAGGCAGGGGGAGACGTTTATCGCGGAAGGCGGTGAAGACTCGGAGGCGACGCCCCGGTTCCTGACGGACTCCAGCGGGGCGAGATGGGAGGTCACCGAGGAGGCGCTGGTCCTTGAGAATGATCCCTCAAGGACGCTGCCGCGCCTTCCTACGCTGACCTCCTTCTGGTTTGGGTGGTACCAGTACCACCCGGACACGGAGATTTACCGGCCTTAGACTCAGCCTGAATCCTGCATGGCTTCCTCTTCCACGGGGAAAAGGACGACGCGGATGTAGCGGTCGGGAGTGAAGTAGCGTACCGCAGCTTCCACGACTTGCTCCAGGGTCAAGGCGTCCAATCGTTCATCGAGGCCTGCGGGATCCGTGAATGGGTCGCCGTTCTGCGCCGCGTTCTGGATGAGGCCGAGCCAGAATGAGTTCTCTCGAAGGTCTTCCTCCCGGTTGGAACGGAGTTGTTCCTTGACCGTGTTGAGGTAGTCCTGCTCTCCACCCTCGCGGAGCCAGTTGATTTCGTCTACCACCGCCGCAAAGAGCTCATCGGTGCGGGAAGGGTCGCTGCCGAAGATGATTGATGCCAGGTATTCTTCATCAGGGAGCCTGGAGGCTCTGGCGTTTACTCCTATGCCATAGGTGCCGCCAAGCTGCTCACGCACGCGCTCATGAAGACGGATGCCCAGAATCTCACCCGCAACGTTAAAGGCGAGAGCTTCATCCGAGCTCCATTCAATGTCACCGGCGAAGACAACGACGGAGTTGCTTCTTGGTTCGGTGCCAGCGTTGACAACTTCGTCAATCAACTTAGTCGGCGGGTCTATGTTGTGGTCGACCCACTGCTCAGCACGCCCGGAAGTAGGCAGCGCGGCCAGGTAGGTCGTGGTCAGTGAACGTAGATCATCCCAGTCGAAAGCGCCGACGAAAACGAAGGTGGCATCGCCAAGATCGGCGAACCGGTCAGCGTAGACGGCTGCCGCCCGCTCCATATTCAGTTCTTCGACCAGCTCAACGGAAAGAGGCCTGTCGCGGAGGTGGTTCTGGCCGAGAATGGTGTTGACAGTGTCAAAGAGAATGGAGTCAGGCTCAGCGGCGTAATACTCGGCAACGCTTATCAACTGGGACATGTACCGGGAGAAGACAGACTCGTCCAGCCTGGGTTCGGTGGCGTACAGCCAGATCAGCTGGAAGAGGGTCTCCAGATCTTCGGGAGAAGCGTTGCCCGTGAAGCCCTCGGAGAGTTCCCTTATGAAGGGTGAAACGGAGACCAGTTTGCCTGCAAGCAGCTTATCCAGGGTGACGTTGTCATGGGGGCCAGCGCCGCTGTCTGCGACCATCTGGGCTGCGTATTGGGCCGATACGAAATCTTCGTCGGCAACGAGGGAGTGACCGCCGGGGCTGAAGGCACTCAATACTACTTCATCGTCCTTGAAGTCGGTCTGCTTGGCGATGACGGTTATGCCGTTGGAGAGGCTCCACATCTGGGCGTCGATTGACTCGACGTGTTCCTCTGAGGAGATGGTTCCCGGTGTCGGGATAGTCGCGAGCAGAGGAACGTCGCCAACGCTGTCCTCGTAGGGCTCTACCGCGAGGGTATTTGCGGTTTCGAGTTGATGTTTAACTGCCGCGGTCAGATCGGCGTCGGTGCTGGTCTCGGTCTCCTCGGGGCGGACAATCAAGAGGCCTGTGTCTTCCGAGGCAGTCCAGACTTCCACAACTTCAGCGAATTCCGACAGAGAGATCTGGGGCAAGAGTTCCTGGTAAAGTTCCCACTCAGCTTCGATTCCGGGATAAGGTTCTCCCCGGGTGAAGTGGTCCACGTAGGAGTTGGCAAGGGTGGTCGAGTGGATCTGGTCTCGCTCCTTGTAGGCGCTCTCGACGAGGCTCAGGAGGTTGACTCTCTCTCGTTCCAGTTCGCTTTCGGTGAAGCCGTGTTGGCTAACGCGCTGGATTTCTTCCAGGATGGCTGCCAGTCCCTTCTCAGCGCCTCCGTCCTCCGCCCAGGCTCCGAACTCCAGGAGGTCCAGGGTTTCCACGTAGGGATAGCCCTCCGCCCACGCGCTCAGGTAGGGCGGGTCGGCGGACTGGCCGCGTTCGGAAAGGCGGGCGTTCAGCATCATGAATGCCAGGGATTCCACCACGTGACGGCGGAATGCGGGAAGGTCGTTCCCAATCTGAGGTTCCAACTTGCGTAGGAGCAGGAATTGAGTGGCGGGAGATTCGGGATCGGTGAAGACCACGATGTTGGGTTCGGCGTGGCCCGGGACTTCGAAGCTGGGTCTTTCGGTTGGGGTTGTCAGGCTGGCACTCTGTTGACCGGCTTCGCCCTCAGGGGGCGGAGCGAAATACTGCTTTATTTTGGCCTCCATCAACTCGGGGTCGAAGTCACCCACGGCGATGAGGGCCATGAGATCAGGCCTGTACCAACGCTGGTAGAAGTCGATCAGGTCCTGGGGAGAAGCATTTTCGACTATCTCCGGCAGGCCAATGGGGGCTCTTTGGGAGTAGAGGGAGTCGCCGAAAAGCAGGTTGAGCAAGCTGTCCTGGAGACGGGAGGAGAATCCCTGGTCGAGGCGCCACTCTTCCAGGACGACACCGCGTTCCAGGTCCACCTCCTCCGGATCGAAGGTTATGGCGTAGGCCCAGTCGCTGAGTATCTGGAATGCCTTTTCGGTTATTTCGGGGTCGTCGGTTGGTATCTCAAGGAGGTAGACGGTGGCATCGAAGCTCGTATAGGCGTTCACGTCGGGGCCAAAGGTCCTGCCGATAGACTCAAGGTATTCGACTATCTCCTGCTTGGCAAAGCGCTCGGTGCCGTTGAACGCCATGTGCTCTGCGAAGTGGGCAAGGCCGCGCTCGTCCTCCTCCTCGTGGACGGAGCCGGCCCTGACGACGAGGGTCAACTGAGCCAGATCCAGGGGTTCCTCGTTTTGCCTGATGTAGTAGCTCAGGCCATTAGTGAGGGTGCCACGTTTCACGGAGGGATCAAAGGGAATCGCAGGATCGGGTTCCGGAGTGGGTTCAGGGGTCGGCTCCGGTGTTGGAGTGGGAGTCGGTTCGGCAGTCGGTTCCGGCGTGGGCGTGGGGGTCGGTGTAGGTGTAGGTGCGGGCGTTGGCGCTGGAGTGGGTATGGGCCGGGGTACGCGTGTGGGAGTTGGGGCAGGGGTTGGCGCCGGCATGGGAGCTACGGTGGGATCCGGGGTGGGCGCCGGAGTCGGGACAGGGGTGGGTACAGGTGCAGGGGCTGCGGTAGGTGTGGGAGCGGGGGCCAGCGCGGGAGTGGGGGGAGGCGCCGGGGCTGCGGTGGGCGCGGGTTCGGGCGGTGCGACAGTTGGTGTGGGAGTAGTCTGTCGACCACACGCAATCAGCGCGACCAACACCAGCGTTAGAGTGATGACGGCTAACGCCGGCGTAAGTCTTCTGGTCATTAATCCTCACCTTTGCTCATATTCGGTTGATAATCCTAGTGTGCGATGATGGGCGCGTCAACGGATTTTTGCACGACATAACGGTTAGTTTTGTGTGCCGCAGTGACTGCCGGTGGAAATAGAGTTGACCTGCCCATCTCCTGATATATTACGGATTTTAGTGAGAATTGGTTTCACCATGCAAGAGGGGATGTGAGAGGCAAGCCAACTGCCTGAATAGAGGGGAGGAGAAGAAAACTGGACCAGGTCGAGTGATGAAGGCCTGGTCCAGTCATGCTTTATCATGTCTGTCGGTGAGACTTCGTGAGGGCTATCGGCTGTAGCCCGAAGAACCGCGCGTTGCCTCCAGAGAGTTTCTTGTGATGTGCTCCAGCAGGAAGGACAGGTCGTTATAGGCTTCCAAAGTGCCAAGGCTGGGTTCCAGTAGCTGCAATTCCTGCATCTGCAGGAAGAGCAGGTCTTCCAAAACGTCCCGGCTGGCCGTGTCTGCGTAGGGCAAGCTGCTGTAACGCTCTGCAAACAAGCCCACAATTGCACCTAAGCGTAG